>DATDUD010000053.1:0-8897 GCA_036517735.1 Minisyncoccota bacterium | reverse complement strand
GCTCTGCCTTCTTTTTGGAGCATGCCATCGCGGACGAGCGTAGCGAGGGCGAGCTTGATTTGCTCTTTGCGCTCGGTGCCTAGAAGACCGTAGAGCTTTTGTGCTGACTGCGGACCGTTCATAAGCGCTTTTAGGACCGCTCCTCTCGCCTCCCTGTTCGATCCCCTGAAGGTCTTCTGTTTTACGTATTCCTTAGACCGGTTATTGATGCGCACGCCTGAGCGCTTTAGATGGGAGCCATAGTCCATGAGGGCTGCGTACCATTCGCGTGCTTTTCCTTTGGGAAAGGCTTTCGCAAGGATGGCGAGTATCTCTTCGTCGGAAACCTTTTCCCGCTTCGGAAAGAAGTGATGGATGACTGCAGTACGTAGATTCGTTTCGATGAACACTGTGTCCTCGTTATACGCAAAAGCGACGATAGCATACGCAGTATACGGACCTATGCCTGGAAGTTTCTCGAGTGAGGCGGCATCGCGAGGCACTTTTCCGCTATGTATCTTCACGATCTGCCTTACCGCTTCGTGAAGCATCTTCCCCCGTCGATTGTATCCAAGTCCCTGCCAAGCCTTGAGTACATCATTTAGGGAGGCATTCGCAAGAGAACGTACGGTTGGGAAACGCTTGAGAAAGTTGCGGTAGTGCGGGACCACTCGATTAACCTGCGTCTGTTGGAGCATTATCTCCGATACGAGTATGGCGTATGGGGACGCTGTGCGCTTTCTCCAGGGAAGCGTATGACGCCCATGCTCTTTTGCATGCTGCCAGACAATGTTCCTAAATTGCGGAATCATCATCCGTTATCGGAGCTGAATGCGTTATTGAGGGCGCCTCAGGAACAATATAGACAGCGACGATATAGGCGATGATTCCTGGAAAGACGCCGGTTGCGATGGTCGCGAGTATAAGAATGAGGCGGAGTATGACGGGGTCGATGATGAAATATTCACCGAAGCCTCCCATGACACCTGAGACGACGCGGTGGTCGCGTGAGCGGTACAGCTTCTTATGCATAGGGGCAGTATATCGAAGATTATAGAAATCTGGAATTTTACTGAAAAAGTCACACCAATTGCAGCTCCTGTGCCCCTGTTTTCTTGTCCTGGAAGCCAACTTGTCTGCGTACACTTATATATAGATGAAACCATTCTTGGAGTGGACAGGCCTAAAGGAAAAACTTGATGGTAAAGAGCATAAGCCTCCCATGGTCTCGGAGGGTGATATTTGGTGGGTCAGTATTGGACTCAATATCGGTTCTGAAATCTATGGGAAGGACAGGCTATTCTCACGGCCGGCCATAATCTATAAGAAGTTGGCACACGGCTTCTATTTCATAATCCCGGCTACGAGCAAGCCGCAAGAAGGTTCATGGTATGTGTCCTTCAATTACCAGGAGAATACCTCTGTCGCCTGTCTGCACCAAGCCCGTGCGATTGACCATCGGAGGCTTTCAAACAAGATCGGCACTATAGACGAAGCTGATTTTAAACTAGTAAAGCAGGGCTTTGGGAAGTTGTACGGTATATAAAAGTTTTCCCTGCCATCTCTGGCAGGGCCGCGGGAAATCCCCGAATGTGTGTATATGGTATTCGAGAGAACAGGGATTGTCAATATTAAATCTCGTAAATAACATCCTTGCGCTCGACTATGATCTTCCACAGATGCTTCTTGGCGTGGCGGTAGAGGCCACGATTGGGATTAAAGGCGATGGGATCATCGACAAGCGCGAGCATAGAAGCGTCGCTTTCCGTATCCCCCACCCCTACCGAGCCCTTGAGCGTAAGGTTCTCTTTTTCAACAGCGCGTCTAAGTATCGTCGACTTGTTCATAATGAGGTGCTCGTCCACAATCTCGCCAGTAAAGCGGTTTGATGCTCCGGTCTCATAGAAGGTGCCGTATGACTTGTCGAAACCAAGCTCATAGCAGAATCCATCAACGATGAACTTGGGTGAGTGGGAGACGGCAAGGAGGAAGTAGTCTTTGGTCTTGAGTTCGGTGATAAGGTCGCGAGTGTAGCGGTACGTGCGATGTCGCATCTCCTCGATGACCTCGCCTGCGACGTCAGCTACGTCTCCGTACGGTACGCCTTTCAAATGCTTGGCGAAGGCATGCACGACTTTCTTTATATACGGCTCGTACTCGGCTTGGCGGTTAAGCCATTCTTCTTGGGCTTTTGCATAGTATGAGTGTGCGTTCTCAGGAAAGACATCACGGAGAATCAGGCGATCTACGAGTTCGATGAGGAGAGAGGAACGGAAAACAGTTCCGTCTATGTCGAAGACTGCGACCGGCCTCTGGGAATCCATACCAATATGATAACCTCCTACGGATATATAAGTGAAAACCCCTCCGCGTGAGCGCGGAGGGGTCCCGTTCCTATTGCCTTTGGGGAGAACAGTCACTTGGACCGTGGAGAACCAGTGCTCAACCATTGGAAGGGCCTTTGGGTCCGATGGCGTCGAGCTGTGCTCAACACCATGGCACCCAGGGAGAAATATACGATGACGGCCATCATCGTAGCGCTTTCCGCAGGTAGTAGGTACGCCCTCTCTCGAGATAGCAAACCGCATGCCCGCAAAGACCAGGAACTGATGGCCATACTAATCTCAAGCCGTTTTCTTGTCAAACAACCCTACTTCGCCTTTGGCCAAACATTCGCCGCCTGAGGCCAGAGAAGCGTAAGGGGATGGTTGTCACAGTCATGCGGACGTGCGGGACAAACATAGCGGCCATACAGAACAAAGCCGTTGTTTACATACCTCCAGTCTTCTTTGAGAACAAGTGCTTCCAGGTCCTTGGATATTTTTGTGAGGTCCTTGTTGTCGGTGAGACCAAAGCGGATCGCAAAACGACGTACATGCGTGTCGGTAGGTATGCCTTCCCAAATGTCATACAGCTCACCGAGTACGACGTGAGCGGTCTTGTATGCGACTCCGGGAAGTGTTATGAGCTCTTTTTCGGTCTTTGGTATCTTTCCTCCGAAGTTGTCCCTGACCACTTTCCCTGCAGCAATAAGGTTCTTAGTCTTGGCCGCGTTGAATGTTATTCCTCTCGTCTCGTTAGTGAGAGTCTCCATATCAGCACTTGCAAAGTCCTCGGCCGATTTGTATTTCTTGAAAAGAAGAGCACTGGTCACTTCGTTCACCTTCTTGTCCGTGCACTGCGCGGAAAGCATGACTGCGGCAACGAGCTGGAACGGGGTGTCATAGAGAAGCTCTGTCTTGGGTTTCGGATATGTGTCTTTCAGGTACGCAACGAGTTTTGCGGCGCGTTCTTTCCGCTCTCCCTCCTTCCCCATACCTATTCCTCAGTAGGCCGAAATGCGAACCGATACGCAATGCTTGCGAGTATGCCGGCGGCAACGACAGCCAGTATGAATTTCACCAGTGGGCCGATGACCGGAACGATTCCAATGAGACTTAGTACAAAAACGCCGAGAACTGCGTCCTTCCAGGTGATCTCACGGCTCTTGGTAAAGCGCGAAAACGCATGGCGGCGGAGCGCAGCTCCTGCAATCACTCCTGCGTATACACAAGCAAGAAGGAGTAAGAGAAGGTATAGGATTCCTAGGAGAATGGCCAAGCCGGCTCCCACGAAGGAAAGGAGAAGTAAGAGTACCAATAGAGGCGTTGCGACGAAGAGCGCAAATCCGAGAAGGGCGAAGAGACTCGCACGGCGTCCGCCAGAGGAAAGGGCGAGGTCGGCAACGCGTCCTGCGAACGCAGGGAAGAGGCCTACCAGGAGCCCGGCCACTATCATCCCTGCGAGCGTGCGCACCACGAGAAAGACCCCTGCGCCTGCAAGCGCAAACTTCCGAGCTTCCTCCTTCGTGGGTACGTATGCATACGAACCCGTGTACGTTACTCCCCCTTCAATAACGGCCGACGGCGGTATATCTGCCTGCTCCGGCGCGTTATACCTGAGCGTCCCTGTTATATGCGTATCGTCCCGAACCGTAAAACGGTCTGAGGCTATGATTTCCACGTCTCCGGCAAAATCTCCCGCGAGCGTAATATCGCTTCCGTAGATAGTTACCGGACCTGAAGCACCTCCAGTTACTTCGACTGTTCCACCAACGATATATACGCCACGGGCCTTCCCGGACACCGTGACCGATCCTGCAGCAGCAGCGACATCACCTGCCACGTCGCTCGTTATGTGGAGCCTACCGGCTGCGACGCGCACGTCACCTCCAATCGGACGTTCGATGACAACGGTTCCTCCGGCTGCAAGCACGTCACCTGCAACAGGCGCATACACACCGACAGTTCCTCCTGCAACCGTGAGGTCGGCAGGCAGGTCGATCGAGACGCTCACATTCGCCCCCGCAACGTATGCGTTATCAGGCACTGGCTCGGAAAGGGTCAGAGTCTTTTCACTGGCAAACGTGGCCGCTATGCCCGAAAGCGGGAAGAAGAAGATGAGAAGCGCAAGTAACGCTCGCTTCATATGCATAAGGTTATGGTATCACGGAGTGGGATATCACAAATTCTCTTGTTTTGAGCCTCCAGACGATGAGGAAGAGCAGGACTGAGAGCGCGAAGGACGCAAGGCAGTACACACAGAGAGCCTTGATAACAAAGACCTGGAGATAGAGAAAGTACAGGGAGGCTAGGAAGCCGATAACGCTTGCCCAGTAGAGGATACGGGTGAGGACGGGCTTGGTAACTGCAAGCATGACGGCTGCAAACACGAAGAAGAGGACGTAAAAGGCGACACCGTAAACAGCAAGCGGAATGCCGAAAAGGCGAGAGTATTCGCTCTGCGCGACTGTGTTGCACTGATCAAGCGCCTCGATACCGCAAGAGAGTGCTGTGTCCGAGAGGGCCGCCTGCGCAAGGTACCAGGAGTCTGCGAGACCTAAAAAGGCCAGCACCAGAATGATGGCCAGAAGCTTCGGGCGATTCATGTCCCCACATCCTAGCACAGTGTTATCCTTCCCCTATGAACGAAGAGAAACTGAAGGAAAAGCTGACTCCCGAGGAATACCACGTGCTCCGCGAAAGAGGTACTGAGGCTCCCTTCTCCGGAAAGTATGTTGATAACCACGAGGACGGGATGTACCACTGCCGGGCTTGCGGCGCTGCCCTGTTTTCATCGGACAAGAAGTTTGATTCAGGTTCAGGCTGGCCGTCATTCACTGATCCTGCAGTTGCTGAGAATGTGGGAACAAGATCTGATGACAACCACGGCATGCACCGCACTGAGGTGTATTGCAAGAACTGCAATAGCCATTTGGGGCATGTATTCGATGACGGACCTAAAGAAGCAGGAGGAAAGCGATACTGCATTAATTCTGTCTGCTTGGACTTTGAAAAGTAAGAACAGCCGTCTCACTACATAACTAATATAAAATCAGTTTATGGCCAAGAAAGAGATCTCCAGCGGTACAGTACATAAAATGCCGTCGGATTTACGAAAGGCCCTCACTTCCGATAGGGCGGCACTGACAGGCTGGGAGGACCTTACACCGCTCGCTCGGAACGAGTGGATCTGCTGGGTTATTTCCGTAAAGAAGGACGAAACGAGAAAGGAGCACGTCAAAAGGCTGGTCAGTGAACTAAAAGAAGGAGTACGGCGACCGTGTTGTTGGATTGGCTGTATTCATCGCAAGGACAAGTCGATAAGCCCTTCGGTACGAGCAGTGCTTGCCAGACGATCCAAAAAATCTAAGGGGAAATAGTGAACGTTCTTTCCTAGTAGATTGGGACGATATTCGAACAAGTGGCAGAGTTTTCAACGTATTCCCGTATCGCAGTCAAGGTTTTCGGTCCTGGTCGTGTTGGCAATAACCACTACCTGCGTTTCGCTGCAGTATGGAAAGCTATTCGCTCCTCCTTTGGGCAGGAATATATAGGTTCCGATAGGAAGAATGGTCGTATATGCGCCCGCAGCATTCGTGGTTATCGTAGCGTACGGCACGCCCTGCATGCTAATGCGGATGGTAGTTGCGTAGGTCTTTGGTGAGCACTCAGGATCAGGGGGGTCTTTCTCTACCGGACAGGTAGGACCCAGAAAGACCGTACCTTTCACGGTACCCTTGTCTGCGGGTTTTGGAGTGGGAGGAATGGTGCTCGTCTCAGTCGTAAAGAGTACAGGGATCTCGAGCGCATCATCATGCTCAGGAAGCCCCGATGGATTGTCTTTCTTAAGGACAAGTATGCCTTTATTCGAGTAGTTACCGCGTATCTTGCCTGTGTCGAAGGTAATGACCGCAGTGAATGGTACGAATTCCGAAGTCATCCACTCCCCGTTGGCTGTCGCATGTCCCTCACCGAGGATGAGCCCATCCCAGTCTGCAACGTACACCGGGAAGCTGGCCTCGAAAAACCAGGTGCCTCGGGCTTCACCGGTAATCATTACAGGGTTCGTGATCAGGCTTCCTGGGCTTGGGCTCGTCACCCGTATCAAGTTTTCTTTACCAGTAGGTTGAGCAGACATTTCTTCCGTAAAATGCCTGCCGTCTTTGGCCACGCACTGGCGCGGATTGCTTTCCATGACCGGATTCCCTGCAGCTACGCATTCAGTAAAACTCGTTACCGATAGAACTGTCGGCTGATGCACATACCAGTATCCGGCACCAAGTAGCACCAAGAATACAATGGCAAGACTGGCAATGAGCTGTTGTGATTTCATATGTAGCTGGGGGTGTCGGACGACGTTAGAACTTTATTGAATTCTTGATGAGCTCCACCGTCTCTTCTAAAGTAGATTCTTCTCCAATAACTACTTCTCCTAGTACATCAAGATAGTTTTGTGGCTGGTACCAAGACCGCAACTTCTCCTCGGATACCTCAGTAGCGATAGGTTTGGTCTTGTGCCTCTGCAAAGACTCTTCCATCGAAACATCGATATAAAATATATAAGAATCACACGGTGCAGTATCTATCGACCTCACTAGTACGTCTTTGTACTTTGGCTTTGAAAGAATACCTTCGAGAATTACCGAGTACCCTTTTTCTAGACAATATTTAAGGGTTTGTTCGAGAAGACCAATGATGTCAGTCTTATCGAGAGAGTCAGCCTCCCCCAAGATGGTACGCCGAAGTGTGTCTTGCCCAATTAGCGCTACTTTTCCATCAAGCTCTTCGCGCAGCCTTTCAGCTACGGCGCTTTTGCCTGATCCTGAGTTTCCTCTGATTATGATGAGTTTTTGCATAACATGGAGACTTTCTTGTTG
The DNA here is from genome assembly GCA_036517735.1 of Minisyncoccota bacterium. Classification (GTDB taxonomy): domain Bacteria; phylum Patescibacteriota; class Minisyncoccia; order Phycocordibacterales; family Phycocordibacteraceae; genus C7867-001. The sequence continues at coordinate 1,720 of DATDUD010000053.1, read as the reverse complement.
TGTAAGTATATCAAAAGCTCGATAGTGAAGTTCCTCTACCTAGAATCCTATTGGAAGATAAGGGTGAAAATTACTTGTGGCTGTCTGGGACGATGTTGGAACCCAGATCGATCTTGCCGCAAGTAGCCGCTTGACTATATCAGCATAGTGTGCTTATATCTATATAGGTTCAACAAGGATGAGGTGAAGGATCATGGCTCGACCTGAAGGATGGCCGGCTAGGGCAGAACCCGTACCGCAAGGCACTGGCATCATGGTGTGGCGCTTTGGCGAGAACGGATGCGTCTCGCTTGAAGAGTTCGCCGAGGCCTCCAGGAGGCTATTCCCTGACACCCCCGACTCGGACCTCTGGGTCGGAATCTCGTTCGGCGACGTCGCCGTCATCAAGGGCAAATAACAGCCGTCTTCAGGCTGAAGCGAAAACCAAACTTCGTTTCAAGCGGAGGGCGGTTTTCCTTTTATTGCTGGCAGTCTGGGACGATGTTGGAACTTTTATCACCAAATACTTGGACGAGTCTCCACCTCGTTACTCTCTTTCCAGGCCGGGCTAGTAATTAAGAGCATCTTCATTTTGCCCTTGTAGTAAATCCGAGTCTTAGCAGCTATCGAAAGAAAATCACCCTTCGACACAAGAACTTCTTCGTCATCCAGATAATAGATCCCGTCTCCCTCTAGGATGATGTATGTGAAGGAAGACTCCTGATCATAGAATTCCTGGTTGTGTCCCTCATCCGTAGCAACAAGCGCTACTTCACAATTCTCATTAATAGCAGGATAGATGTTCAGGTGAATACCAAACTTATCCTTTTCCGGAATGTCCCTGCTTTTTTCAAGGCGATATGGCATATGAAAATCTTAGCAGATTTTGCTGGCTGTCTGGGACGATGTTGGAACCTATCTCTAACTGTGCTAGTTTTTGTCCAGACTCATTCAAAGGAAGGACTGAGACATGACCCAGCGTCTTGCTGTATTCGCCTCTGGTACGGGCTCTCTTTTGGAGGCGATGATCGCCGAGGACCTCCCGATCGAGCTCGTGGTGACTGACCGAGAGTGCCGTGCCCTCGGCGTTGCGCGCGAGGCTGGCATTGATCGAATTTTTCTCGTACGGAACTTCAGCAAGGACTTCGACCGGGAGACCTATACGGAGAACCTGGTGCAATTACTCCGCACCAGGGAAATTGATCTGATCGCCATGGCCGGCTTCATGACGGTCTTCTCACCGGCCATGTTTGCTGATGGCGCGTACAAGCTGAAGGTTCTAAACACCCATCCTTCGTTGCTCCCGTCGTTCAAGGGAGATCATGCGGTCAAAGACGCGCTTGCGGCGGGGGTCAAGGTTTCGGGATGTACGATCCACTGGGCGACTGAGGAGCTGGACGCCGGCCTGATCCTCACCCAGGAGGCTGTGAAGGTGCTTCCAGGTGACACCGTCGAGAGCCTGCACGAGCGAATCAAGGTCGTTGAGCGTGAGCTCTACCCTTTGATCCTTCGTGAGCTGATCTGTTAGGGCTGTCCTAGCCGTCACATACAGAAGCCGCCGCGCTTTGTGTATGCGGCGGCTTCTTGTTTATTTCTGGCAGTTTAGGTTTCGAACCTACACATGACACACCGCCCTTCCCGGATGCTTCTCAAAATACCGCTGGTGGTATTCCTCTGCAGGATAGAAAGCGGATGCTTTAGTAATTTCAGTAGCAATGGTTTTTGGGTAGTAACTCGGAGC
>DATDUD010000052.1:0-2910 GCA_036517735.1 Minisyncoccota bacterium | reverse complement strand
CCCGCTTCAGGAGTACCGCAAGGAAGGACTCCGCCGGTTCCAGGACATGCTCTATGCCATCGAAGATCGTATACGACAGGCAGTACCGCACCTACGTCCTGCAGACGAGACGCGTATCAAGGCCGAAGAGGCTAAAGTACGCGCACGCATGGTTGCCGCAAGCGAGGGTGGGGAAGAAGCTCAAAAGGAGCCGGTTGTTAAGGGGACAGAATTTGGACGTAATGACCTTGTGACCATTCGCAAGGGGGAAGAAGTGCAGACGCTGAAGTATAAGAAGGCTGAACCTCTATTGGTTGAGGGATGGGAAATCGTATCAAAATAGCCCTAAAATCGTATCAAAGTGATACGATTTTAGGGCTATTTTGACGTAGTTACGCTTACGGCCACTTGCACTCAGGCGTACTTTTAATATATGAACTGGAAGGGACCTTAAAGGTACTCTCCAGTCCATATATGAATAACAAACCAGTAAAAGGCGAATATTTGGAAGTTTTATTGAGATCTCCCGTTTGACACAGAAACCTAGTCGGGTAAGATATACGTACTAGACCTGAGCGGTATCCTAGATGGGTGCCGCTTAATGTTTTATATAGCAGTATCTGTATGTATCTGTTTAATACGTTCTCGCAAATATTCAAAATCGAGAAACTCATCACCGGCAAAACCCTTAAGTTCACGGGCGGTACGAGGACCACGGGCAAAAATCAGAACTTTCTTGCCTTGCGCTCTCAGGAATTTCAATACCGGCAAGAAATCGCCGTCACCAGACATGACGATTACTCGGTCATATTTAGCTTGATGTTGTAGGAGATAGAGAGTCATATCAACATCGCAATTTGCCTTTCGGACCGGCTTTCCTTGGGCGTCATAGTGTAGTTTAACTGGCTTCAGTACTAATACGTATCCAAATTCCTCGAGTTTTCTATAAAAACGCACACGCTGGAGACGCCGTTGAAACGATATTAACCTACGCTCAGTCTCTTTCCCTCGCTCAATTAGGTTAGTGAAGTATTGTTCAAGCTCGTGTATAGGTACGGAATCCTGTGCAAGGTAATCAAAAGGAAAGTTATAGATATCGACTCCGCCAAAAAACACCACTTGATCAACCTCATACTTCTCTTTGAGATATTGATATAATTTCTCATAGTCGATCCGCCAACCAAGAGATTTCTCGCCTCCGTAGAATAGATTTGCTGCATCAATATACACATTAGTTCGCATCTCTTAAGCGTACATGGACTCTCGCTAGGGCTAGCCTTTCTAGCATGTACGTAAGTTCAAGATCAAACAGGAAAACTTCATCTCTTGCACATTATTCTTTCATCCGTACTATGACCATACATGGCATTCGTTGACGAAGTATCCATACACGCAGCAGCCGGATGCGGAGGCGACGGTGTCGTCAGGTGGCTCCATTTAAAAGGAAAGGATCGGGCCGGTCCGGCAGGCGGGGACGGAGGGCGCGGTGGAGATGTCATCCTCGAAGGAGTGCGCGACCTTGCAGCCCTTGCAACGTACCGCTTCACTAAGAAGTTTCGTGCAGAGAACGGAGGACCGGGGGAGGGAAATAACAAGCACGGGAAAGACGGAGAGCCGGCGATACTTCGTGTACCTGTTGGAACCGTTGCTAAGAATGCGACCACGCAGGAGATATATGAGATCCTTGAAGAAGGAGAGCAAAAGATAGTCTTTAAGGGGGGACAGGGAGGTTTAGGTAACCACCATTTCAAAGGTGCTGAAAACCAGAATCCTATAGAGACTACACCGGGCAAGCCAGGGGGTGTTGGGGATATCCATATGACCCTCAAGATCATCGCTGACGCGGGTCTCATTGGCTTTCCGAACGCCGGAAAGTCCTCCATTTTGAATGCATTAACCAAGGCGAAGTCCAAGGTGGGCGCATACCCCTTCACCACCCTTGATCCGCACCTCGGCGACTTTTATGGATACCTTCTTGCCGATATTCCAGGTCTTATCGAAGGTGCCTCGACCGGCCGAGGTTTGGGTTCTAAGTTCTTGAGGCACATAGAAAGGACTGCACTTCTTGTACATCTCGTCTCGTCCGAGCAAGAAGACGTTGCTGGGGCATATAGATCCATACGGGCAGAGCTAGATTCCTTCGGAAGAGATCTCGGAACTAAGTCCGAGATCGTTGTGCTCTCGAAAACGGACCTTTTGGATGAGGAAACAAAGGAACGGAAATTAAAAGAGCTATCCCAGGCAGCGGGGCAGGCGGCCATACCCCTCTCGGTCATAGACGACACTCTTCTTAAATCCTTCTCCGACTCTCTCGCCAAGACCCTCGAAAAGCAATAGGCCTTCTTGCAAACCGAGGCCCCGGTAGCGCATACTGGGGCCAATGGAGTATCGCCCCACTATCGGCCTTGAGGTCCATGCTGAACTCAAGACTCGGACCAAGATGTTCTGCGACTGCAGGAACGATCCGGACGAGACCCGTCCGAACGTGAACATCTGTCCCATCTGTCTTGCGCATCCCGGGACTCTTCCGAAGGCAAACAAGCAGGCAGTCGAGCACGTACTTCGCGTAGGCAAGGCATTGAATGGAGAGCTTGCCGACTATAGCGAGTTCGATCGCAAGTCATACTTCTATCCCGACATACCCAAGGGATACCAGATCACTCAGTACGCATATCCGTTCGTATCAGGTGGCACGCTTGCGGATGTGGACATCACCCGCGTACATCTTGAAGAAGACACGGCACGCTCTTCGCATGAAGGCAAAGAGGGAAGTCTTGTCGACTTCAATCGTGCTGGCGTACCTCTCATGGAGCTCGTTACCGAACCGGTCATACACGACGCAGAAACTGCCGGCCGCTTTGCACGGGAACTGCAGCTCCTTCTTCGAACACTCGGAGTTTCAGATGCGAACCTTGAGAAAGGGGAGATGCG
>DATDUD010000051.1:0-3347 GCA_036517735.1 Minisyncoccota bacterium | reverse complement strand
GTCCAACCGCTCATCAGGTACTCCCACCACCCCTACCGACGGATCAATCGTACAGAAAGGGTAGTTCTCAGCAGGTACAGCCTGTTTGGTGAGTGCATTAAAAAGCGTCGATTTGCCGACGTTTGGAAGGCCCACGATGCCAATCTTCAACATTATGAAAGACTGTACGCGATTTTGAGAAAAGATGAAAGACCGCATCCTCTTTCAACAAGTCAAATAAGACCTTTCGCATTGAGCGTCCCGTACCATTGAGGTATGGAAAAAGACTTTGATGGATGGAATTTACAAAAGCAACAACTTGATTCCTCGAGTTCCCGTTTCTATACAGTACGTGAGATTTGGTGGTGCAGACTAGGTTTAAATATAGGAACTGAACAAAACGGTCGTGGACGGAAGTATTTTCGGCCTGTAGTTATCCTACGCTCATTCGGTCGAGATGCCTGTTTAACAGTCCCTCTAACAACATCAAGTAAGGAACATCGCTATCGTGTCCCTATTGGATTAGTTGGGGGCAAACAAGCACATGCAAATATTTCACAAATCAGGACAATTGATACGCGTAGATTGGGCAGTAAAATAGGCTTTCTTGAAAAAGCTGAATTCCTAAAGTTAACAAAAGCCGTCAAAGACTTGCTTTGACGGCTTTTGTTAACGTTTGCCCCTTTCGGGGACGAGGCCGAAGCCAAACTGTAGTAATAGTATATGCTGATTCAAAAACGAGGTCAAGAACTTTTACGTGCAAGCCTGGCAATTCTCTTTTCCCATGAAATCCTCTTCCTTTCCGACAGGTTCTCAGCGTTTCCAATCTCCGTCATGCGCACTCGATATCCCGCAAACCCAAGCGTTGCCCTTGATATCTCATTGGTGAAGTCCCCGAAGAATAGGCGAATGGTCCAGTGATTGAGCTTTGAGAGAGCGATAACCCGAGCGGTCTTTCCCTTAAGAAGCCGGTCCCATCCTGGTATCGAATGCCAACTCGTCTTCTTATGGAACCTGAATGCAAACCCCGGAAGCCAGAGACGATCAAACATTCCTTTCAAAAGTGCGGGAGTAGCTGACCACCAAACCGGATACACGAGGACAAAGTGTTCCGCCCATCGCATATCCTCCTGCACCTTAAGAAGATCAGGCTCTAGTTCCTGAATCACCTTGTATCCTTTATAGAGAATGGGATCAAAGGAAAGGTCGCCGATGTTCGTGCGACGCACCTCGTGCCCTGCGGCTTTAGCTTCCTGCTCATATATGTCGGCAAAGTGCCCGGACAGCGTCTCCTTATCCGGATGCCCAAGAAGGATGTATATCTTTTTAGCCATTCTGCATTGCCGAACCGAGCTCTGTCCGGTATTTCTTCATGACCTCGAGAGTCGCTTTCATCTGAGGCTCCCCGCCCTTGACTCGTCGGTCTACCTCCTCACCGATCTTCTTGAAGAGTTCAGGATCCTTCTTCACGAGCGTCATGATCTGCTTGCGCTGTCCTTCCGGCACATCCTTCATCTTCCACTTCATTGCTGCTCCCAAAAGGAAATTCTGTATACCCATATGGGCAGATACTACCACAGAGGGCCTGTATTTGCTGTATACTTCCCCGTATGCACAGCAGCAATATCCAGGGCTATACCCTTTTCGGGCTCCTTGCCCTCGTATCGGTCCTCACTTTCTTCATCTTCAAGCCCTTCCTGACTCCGCTTGCGCTTGCGGCCATATTCGGAGTCGTCCTCTATCCAGTACATCGATTCTTTCTTAGGCACGTATCTCGCTCACAGAGCCTTGCTGCCCTCGCTACCGTGGTACTAGCAACTCTTGTACTGCTTGCCCCCATCTCGCTGGTCACAATTCTGGTCATCGGTGAGGCGCAGCAAACCTATCTTTCCCTCACTCAGGGACCAGGCCTTGTAAACGCGCAAGGCGCAATTCTGTATATCGGAAGCGTACTTGAGCCATACGCTCCCGGTTCGGTACTACTTGCGCAAAATATTGCCACCGACATGAATGTGTATGCGACCCAGGGCCTTCAGTGGATACTTGCGCATGCGGGCGTAGCATTCTCAAGCATTCTGGGCATCGGCCTCAGTCTTTTCATCTTCTTTATCGCACTCTTCGTATTCCTTAAGAATGGTCCTGCAATACGCGAAGGTTTGCTTCGCCTCTCCCCGCTCAACGATGCTGACGATGAGCGTATCTTCAACCGATTGGAACTCACCGTTAACTCGGTCGTGCGGGGCAGTCTTCTCGTCTCCCTCGTCCAGGGACTCGTTGCTTCCGTCGGCTATGTGATCTTCGGGCTACCAAACCCCATTCTCTGGGGTTTGGTTACGAGTCTTGCCGCGCTCGTGCCGGGGGTGGGTACTGCTCTTGTGATGGCCCCTGCTATTGGATTCCTCCTCATTTCTGGCCAGACGGTCTCCGCTATCGGATTACTTGTGTGGGGAGTTGCTGCTGTTGGTCTTATTGATAATTTCCTGGGACCGGTTCTCATGGGCCGGGGAGTGCACCTCCCTCCGCTTGTCATACTTCTTGCAGTGCTCGGGGGTCTTGCGTTCTTCGGACCTGTGGGAATCTTCCTTGGGCCGCTTACAGTGAGCCTCTTGATTGCGCTATTTACGCTCTACGCGGACTCGGGAAAGAAGCAGACATAATCAATTTATTGCTGACAGAACGGGCATCGATCCTACAACAGCACCGTCGCCTGATTCTTCGACACTTCAGCAACCCCTGCACTCTCCGCCTCTATGCGGTGCACCTGCCCCTTTTCATCAATGACCACGACAGGCCCCTCTTTAAGCGAAGACACAAATGGTTCGTGATTAGCTAGAACAGTGAATACTCCTTCCGCCCCCGGAAAGGTTGCAGATATAGCTTCCCCATCGAAGAGATTCTCTCCGACTTTAGCTATGGTGAGATGAAATGTCTTAGCCATTGACCTGGTCGATAGTACCCTTCATATAGAAGGCGTTCTCGGGTTTATCATCGTGCTTTCCTTCTACGATCTCCTTGAAGCCCCGCACAGTCTCATCTCGTGAGACGTACTGTCCAGGTGTCCCTGTGAACGGTTCGCCCACGAAGAACGGCTGCGAAAGGAAGCGCTGGATCTTGCGAGCGCGGGATACCGTAAGCTTGTCCTCGTCCGAGAGCTCCTCAATACCAAGAATGGCAATAATGTCCTGGAGGTCCTTGTACCGCTGTAAAATCTGTTTCACTTTGTTTGCTACCTGATAGTGCTCGTCTCCGACGACTGCGGGAGTAAGAGCTGAAGAGGAGGACTCGAGCGGATCGATAGCAGGATAGATACCGAGGGACGCAAGCTGGCGCGAGAGCACCACCGTACCGTCGAGGTGCGCGAAGGTCGT
>DATDUD010000050.1:0-3996 GCA_036517735.1 Minisyncoccota bacterium | reverse complement strand
CAGTTCTTCAAGAGGAACTTCCTTGAGGAATCGAATCAGTCCGTTCTTGGCAGCGTTGATGTCTCGCCGCTTGAGGCCGTTGATGGTAATGGGCAGTGGCATATCCCCCGCAAGGATCTGCAGTGCCGTAAGTTCGTGGTCTTGCCCTCCCGGCGGGAGGGAAGACGGCAACCAGAGTTCCCCCTGCGGAGGAACAACTTCTCGTGCAAGGTCCATGGACCCCTCCCAATGAAAGTTACAGTCTGGAGTAAGTATATCGGGAAGGAGAAATCCCTTATCCACAGAGGGTTGTGGAAACCCTCAAAACACAGTCTTTGTGTAGTATCCGGCCTAGATGCTGGACCTGCTACCGCTCAAGCGTTACCCACGCGTATTTCAAGTCATTCCAAATGCGATGTTCTTCAGGCTCAACCACTTTTGTGAACTCTGCATGGTCGGGGAAGAACGCGTCACCTTCCTGTTCGTCGTCGATAAGAGTTAAATAAAGACGGTCAACATAGGGGAGTGCTTGAGTGTAGAGTTCGGTACCGCCTCCGATAAATACTTCTTCAGAGTCGATTCTTTTTGCCAGACTGAGCGCATGAGGAAGAGAGTGGCAAACGGTAACTTCTGGATACGACCAGCTGGTATCACGCGTTACAACAATATTCAGGCGTTCTGGAAGTGCCGTTCCAAGAGAAGCGACGATCGACTCAAAAGTCCTTCTCCCCATAATGATGGGATGTCCGATAGTAAGGGCCTTGAAGCGCTTCAAATCATCGGGAATATGCCATAACAACTTATTGTCCCTACCAATGACGCGGTTGTGTTTTTTGTCCCGTCCTATGGCAACTACTATGGAAATACGTACTTTTTGAAGTTCCATACCGGATTATGCGTCCATAGTATACTAGCTCCACTATGGCGATTAATGCAGGCATATTCGGAGATGGAACGAATCTCAAGGACCGCTATGTTTCTGACCCAAAGAAGCTGGCGAGCATGGTAAATCATTGGAAGGAGCTCGGTTTGCGCATTGTGCTTACGTCCGGCACGTATGACTTATTTCACGTTGGTCATGCACAGTATCTTGAGCAGGCGAAAAAGCAGGGAGACCTTCTAATTGTCGGTGTCGACAGTGATGCAAAAGTCAAAAAGCGGAAAGGACCTAATCGGCCAGTGGTTTCAGAGGGAGAGCGTATACACATTCTCTCCCATCTTCGGCACGTTGACGCGATAACACTCAAGCTGCTAGATGAAAAAGAAAACGCGTTAATCAAGCTCGTACGCCCCGACGTTCTTGTCCTCTCCAAGTCCACCAAGCATAAGAAGGAGGATATTGCTGAGAAAAAGAAATACTGCGGGAAGGTCGTTCTCCTCCCTCCGCAGGCCGAGACCTCTACGACGGCCAAGGTCAGACTTCTTCACGTGAGTGGTGCGGGCAGGTTTGCTGAGGACATAATTCCTAAGTTATCGAAAATGGTCGAGGCAAAGCTCAACGAAAGTGCAAGCGAGCTTGCAAAGGGTATCGCCGCTGAGATCCCGAAGCTTATAGAGCAGACGTTGAACTCACTCGATTCCGGCAAAAAGTAGCATGCAGCGCCGAATTCTCATCGCGTACGTTCCTGTCTTGCATGAGGGATACCGACAGTTCTTCGAGAAATACAGCGGTGCCGAACTCTATATCTTCGGCCCGGAGATCACGAGTCGATTCCGGGTATTAGGTAAGGAGATTCGTGAATTGAGCCCAGATCTCATGCAAAAGGCTATTGAAGCCCTAGACATATTTACGTCAGTTCATGTTCTTGATGCTGAAACCGCAGGCACGTTCAATATGTCGGACATCGAGATAGTTCTTCCCGACGAGGACGTGTCACGAGAGCTAGTAACTGAGCTTTTCCCAAAAGCGCAAACAGCGTTCGAGTCGGTGTTCCTGCGCTGGGACAAGCACAATGCTCTAGCAGAAAGGCCGGTAGTACCTAAAGACAGTGTTGCGCGCGAAGAGGTGCACAAGCGTCTTATGGGAACAGCAGCAAAGGAGGCCGAGCGCAGCTCAGATATATGGAGGCATATCGGTGCAGTTATCGCGAAGAACGGAGAACCTATTCTGGTTGGGCATAACGCACACGTGCCGAGTGAACACACTCCGTATGTGAATGGCGACCCGAGGAGCAATTTCCATAAAGGTGAACATATTGAGCTGTCTACGGCGCTACATGCCGAAGCAGCTTTAATTGCCGAAGCGGCACGCAAGGGAGTTTCCCTTGAGGGAACGGATATGTACCTTACCGTCTTTCCGTGCCCGCCGTGCGCTAAGCTCGTCGCCTATGCTGGCATCAAGAATCTGTATTGCGATGGAGGCTACGCCATACTGGACGGAGAGCAGGTACTCAAGGCCAAAGGGGTCTCGATCTACTTCGTCGATTAGCTAGCCGAGCTTCACTTTCACCGCCTCATGCCCTGGAGCATCCGCGTCTCCCATAAGAAGGTGCGCGTGCAGATGCGAAACACTACTCCCGTTATACTGCGTGTCGCCGAAGCGCATAAAGAATGACCCTCCAAATATTGAATACTTTGATACGGCTTCCTTAAGCATGGAATGGAGGTCGGCAAACGCCTCTGCTGGCAGGTCAGCGAGGGAGCTGATATGAGCCGGTTTGTAGACAAAGATAAAATGGTACTTCGTCCCTTTGTAGGGACTCATATTCTCGGTAAAGAACCAGAAGGGGGTCTCGGCAAGTACGGGCTTCGGGTGGTAGGTAACGAAATGCTCGGCGCAAAAAGGGCACACTCCGTCGCGCTCGATAGTCTCCATCAGCTTTTGTTGATCGGGAGTCCGTGCGTTCTTGTGGTTCAAGAATCCGCTCATACGGCAACCGGAATATCTTTCATCGGTGGATGGGGGTCGTAGTCTGAGAGGTCAAAGTCGTCAGCACGAAAATCAAAGACATCAGTCTTTGGCGAGGTCATGGTTACCGTTGGGAGAGATCTCGGTTCTCGTGCGAGCAACTCCTTAACAGTATCTATTTGGTCGACATAAATGTGGGCGTCGGAAAAACTGTGCACGAATTCGTAAGGAATCGTTTTGGTCACGTGCGCCAACATCATGAGAAGCGCAGTGTACTGGATCATGTTCGAGGGCACGCCAACAGGGAAGTCAGCTGAACGTTGGAACATGTGCAAAGTGAGCTTGTTGTCGATGATGCGCAGGTGGATCCATCCGTGGCAGGGAGATACGACGACCTTCTGCTGTTTGCCCGTACCTCGGATGATGTATTGAGGTATCCATGGAGAGATGAAGTGAGTGCGCAGGTGCGGGAACTCGATCATCTGCTCGACGATATTCTTTATCTGGTTATACGGGACACCTTCTGAGGTCGGGAAGTCGTGGAAAGCGGCTCCATAGGAACCGGGACCGAGGTCGCCGGGTTCAAGGCCGCGCTTTGCGGCCTTCTCGGGCGTACCCCAAGGAGTCCAGAACTTACATCCGAACGACTCGAGCTCTTCAAGCGTGCGCGCCCCGTTAATGAACGCACAGATCTCGCCGATAGAACCCTTCCAGAATCCTTTGACGCTCCGCTCCGTGATCATGGGGAAGCCGTTCTCAAGCTTGAAGTGCATCGGAGGAGGGGCAATAACTGTGAGAGCATCAGTACCTTGCTGGCTCTTTACCCGCTCGCCGTTTTTGAGTATGTAAGCAAGATTGTCGCGGTACTGGGTGTCAGGTGCCCGGTCGCTAAAAGGTTTCATCTCGTCATGATACGACTCATTTTATAAAGGGGGAAGTCGGGCAAGACAGATGCTAAAATCCAACCTATGGAGAATAACTATCCGCATATTGAACAAGAGGACAAGGAAATCTTTGAGGCGATCATAGGAGAAGAAGATCGCCAAGCCGAAGGCCTTGAACTCATCCCCTCCGAGAACTACGTATCAAAGGCCGTCCGCGAAGCGATGGCAAGTGTTCTCACTAACAAATACTCCGAAGGGTATCCCGGCAAGCGCTACTACGGCGGC
>DATDUD010000049.1:0-9952 GCA_036517735.1 Minisyncoccota bacterium | reverse complement strand
ACATCCTGCGCAGCGAACTGAAGATTGCGCTTTCCTGCTTTAGGGAAAAGGCCGAGATGGGGCGATGAGGGGGCAAGTACGAATATGTGCTTGCTTCGATTTGCCAGTCTTTTGGCGTTTGCAGCAAGTTCCTTTGCACGTTTCGCTTGATCTACGTACGCCTTCCAATTAGCAATGATCAGCATGGAAAAAGTATACCGTACGCTTCGAAACCTAGTCTGCCAGTAATAAACAGAGTGTGGTATATATCTAGTAGATAACAGAGGAACAAGATATGAAGCGCCATCTTGCAACACCTGCGTCCATCGCTCAACTTCATGAGTTCCGTGCAGGGCGCGCAGTTACGCCCCAAGCCCCAATGAGGGACGGTCTCACCAAGGCCGAGCTGAAGGAGTCGCTCGGATCTCTTTCAGGGTCGGACTACTCTATTCCGCCTGAGCTCATTCCCCGGACCCCTCCTACCTCCTAGGAGGGGTTCCTGTGTACCAAAAGGTTCCAACCTCGTCCCGTCCCAGACTGTCAGTAGTTATTCCTCCCGCCAATCAACGAACTTATAATCACTCGAAACGATTGGAGTGAAGGGTGGCGGATCGGTCGCTACCTGACGATCAAAGGCATCCGTACGACTTTGGTATCCCGCATCGTCCCCAGAACCGCAGCCGTTCATCCACTTAGTACCCGTCCGCTTGTTTGATACTGTCGTACCGCGGATGGTAAGCGATGTACGGGGTTCGTACGTTGCGTGACAGTTGTTGTTGCTGCTATTGCGGTAAAGGTTCCTGCCGAAGGCTCCCCCTTGCGCGATGAAAATGCCGTTCAGGGTCATGTTCTGGGGGGAGTCCGGAGTCACAAGTATGTCGTGCTCGGCGATGAGCGTAAGACCACTGTCACTATCGGCATAGGTTATGTTGTTCTTGAGATAGGCGCTCGGAGCGATGCCGGTCTCAATAACGTTTGCGGCCACCACAGTGACCTTTCCTAAGACTGTGCCCTCGATCCACACTTTGTCCTCAACAAAGATGAGGCCGCAGGTAGGAGAGAGGGTATAGGTTGCATAGTTAGTCTCGTTGTTTATGAGCGCACGGTCGGTCGATGGGTCTGCACTGTTGACCGGTATAACCTTCAGCTGGGTCGCATTCGTTACCCGCCTCACCGTCACCGTGCCGTCACTATTAAAAATGAGATGGTATCCCTTGTCCCACGCAGCACTGTTACTCGAACCTGTGCTGTAGCGGGGTAGATAGCGGCCGCTTGCCTGCGCAACCGTCTTTAAGTACGAGAAGTCCGCAGAGATTCCTGCGAAATCCACCTGCGGCACCGGATATGACCAGAGTTCGGAATTAGGACCTGAACCAAAGATGCCGGCAACATTCTGGTTCGGAGAGCAGCCAAAGGAGGAAGTGCAAATCCAAGAAGAAAGCGAACTCGTCACCGGAGCGTTCGTCGTTCCGTCCATACGTATGCCGCCATTTGAGTGGTACGGACCGTTGATGACACGGTCGGCTCCCGCCCAGACACTGTCGTTTAGGATATAGGAATAGAGGGCAACAGTGGGCTGCGCGTAGCGTCCGTGGACCGTACGCGTCATGTTCGAGCCATCGTCAGGCGCACCAGTCGATACGATGTCTATGGCTGCTGGTGTCTGACCGCAGTAGCTGTTGCCCGTGACAGCGAGTGAGATCGTGCCCGCCACTCCTCCTTCCGGATCGTTGTATGGAAACACGTATGGTCCTTCTTCTCCTGTACCGTTGGTGAGGTCTCCGGGATTGTGCGCAAGGAACCAGCGGTAGTATTCGAGTCCCGCCTCGGCAAGAGCAAGCGCCTTCACCCGTCCGGTGGCTGCGTTCTGTGCCCTGTTCTGTATGAGCGTGACGCTTGAAAGAGCGCCCAACACCATCAGGAACACTGAGCCGAACACGAGCGCCATGAGCATCAGGAATCCGCGGTGCTTTTTCATATTCATTCAGTAATACGGAGATTTCGCAGGGTTGCGGTTTCCGTAAGCGTAAAGACGTTCGGGGCGCGCAAGGGGTTCAAGTCCACCATCAGACTAATCCTAACCGAGGCGATGCCTGACTCGTCTGTAGACGTCGCGGACAGCTGCACTCCGTTCTGGTCGTAATAGGTAAAGAGAGGCGTAGACGTGCTGTTGGTGACGTAGGTCGCTACGGTCGATGTACTTATTGGCTGTCCGGCGTAACTTGCTGGCGAACCTGCCGAATTCACAACAGCACGGTATAGCACCCCATTTATGAGAGTGTACGTTTCTTTCTCCACCGAGTCGTCCTTATCGAAGTCGCTGTAAAAGACAAGGGTCGAGGTCGCCGCATAGGCGATAGGGTACGAACCATCGTCACCGTATGAAGCTTCGCGTACGGCAACGACGGCTTCCCTCACGCCGCGTCTTGCGTTATCAAGCGCAGCAGTCTGCTCAAGCAAAAAGGCATTGCTCCGGTAGAAGTACTGGATGGCTCCCGAGAGCGCTACGCCGACAAGCGAGACAACGGCAATTACCACAAGGAGCTCAACGAGCGTCATCCCTCGGAGATAGTTATTCGAAGATGATTTCATAGAAAAGTTGTCCAGATACTGAAACTCCCGTCGCCACAACGTCTACATATCCAGGAGTGTTTGCCGTAACGGTGTAATCGGACGCTGAAACAACGTTGCCGAAGTACGCTGCCCCGCATTCGCTCACCCCGACAGTCTCACTGTACCCAGTACGCGAGAGAGTAATACTCCCAGCACTGATCGATCCAGCCGTCGTCCGAGCGGATACAAGCACTGAATTCGTTGTCGGATCATCTAGTATGAGCGAAGAATCGAACGAAGCGTTCGGAGCAAGCGTATACGGAGGTGCGTTGCAGGCATCAACCACGTCATACGAGAGGATATCCGCCTGGTACGTATCCCACTCGAAAGAAAGCTCCCGCACACCCGAATCGTCGGTCGACTGCGACACGCTGGTTTTGTATATAGGAGCTCCTCCTCCAGTCGATCCAATGGTCTTTCCTCCGGTGAGCGAGAAGGAAACATTCGGAAGCGGAACTGGTCCTCTTTGATAGAGGATGGTCCAGTCGAGAAGCGATGGCGTAACGTTCACTGAGATGCTATCGAGATATACAACGAGAGAAATGGATGTATATGTTTCTTCAGGAACGCCCGAGAGATCGACTTCGGTAGTAAAGCCGGAACTGTTGCCGGGAAGCGCAGCGTCAGGCAGAAGTGTTCCTCCACCGTCTGCTATGTGGAATCGTACGTTCGTATCAGGAGGCAGCGACGTGCTTATGGAAGCACTCGTCCACTCAGCGAGATAGTTGGGGGCAAGAGCAATGGAACGCACACTTCCATTTAAAGCATACGTCCCCGGAGCTCCTGCGAGTGCAACGCTTCCTCCCCCTACCGATACATTCGATTCTGAAGCAATGCTTCCCGAATCGTTGAATGTATCGGTCCACGTCGTGGTCGCAATTGGAGAGAAGGTGCGCACGGTAAGGGCAGCAAGAAGATCGATTGCGAATGTTCCAGTAGTGGTTTGGTCCTTTACCACGGTCATGTATCCAGGCGTTGGGTTCTGGTTTGTCGCATCCCGTTCATACGTCTGCGCAGTGGAATACCCGTCCTTCCCTACAGTGATGCGATAGTCGGTTGAAGTAGCTGCACCCGGAAGATAAACGATGCCCAGATCGCTTGAGAAGGCGGTCAGATTTACCGAAGGATCGGTGGATGGATTGGTGATGGTAACGCTTGCGCCGGGCACTCCTTCACCAACCGCGTTCACCACGTTTATACGAAGGGTTCCTCCTCCGGTCGTAGTCTCAAGTCCGGGGGGAGCATAGTTCGAGATAAGCTCCACGAGTCTGTCTGCTCCCCCAGTGTTATATCTAACGCTCACCTTTATCCGCTTATAATCCGTCATTATCCCATTTCCATCAGCGGCCTCAAGTCCATCCTTGGGATCGTCCACGTATTCAATGTATGTGCGGGTTACGAAATCCAACCCATTGTTCGTCGTTGTCGCGTACTGCGGGATATTCCCTGGAGGAATTCCCCCTACGGTCCCAACGGCATCGTATGAAAGTGAGCGCACGTATTCCATCTGGCTTTCGGCAACTGCGGTTGCAATTGCTTTGTTCTTCGCAATGGATGCAATAACGAGCGAGTTCCGGAGAAGTCCAGAAAGCGCGACGAATATCATGAGCAGGAGCGCGGTGCCGATGATGACATCCATGAAGCTCATGCCGCGCCACTTCAAGGAACGCATATAAAGGTATAATAGCGCACCATTGGTGCGCTATCCGTACTTCCTATTTGAGATGGGGCTACTTCCCGCGCTTGACTGCCTTCTTTACAGCTTTCTTTACTGCTACTTTCTTTGGCGCAGGTGCGGGCTTTGTAGCAGGAATATGCTTGCGTACCTCTTTCGTGAGAGCATCTGCGCGGTTCATGGACTCAACTGTCACAACCAACTTCTCGAGCGTTGCAGTGACCGTGTCGAGCTGGCGCTTAAGTCCGTCGATGCGTGGGTCCGGAGCAGATGGGATGGGAGCGCGGGATGGGGTGTATTCGCGCTTTTCGAAGCGGGGCTTCTGTGCGCGGTCATCGTCTTGTTTGAAACAGTCGCTGCAGTACACGGGCTTGCGGCCGTTCGGTCGGAACGGTACCTGGCACTTCTTATGGCAGCTATTGCACTCGGCGTCATAGAGCTCTCTCTGGCCTTGCGACCTGTTGTCTCCTCCTTTATGGAAAGGGCGGCGGTCTCCTCCGCTGAAACGGTTGTTCTTCTTGAATTCGGTCATGGTGTGTATCGTCTGGTGTCGATAAGGCAGCTTATTTACGGCCTAGTTGTAAAAATGTCAGCACGAATGCCGAATAAGCCGTAAATAGCCTGTCTCATGGAGTAGGATTCAACGATGTTTTGATAATACTATAAGTGATAGTAGAAGTCAACGGCCTCGTCAGTAGTTTAACAGATTGTCCTAGTCACAACGACTTGATGCCTTGTGTCGGTTCAAACCCTATATCTTGTCCGACAGCGAGTATATCGGTGAGATCATCGAGAGTGCGAAGATACCCACGAACACCCCTATGAACAACATGAGGAACGGCTCGATTATGGTTGAAAGGTCCTTGGTGCGCCCCTCAACGTCTTGCTCATAGTATTCAGCAATCTGCCCGAGCATGTCGGAAAGCTTTCCCGTCTCTTCCCCCACAGCGATCATCTCAGAGACAAAAACCGGATAGAGTTTCGGATATTCCATGAACGTTGCTGAGAGAGCATCACCCTTCCTGACACGCTCCTCTGCAATACCAAGCACTTTCCCAAAACGATTCTCTCCCACCACCTCTGCGCTGATCCCTATCGCTGTGAGTATCTCGACTCCCGAGGAAAGGAGCGAGGAGAGTGTGCGTGCTGCCCGTGCGCTGTATGTCTCCTGCACCAGTTGCTTGATGACTGGTAGACGGAGAGCAACTGCAAGAATAGCGCTCTGGCCTATCTTTGATCGGACACCGAAGAAGATACTAAAACCAAGAAGTATCAAAAGTCCGAGTACCACCACAATGTTGTTCACCGCGAAGTCCGACGCCCCAATGATGATCCTAGTTGAGCGAGGAAGATCGACTCCAAGAGAGGCAAAGGTGCTTGAAAGCGTGGGAACAACATATATGAGCATGAGGATACCAATCACAAAGATTGCCATCAAAATGATGGCAGGGTATATCATCGCTCCCTTGATCTTCTTAGTGAGCTGATGGGATGTCTCCATTTGCTTCCCCACGACTTTAAGGGTCTCCGCAAGCTTTCCTCCTTCCTCTCCTGCCTTGGTCATGGCGATAAAGAGGCGCGAGAAGATTTTCGGGTGCTGGGCCAATGCCTCGTGGAAGGACAATCCACCTTTGACCGCATTCTCAAGTTCCGCAATCACCCTTTTCAGTACCTTGTTGTCCGACTGCCGTCCTAGGACCGAGAGCGCGCGAGAAAGAGTGAGGCCCGCCGCAAGCATGGCCGAGAGGTTCTTAGTGAAGGTTATCTTCTGCTCCGTCTTCACTCCTGACCCGATGGTGATGTTTGCCCACGCAGGAAGTGCGAACGTCTCTCCCTTCTCTTCAAGAGAAACGACCGTAGACCCGCCCTTCTCCACCTCTTCGTACACAGCAAGACGGCTTGCCGCTTCGACCGTATCCTTCGACTCAACTCCCTCAGAGTTGCGTACGATGACGCTGAATTTCATGCAAAAAGTGTACCATCCGCTTACTCAGAAATTGCCCTAAGCACCTCTTCAAGAGAAGTTATGCCTCTCGTCGCCTTGTATATGCCGTCTTCAAGCATAGTGAGCATTCCCTCCTTGCGCGCTTGAGCCTCTATGGCGTCCGGCGGCCCGCTATGAAGAATGATGTCACGTATCGCAGGAGAGACCGATAACACTTCATGTATGCCGATGCGGCTATGGTATCCATCGTCACCGTCAGTCCCTGGTTTATAAAACGGAACGTCTCCGATCTTCGTTCCATTTTCCACGAGCTTCTCGTCAATGAGTGCTTTCAAGGCCCCATCGAAATGCTCTTCCTTCGCGACCTTTGCGCGCTCGACGTCGTCAAGTGTATAGGTCAGCTTTGTATCCGTAAGGCGGCGGACGAGACGCTGTCCGACGACAAGGCGGAGAGTGGACACAAGAAGGAACGGTTCCACCCCCATGTCTATGAGTCTTGGAATGGCACCGGCGGCTGAGTTGGTGTGGATGGTAGAGAGCACGAGGTGTCCGGTGAGCGCTGCATTGATAGCAAGAGATGCCGTCTCACCGTCCCGGATCTCTCCCACCATGATGATATTCGGATCCTGACGAAGAAGGGCGCGGAGTCCATTGGCAAACGAGAACCCGATAGCCGGATTTACCTGCGTCTGATTCACCCGCGCCATCTGGTACTCAATCGGGTCCTCAACGGTGGAGATGTTCACCTGAGGCGTGTTGAGAATATCAAGGACGGTATACAAAGTCGTCGTCTTTCCAGAACCAGTCGGGCCGGAAATGAGAATAATGCCGGTTGTCTGCTTGATGCTCTGATGAATGCGCTCAAGAGGGTCTCCATGAAAGCCGAGAGCTTCGAGCGTGAATCCTTCACCACTCTCTCGAAGAAGGCGCATCACGACCTTCTCGCCGAAGTACGTCGGGAGGAGAGAAACGCGGAAGGATACCTTGTCCCGTTCAGTCTCCATCTTGAAGCGTCCGTCCTGTGGGAGGCGCTTCTCGTCGAGCTTGAGGGAAGCAAGTACCTTGATGCGGGCGGTGAGTCCGGGCGCAGCCTGCTTGGGCAGGGTCATGGCGTCGTGAAGTATGCCGTCAATGCGGTACCGAACCATTACCTCTCTCTCCATGGGCTCGATATGAATGTCAGAAGCATCCTCGACAATGGCATGACGCAACAGTGTGTCGACGATGCGGACTATAGGAAGATCCTCTGCCATCTTCTTGAGATCCTCTCCGGAAGCTTCAGCTCCGGTGTCCTCCGCAACCAGGGTGAGCTTCCCTGCTTCCGTTGTTATGAGATCCCCGAACTCTTCCTTGAGAGATTTCTGGTACTGGAGCAATGCGGCACGTATGGACTCTTCGTCGGTGAGACGGGGAAGGATGTTCAATCGCGTCTTCTTTCTTACTGAATCGATTGCAGGAAGGTCTTCGGTGTCGAGCATGGCGACGCATAGTCCCTTATCACTCTGCTCATACGCGATGATGTTGTGCGTGCGTGCTATGGGCTCGGGTATGAGGGAGAGCACATCAAGTGAAATCTTGAGGTCTTTCAGGTTCACGAATGGTATGCCGAGCACGTACGCCTTGATACGACGGAGTGCGTCAGAAGAGAGAGTTCCCTTCGATACCAAAATGTCCCCTATGGACTGTTTTTTCTTTTTCGCCTCAGCCTCGGCTTCATCAACCACGTTGCGCGCAACAAGCCCCGAATCGAGGATGAACGTCTTTAGTTCGCTTTCTGCAACCTGCATGCTGGGTTTAAGTATAACGCGCCATCGCAAAGCGATGGCGCGTGCCTCTAATAGTTCGGGGAGAATTACCCTTCCAGCTTTTTCCATGAAAGAATAACCGGAACGGTTAACTTGTCGTTCAGTTCGGTCAGGAGATTTTGAAGTTTCAGATCAAGCTCCTTCACTTCCAGCATCGTTTTTGGTTCCGACGCATTGATGTAGAAGTTCCCGAACTCAGGTGGATTCGATCTGTAGACCACGTAGCTCACGAATAATTTTTGCATAGTAAACCTCCTTCTGTCCTGAACTATAATTCCTCCTTTTCATTGACGCAATGAACCTATATATGGTACGTTTTACCTATCTGGAAAGTCCGCACCCGCGGGCCTTTATTTTTCAGAAAACCGAATTATTTGCGTGATACACAACTAAATACAGGGCATATGTTGGATCTTAAGACCATTCATTCAGTGCTGGGCGAGTTCGAGGACAGGGGCATCTCCCGCGAGACCATGCTCGAGGCCATCGAGTCTGCGATGGCAACTGCGTATAAAAAGGAGTACGGAAAGCGCGGGCAAATCGTGCGCGCTATGCTCTCCATGGACACCGGTACTGTCTCCTTTGAGCAGGTAAAGACCATCGTCGACGACACGATGGTGCGCTTTCCTACGCCCGAAGAAGAAGCAGAGGTGCTCCCCGAAACCCACTTCCATCACGAAAACGAAGAAGTGCCCGAAGGAGAACTCCCGCGGTACGATGCTGAGAAGCATATCCTTATCGAAGACGCTAAGCGCATCAAGCGCGACTCAGAACTTGGAGGCGAGATCGTATTCCCGCTTGAGCCTCAGGACGACTTCGGCCGCATCGCAGCCCAGACTGCAAAGCAGGTAGTCATACAGAAGATCAGGGAGGCCGAAAAGCTTTCCATCCTTGAAGAGTTCGGGCACAAGAAGGGCGAGATCGTATCCGGTATTGTGCAGCGCATGGAGCGGGGCGCCATATTCATCGACCTTGGTCGCGCAACAGGCATCATCCCATACGAGGAACAGATTCCCGGAGAACGCTTCCGTCCAGGAGAGCGTATACGCGCGTACCTGTATAACGTGGACGAAGGATTCCGCGGCGTGTACCTCCGCCTTTCCCGAAGCCACCCGAAGTTCCTCATAAAGCTCTTCGAGTCCGAGGTGCCAGAACTTGCTGCAGGCTCCCTTGAAGTTAAGGGCCTTGCACGTGAAGCAGGAAGCCGCACCAAAATCGCCATCGCCTCCCTTGACCCGCATGTGGACCCGGTGGGTTCACTTGTCGGCCAGCGCGGTGTACGTGTCTCGACGGTGATGGGTGAGCTTGGAGGCGAACGCATCGACATTATTGAATGGAGCGAAGACATGAGTACCTTCATCAAGGAGTCCCTTTCTCCTGCTTCAGTGCTTGAAGTAGAGCTCAATGAAGCGGACCACCGCGCAACCGTCACTGTCTCAGAGGACCAGCAGTCACTTGCCATCGGACGCGGCGGCCAGAACGTGCGCCTTGCAGCAAAGCTCACCGGATGGAACATCGATATCGCTTCAACCGGAGGTGAGTCAGTAGCAGGCGCAGACTCCGACGAGCTTTATGCAGGCAAGAAGGATGCTCCTGACACGACCATTGCAGTCGAAGGTGATCTTGAAGCTGCAGAAGCAGCAATTGAAGACAGTCCTTCCATTGAGGCAGGTATCGCGTCTAACGAGATGGACTCGATCGTAACGACCGAGGACGATGCAAATGCTGACACGGGAGCACTCACGGTTGAAGAGGAGACAAAGATTTCCGAGGACGGCGACGCTACAAATCCGGATGACCGGGATATCACCACCGAGGCTCAGGCAGAGAACCAGGCATAACGCATACTAGGTATATGAACTTGCTACACGATATTCCCCCGGGCACCAAGGAGGAGATGAACGTCATCGTTGAAATTTCTCGTGGTTCCCAGAA
>DATDUD010000048.1:0-90513 GCA_036517735.1 Minisyncoccota bacterium | reverse complement strand
GGGGTGTACGCCTACCTTCCTCTTGGAATACGGGTAGTTGAGAAGATCAAGCAGATAGTTCGGGAGGAGATGGATGCCCTCGGAGGGCAGGAAATAATCATGACCTCGCTCCAGCGCAAGGAGCTCTGGGAAGTAACGGACCGGTGGAGTGATGAAAACGTGGATGTGTGGTTTAAGTCGAAGCTTGCAAACGGCAGCGAGGTCGGATTTGGCTGGTCACACGAGGAGCCAATCACCGACATGATGAAGCACTTCGTTGGAAGTTATCGTGATCTTCCTGCGTATCCGTATCAATTTCAAACGAAGCTCAGGAACGAGCTACGAGCAAAGTCAGGCATCATGAGAGGCCGCGAGTTCGTCATGAAGGATATGTATTCATACACTAAGGATGAAGCGGCACATGAGAAGTTTTATAACTCCGCCATAGAGGCGTACAAGCGCATCTTCGAACGCGTGGGCCTCGGCGACCGAACATATTTCACCTTCGCTTCAGGGGGCGCATTCACGGAATTCAGTCACGAATTCCAAACGATATCGGACGTAGGGGAGGACGTCATATATATACATAAAGGAAAGAACATCGCCGTAAATAAGGAGGTCCTTATTCCAGAAGTTCTTGAGAAGCTCGGCGTCACAGAAAACGAGCTCGAAGAAGCGAAGTCAACTGAAGTCGGAAACATTTTCAGCTTTGGAGACGTTAAATCCAAACAGCTCGGGCTCTCATACCGAGACGAAAATGGAGAGGAGAAGCCGGTCATCCTTGGTTCCTATGGCATCGGTATTACTCGTCTCATGGGAACGCTGGTAGAGATTTTTGCCGATGAGAAAGGCATTGTGTGGCCCGAAGCCGTTGCTCCTTTCCGCGTCCATCTCGTATCCCTCGTTCCAGGTGATGTCACAACCGCATACGCCGACTCCCTGTATGAGGATCTCGTCCGTGCAGGGATTGAGGTTCTGTACGACGACCGTGACGCGCGCGCGGGTGAGAAGCTCGCCGACTCCGACCTCCTCGGCATCCCAACCCGCCTGCTCATAGGGAAGGAGACTATCGAGACGGGGAAGGTCGAGGTCGTGGATAGAAAGAGCGGGGAAGTAAAACGCGTCGCTCGTGATGAGATAGTAGGTTTGTTTACATAATATGGCGCGCAGGCTTTCCAAAAACTCTTTCTTCTCAAGCGACATTGGAGTGGATCTCGGAACGGGCAATACGCTCGTATATGTACGTGGCCGTGGCATCGTCCTCAACGAGCCATCGGTCGTGACTGTGAACGAAAAGACCGGACAGATAGTGGCCGTCGGCGCAGATGCCAAGAGCATGCTCGGCAAGACCCCACCACACGTGCGTGTGGTGCGCCCGCTTGCGCACGGTGTCATTTCTGACTTTGAGGTGACACAGGAACTCCTTGCCTACCTCATTCAGAAAGCGCAGTCCGGCAGTACCAAGCTTTTCGGACCGAGAGTTGTTGTTGGTGTGCCCACTGGTGTTACGAACGTTGAGAGTCGTGCAGTGCGCGACGCTGCTCTAACTGCAGGAGCCAGAGAAGTATTCGTTCTCGAAGAACCCATGGCGGGCGCTATCGGCGCGAAGCTTCCGGTGACTGAAGCAATTGGGACCATGGTGCTCGACATTGGCGCAGGTACCACTGACATCGCCATTATCGCCCTCGGAGGTACGGTCGCAAGCAAGAGTTCACAGGTTGCAGGAGACCGCTTCAATGAAAACATCATAGATTTTGTACGGAGCGAATTCCAACTTGCCATTGGCGAAAAGACAGCGGAAGAGACGAAGATAGCCATAGGGGCGGTGCTGCCGCTTGATGAGGAGCTCGTGCGTCCGATACGAGGCCGCGACCTTGCGACTGGCCTTCCTCGCGAGGTTCTTCTCACCGACAGCCATGTACGTGATGCACTCGCTCCATCACTCGACAGCCTTATGGAGGCAATGAAGGAAGTTATCGAACGTACCCCTCCCGAGCTCCTTTCGGACGTCCTTGAGCGTGGAGTCACAGTCTTCGGAGGAGGAGCGATGCTCCGCGGCCTTCCTGAGCTTCTTTCACAGATGCTCGGTGTGCCGGTATACGTCGCTCCGGATCCTCTCACTGCCGTCGTGCGAGGTACGGGAATAGTTACCGAGAATCCGAGGCCGTGGGGCGACACTTTCATGCATGAGGAAGAGATCTTACCTAACCACTACTAGGGGAGGACTCTTCTCCTCGACAGGACGCCTTGTTGCGGCCCTGCTTGCGCTTCTTGTACTCGTTCTTTTGATACTGAGGATTGTGGCACCTGGACTGTTTGCAGCAATCGTCTCGCCTAAATTTCTTGCAGGGCAGGTTATTACTGAAAAAGTTGGAACGACCGTATCCTTTGAAACACGTGCCGGTCTTATGCAGGACCGTGAACGCCTCATGCGTGAGAACGAGGCGCTGCGTGCGGAGAGGGCGATTCTTGCCGCGCGCGCAGGCGATCTGGAACGCCTTCTCGGCTCTCGCACAGAGCGCGCGGGAGGCATACTTGCCGGAGTTCTCGCTCGACCCCCCGTCTCTCCATACGACCTGCTCGTTGTGGACCAGGGATCAAACGCCGGTGTGCGCATTGGCGCAGCTGCGTATGGTCCAGGAGGCATACCGCTCGGCACGGTCACGAACGCGGATGCCAGAACTGCGCGGGTGACGCTCTATTCCCACACCGGGAACGTAACGGAAGGATGGGCCGGCCCGACACGCATTCCGGTCAAGCTCACCGGAACCGGTGCGGGAGGATTCGATGCCGAAATACCGGGTACTGCGGGAGCGGCCGTGGGAGATCAGATATACGTACCAGGTCCTGGAGCGCTCCCCATCGCTACTATCACTGAGGTCGTTACTGATCCTTCTTCTCCCTCAGTTGTGCTCCGCATACAAGGATTAGTGAATCCGTTTTCAATAACATGGGTGACTATTCAATGATATGAATCTCTCCCCTAAGTGGTTTAAGATATTCTTCGCGATCTTTCCATTCGTGTCACTTTTTTTCTTCCCGTGGCCGATGACGCTCGTGGCATCCTTTGCCGCAGGCATTGTGTTTCCGCCGCTTGCGCTTATCGTCGGCGTTCTTGTTGATGTGCTGTATAGCCCTGGAGAAGGACTCTTCGTCGGTACGCTCTGGGGAGCAGGGCTCGCAGCCCTAGCGTATGGAGTGCGGTATTTCGTGAGGACGCGTATCATGTAGTGTATGCGTTTTGGGAGAAGGAAATATAGAGATCATGAGCTCGCTCCGGACGAGATATTCCTCGACTCCTCGAACCTTCCCGAATTCAACCAGGGAAGCCTTGAGGGACGTCTCGAGAAGCCCATCTCCCGCGTAAGTTATCTCGGCATTGCGGGAACCATTGGCCTTATATTCCTTGTGCTGGTAGTGCAGGCCGGGAATCTGGGCATAGTGCAGGGAGCGAAGTTTGCAGCACAAAGCGAGAGAAACCGCCTACGCCCTGAAGTCATCTTCGCCAAGCGCGGTGCCATCATGGACCGGAACGGCATGCATCTTGTCTCGAACATAGAGGACGAGACCGAAGAGGGCGGACAGATCAGGCGTGTATATGAAGCACCGGGCTTCGCACACCTTCTCGGGTACGTTTCGTATCCGAAGAAGGACTCCTCCGGTAACTACTACGACACTGACATCACTGGCCTTGCAGGAGTTGAAGCTGCTTTTAATGACATGCTTGCCGGCGAGAACGGCACGCTTCTCATTGAAGAAGATGCAAAAGGCATCCTGCAGTCACAGGGAGCTGCTCGTCCTGTTCGCAACGGCGAAGCGATAACACTGTCCATAGACGCACGGACGCAACGTGCTTTCTATAACGCCGTAAAGGAGCGGGCAGACGCGTCCGGATTCCAGGGGGGAGCGGCGATTCTCATGGACGTGAACACCGGAGAAGTGCACGCGCTCGTTTCGTATCCTGAATACGACCCGAACGTCCTCTCGAAAGGAACGCCCGTAGACGTCATTGAAGGGTATTCTACTGACTATCGCCAGGTGTACCTCGACCGTGCCATTTCCGGTCTCTACACGCCCGGCTCCATCGTGAAGCCAATGGAGGCGGCAGGAGCCATCTCGGACGGCATCATTAGCCCCGAAAAATCCATATACTCGGCAGGTTTTATTTCCATACCGAATCAATACGACCCCTCGAACCCCTCAATATTTAAGGACTGGAAAGCGCACGGATGGGTGGACGCGCGTCGTGCCATCGCCGTTTCCTCCGACATCTATTTCTATGCCATTGGCGGTGGATATCAGGACCAGCGCGGCCTCGGCATCGAGCGCCTGAACTACTGGTTCCGTTCATTCGGCCTCACTTCAAAGACCGGTCTAGAGCTTGCGGGAGAAGCAGAGGGCATCGTACCCACACCTGCGTGGAAGGAGGAACGCTTCGGAGACCCATGGCGTCTTGGAGATACATACAACACATCTATAGGTCAATACGGCATGCAGGTGACGATGGCGGAAATCGCGCGCGCGTACGCATCTGTTGCAAACGGAGGCCTTCTTGTCCAGCCTACGGTCCGCATGGGGGGCGAGCCACGGGGAGAGAGGATAGAGATATCCGCGTATGCGCTTCAGGTCGCGCGAGAAGGCATGCGACAGGGGGTTATTGAGGGAGGAACCTCACAGGGGCTTGCAGACCTCTCTTTCGCCCGTCTTGCTGGAAAGACCGGTACGGCGCAGCTCGGCGCCAACAACGAGTTCTATAACATGTGGGCGGTGGGGTTCTGGCCGTACGAGCATCCGAAGTACGTCTACGTCGTTCTCATGGATAGGGGACCAGCAGGCACGTCTGTGGGGGCAGTGTCGGCGACACACCGCGCGCTCTCGGAGTTGCATCAGTCAGCGCCGGAATATTTTGAATAAAAGATAAAATAGTTATGAAATTCAAGACGGTCTTTCCACACAGAAACCAGTCCGAAGAAGCGTAACCTAACCGTACGGTTAGTAGATGCAAAAGGATTTTGATAATTGGAGCAAAAAGAAAAAAGTCATTCAGGATCGTGACCGCGCGTTCTTTCGTGAGGGCGACGTGTGGTGGAGCTCTTTGGGAGTCAATATAGGTTCAGAAGAAGACGGCAAAAATAACGAATTTGAGCGTCCGATTATGATTCTCAAAAAATTCAACAAAGAAATCTTTTGGGCACTACCCATAACAACTTAGCAAAAGTCAGGCAGGTATTATTTTACGTATACTCGGGATGGAAATCAGTATGCCATTTTACTTTCACAAATAAGACTATTGGATAGTAAGCGACTTAAACGAAAAATCTTTTCCTTCTCTACAAGAGAGCAATCAGAGATTTGCGAGAGTTTCAAGGCGCTCTTGCCGTTCCTATAAAAACGGACACCCGCTTGCGCGGGAGTCCTCGGGGGCTTCGGAAGCCGTTGTACTTTTCCAGTTTAACAATATACAAACTAATGTCAATCGCTTTCCCCTCAGGAAGATGGAAGCAAACTGCTTGTACGTATATGTTAGCAACCCACTATCGTATACCAACGTTAAGCCTTATTTGACGTACTGGCCGCTCCGCGTAGAATGAGGGAAATTCACAAAACTACATGACCGAACAAGAGACAATGGTGAGCCAGGAGAAGTTTGACGAAATGGTGAAAGAGCTAGAGAACCTCAAAACCGTACGAAGGACTGAAATCGCAAAAAACCTCGAATACGCTCGTTCCCTGGGCGATCTTTCAGAGAACGCTGAGTATCAGGAAGCACGCGAGCTCCAGGCCGCTACCGAGGAGCGCATCCGCAAGCTCGAAGAGCTCGTGAAGCGCGCGAAGATCGTCACCGACGGCAAGAAAAAGGACATTGTCGGCTTTGGATCCGCCATCACCATAAAGAAGGAGGGAACTGCTGAGGAGCATCAGTACACCATCGTGGGAAGCGAGGAGGCTGATATGCGCGAGCACAAACTCTCCCACGTCTCGCCGCTCGGTGCTGCACTCATGGGCAAGAAGAAAGGGGACGTCTTCACCTTCGAGACTCCGAACGGGAAGCAGACGTATACGATAGAGAAGGTGGCGTAGTGCCAACCTTCCCTGTGCTAGTATGCCCACATGTTTTGGGCAGACAGAATAACTAAGGAAATACAAGAAACGCGCGAAAGCGAAAAGAAACTCATTATCCGTGACGAGAAGACAATGTCTGGGCGCGTGCATGTGGGTTCCATGCGCGGGGTCGCTATTCACGGCCTGGTCGGAGAGGTACTTTCTGAAAGAGGAATCGCCAACGAATACCAGTATGAACTGAATGACTTTGACGATTTTGATACTGTGCCAGGCTACCTTCCCGAAGAGAAGTACAAGGAGCATCTCGGCAAGCCACTGTATGCCGTCCCGTCACCGGAACCAGGCTTTGATAATTTCGCAGAATTCTACGCAAGCGAGTTCATAGAAGTCCACAAGAAGGCCGGCTTCTATCCTTCCTACTACCGCGCTTCTGAACTGTACCGTTCAGGGCGTATGGATGAATGCATTCGTATTGCGCTTGAGCGTACTTCTGACATTCGTCGCATCCTACAAGAAGTGTCTGGATCAGTTAAGGACGAAAGCTGGCTCCCGCTATCCATCCTATGCGAGAAGTGTGGAAAGCTTAAGACGACTCGCGCATACGACTTTGATGGTGACACGATCGAATATACATGTGACCAAAGCCCGTATGGGTCGATCCCATGTGGAAACACCGGTCGTATAGCCCCGTGGAAAGGAGCGGCAAAGCTCTTTTGGAAGGTAGATTGGGCAGCAAAGTGGAAGGCTGTGGGTGTTGATATCGAGGGTGGTGGCAAGGACCATTCCACAAAGGGAGGTTCTCGTGATGTTGCAAATCACATCGCAAGAGAAGTCTTTAACATAGAATCGCCGTTCGATGTCCCGTATGAGTTCTTCCTCGTCGGAGGAAAGAAGATGTCCTCGTCGAAGGGTAGGGGATCTTCCGCTAAGGAAATGGCTGACCTATTTCCGCCACAAATTCTTCGTCTCATTCTCATTGGCAAGGACATAAATCAACAGATAGACGTTGATCCCTCGGGAGATTCAGTACCCCGCATGTATGACTGGTACGACGACCTCACGCAGCTTGTACGCGATGGTGTTGCCGACGACTTCACCCGCCTCTATATACTCTCGCAACTACCAAAAGATCAGGCTGAAGATGCCGCGCCCTGGCAGCTGCGATTCTCGCAGGTTGCTTTCATGGTGCAGATGCCGCACCTCTCGCTCCCCGAAGAGGCAGAGAAGGTAAAGGGCACCCCACTTACTTCGGACGAGGAGAAGCTTCTCGAAGAACGCGCATCATACGCACGCTTCTGGCTTGATTCGTATGCTCCTGATCAATATCGCTACAAGCTCCAGGAGATGGCACCTACAGTCACCCTTTCAGAAGAACAAAAAACAGCGCTACGACAGCTTCTTGACTACCTCTCAGAAGATGAGCGCACAGGAGAGGAGATACAAGCAAAGCTTTTTGAATTCAAGGAAAGCGTACCGATAAAGCCGGCAGAACTCTTCAGAGCCATTTATCAACTCTTTCTTGCGCGCGATTCAGGGCCTAAAGCGGGATGGTTCCTATCAGTACTGCCTAGAGACTTGGTTCTCGACCGTTTGAGAGAAGCTGCTAGATAGTTGAAAGGGCCCCTACTCGGGGCCCTTTCTGTTTCTATAGAAATGTCCAAAATAGCACAGAAATAGTTATCAACAGCCTTATTTTATGAGGGTGGGATGAAGTGTCATATACTTACCTACCAGTGGGATGAAGTGGGAGACCCTTCAAACCACTAGACCTTCCTTTTATCTATGTTTATCGGCGAATACAGGCACACCTTCGATGCAAAGAACCGTATTTCGCTACCGTCCAAGTTCCGCAAGGAACTCGGCGGGTCCGTTATTGTGACGCGCGGCCTCGATCGCTGTCTCTTCATATTCCCCAAGGCCGCGTGGAAGAAAGAAGCCGAAAGGCTCGCAGAGCACTCGACTGGCAATAGCGCTGGCCGAGGGCTCGCGCGTTTAATGCTCGCGGGAGCGTCGGAAGCCGACGTAGATTCCGCGGGCAGAATACTAGTTCCCGATTATCTCAAGTCCTTCGCCGGTCTCGGCGTGAAAACAGTTGTTGCCGGCGTCTCGGGCAGGGTAGAACTTTGGGACGAACGTGCATGGATTCAGTACACCAAACAGATAGAGAAGAATGCTGACGAGTTCGCAGACTCGCTCATGCTCGGTAACAAGTAGCCTATGGAGATCCGCCACGATACTGTACTTCTTTCAGAGGCTGTCGAGGGGCTCAGGGTTCAGGCGAAGGACGTAGTCGTTGACGCGACCATTGGTGCAGCGGGACACTTCGCGCTCCTTCATTCAAAGCTCGGGTACGAGGGTGTGCTTATAGGCATCGACGCGGACAGGGAAGCGGTGGAGCGAGGGGAGAAGGCTGTTGAGGGAAAGAAGGGTCCGAAGGTTCGCGTCATAAATGACAACTTCCGAAACATTGATGCCATCCTCGACAAAGTCGGCTGCGCGAAGGTAGACCGGGTGCTCTTCGACCTCGGCTGGAGCGGATATCACCTTGGGAGCGGGCGAGGCTTCTCCTTTCAGACTCACGAACCTCTCATCATGACGTACGGCACTCCAGCAGTAGGGGAGAGCGCGGCGGAGCTCGTCAACAGCGCAACTGAAGAAGAGCTTGCTGACATTCTCTATACGTACGGCGAGGAGCGCTTTGCACGCGGCATCGCAAAGTCCATCGTAAAGAAGCGCAAACAGGCTTCCATCCTCACTACCGATGATCTCGTGCAGGCAGTCGAGGACGGCACACCCTCCTGGTACCACCACCGGAAGCTCCACCCAGCAACCAAAACCTTCCAGGCACTTCGTATTGCCGTGAATGACGAGCTTGGCGCGCTTCGTGAAGGTCTTTCCGCAGCTATCTCGCGCCTCAACTGCGAGGGCCGCATTGCCGTTATCAGTTTCCATAGCATCGAGGACCGCATCGTGAAGCAAATGTTCCGGGACGCTGCACACGCAGGAAAGGGAAGTCTCGTGACTCGGAAGCCGCTTGTGCCGAGTATTGAGGAGACAATCAGAAATCCTCGCGCTAGAAGCGCTAAGCTTCGCATCTTTTCGGCGACTCGTGAGGGGGCCGTACTCGTGACGTACTTTGTGTTTTCCGCTGTCATTTCATACCTATGAAAAAACGCACTCAAGCCATTGCGTTTGCCATACCAGACCGTACGAATTTCGTGCTCGGCGCCATGGCACTGTCCCTTGTCGTCGTCTACGTTCTTCTTATGGCCACTACCATCTTCTTCGCCACGCTTGAAACGCAGCTTGCTCGTGGCATCGACAACAGCCGCGCTCGCATCCACTTCCTTGAAACCGAGTACTATGGAGTCATCGCAAAAATCGACTCCACCGATCCGTATTCCGTGGGATTGGTCGCGCCTTCGAAGATCGAGTACGTCGTTGAAGCGCGCATGCCAGGTCTCTCTTTCAGTCGCTAATGTATGACTGAAGTACTAAATCGCGCCCTTTTAAACGCCCCGCATCTACTAGATGCTCTCTGCGTGTTCAGTGGCATCTCTGGAGGCATGTCCCAACTCTCCGTCCTACGCGTTTCGGACGTTATAAGTCCTCGAGTTACCAATTAACCTATGCGCAGAGCCTTTCGCGCCAGGCTCCGTATCGTTTGCTTCTGTGTAATTGCGTTTGCAGTATTTCTCGCCGCCCGCCTTTATTTCGTACAGATAGTGCAGGGAGAGGAGTTCGCGCTTCGTGCCGAGCGACAATATGTGAACTCCTCACAGAAGCTTTTTGACCGCGGCTCTATATTCTTTACAAGGAAGGACGGAACGCTTATTTCGGCAGCGACTCTTACCAATGGCTTCCTGCTTGCAATAGATCCGGGAGCTATGAAGGATGCAAGTGTATCTCTTGAAAGGATCTCTAGTGTGCTTACAGACCTTGATCAGGAAACATTTCTTGCTTCAGCTGCAAAGACCGATGATCCGTACGAAGTAATTAGGCGCCGCCTTTCAGAGGATGAGGGAAGGGCCATAGATGCTTTTAATATTCCAGGAGTTATCGTTGAGCGGGAACGGTGGAGGAGCTATCCTGCAGGCACGCATGCCGCCCAAACCATCGGCATAATCGCCTACGACAACGACAACACCATCGCAGGACGCTTCGGCCTCGAGCGTTACTACAACTACGTCCTCACACACGACGGGGAAGGGGTCTTTGGGAACTTCTTTGCAGAGCTCTTTGCAAACCTCGACAGCGTGGTAGTTGACGCCCGAAGCGCAAGGGAGGGGGATGTCGTCACCTCCCTCGAGCCGGTCGCCCAGCAGAAGCTTGAGCAGATACTCAAGGAGGTGAGCGAAAAGTACGGAAGCAGAGAGACGGGAGGCATCATTATGGACCCTGAGACCGGGGAAATTGTCGCCATGGGCACATACCCGTCCTTTGACCCGAACGATTTCCAGAACGAGGACAGCGATAACTTCGGTAATCCTCTTGTCGAGAGTCGGTACGAGTTCGGCTCTATCATGAAGGCCATCACCATGACCTCAGGACTCGATGCAGGCGTCGTAAGTTCCGGCACCTACTACAACGACACAGGCTGCATGACTCTCAACACCAAGAAAATCTGCAATTACGACCTTAAGGCACGGGGTTCAGTCCCCATGCAGGAAGTGCTTTCACAGTCGCTCAATCTCGGTGCTACGTTCATTGCGCTCCGCCTCGGACACGAACGACAGCGCAAGTATTTCACGGCGCTCGGTATGGACGAGGAGACGGGTATAGACCTGCCAAGCGAGATCCACGGAGACATACGAAACCTTGAGAGTCCCCGTGACGTCGAATATGCGACCGCGTCCTTTGGTCAGGGCATAGCATTGACGCCGATTGAGATGATTCGTGCGCTTGGAGCGCTTGCTAATGGAGGACAGATTGTAACGCCACATCTTGCTACGGCGATACGTCTTGAATCGGGAGTGACCAGGAAGCTTTCCTGGGGAAGTCCGAAACGTGTCTTCGGCCCCGATGCCGTGCATGAGGCGACCAACATGCTTGTCACGGTGGTTGATACGAAGCTTGGTGGGGGAACAGCCAAGATCCCTTCAATGTCTGTAGCTGCAAAGACTGGTACAGCCCAGATGGCGGCTCCCGGAGGTGGTTACTATGAGAACCTCTATTTCCACTCTTTCTTCGGCTATTTTCCCGCCTACGAGCCGAGATTCATCATTCTCCTCTATACCCGGGAACCACATGGGATCCAATACGCTTCTGAAACCCTCACCCAGCCCTTCATCGATCTTACGCACTTCCTGATCAATTATTATGAGATCCCGCCTGATCGGGCGGAGTATGCTGAATAGCATGAAGAAGATACTACGGAATCTATTTGCGGCCCTACTTGCGATGTTCGCAAGGGGAGTGCTGCGCAAATACAAACCACAGATTATCATGGTGACGGGGAGCGTGGGTAAGACCTCCACCAAGGACGCGGTCCGTGCCGCGCTTTCGACAAGTTTTTATGTTCGCGCAAGCGAGAAGAGCTATAACTCGGAGTTTGGTGTGCCGTTCACCATACTCGGGGTGAAGAATCCTTGGACAAGCATTCCTGGATGGCTTCATGTATTTGGGGAAGCGTTTGCGCTTCTCCTTCTTCCGAATGCGTATCCGAAGCTCCTTGTGCTTGAAGTGGGAGCGGACAATCCGGGAGATCTTGAGCGCATACTTAGGATCGCCACTCCCGATCTTGTTGTGGTGACCCGACTCCCTGACATGCCGGTTCACGTGGAGGCATATGCAACTCCTGACGCAGTGCGTGAAGAGGAATTCAGGCCTGCATACACCCTTTCTCCTCAAGCGCCCCTCATACTTTCGTCAGATGACAAATATGCCCTTGCACTTGCTGCTCCGCTTTCAACCAGAACCATTCTTTTTGGAAAGGCAGCAAATGCGGACGTACGCATCGGGAAAGCAGAGATCTTCTTGGAGAAAGAAAAACCTGCCGGTATGGAAGCAGAGGTATCTATACAAGGGAGAAAGCATCATCTCCGCGTACGCGGAGCAATTGGTTCACAACAGCTCCTTGCTCCGGCAGCAGCTCTTGCAGCAGCTCTTGCGCTTGATTGCACTATGAAGAAGGCGCTCAAGGGACTTGAATCGTATGAGCCACCTCCGGGACGGGGAAAGATATTGAAAGGGAAGGACGGTTCTATTTTGATAGATGACTCGTACAATGCGAGCCCTGCCGCAGTCGAAGAGGCACTTACTTCTCTTGCACGTATCAAGGCAAAGATGCATGGTACGCGTACTACAGCGGTTCTCGGTGATATGCTCGAACTCGGACGATACTCACAGGAAGCGCACGAACGCATCGGGAAGTTTGCAGCAGAAAAGACTGACTATCTTATCACTATCGGATCTCGCGCTCGCGCAATGGCTAGTGTGGCCATCGCAAACGGCATGCCCGAAGAATCGGTTCTTTCGTTTGAGAATTCACATGAGGCAGCGCCTCACATTGCAGCACGTATCGGAACAGGAGATGTAATCCTGGTAAAGGGCTCTCAGTCTATTCGCACGGAAAAGATATGCGAAGTACTTCTGGCTGATTATGCAGATCAGAAATACCTAGTGCGACAGGATAAAGAGTGGAGAAGACGTTAAAAAGTAATGACCCACGTTAATCAAAATTTGAGCCAGCTCGTATCTGGACGATCTATGGAGAGGGAACTTAATCTCACTTATCTTTGAACACCTGCACGCCGTCCCACTCTTTGGGCGGATGCACGTTAAACTCCTCTGAACGTTTGAGCAATGCACGAGCTGGACCGTCATCTCCTGTCTCAAGGACCTTTGTAAAATGGGCGATTGCGTCACTCCAGTCGCCACGCGCGTATGATTCCCTACCGGCATCGAAATGATGGAACTGGCGCTTCATAGAATCTGATAAGGTTCCCGCATGTAACTCGAAGATCGCTCTCGCCTCTTGCTTGCCCTTCACCCGCACGCGATCAAGCTCGCGGAAGAAGAGCTCGGGAGAGGAACTGACGGATTTGGTTGCCTCGCTCACGAGACATTCGGTACCGTACACCTTATTAAGCCCCTCAAGGCGTGAGGCAAAGTTCACCTCGTCGCCCATGACCGTATAGTTGAAACGCCTCGATGAACCCATATTCCCGACGATAACTGACCCCGTGGCGATACCGATTCGCATAGCAAGCTCGGGTGACCCCACTGCTTTCCACTGGATGTTGAGCTCAGTGAGTCTCTGCGACATATGAAGCGCCGCACGGCACGCATCTGCGGCCTGTTCGGGATTATCGAGTGGCGCCCCCCAGAAGGCCATGATCGCGTCGCCAATGTACTTATCAACCATGCCCCGATGCTCCATGATGATGTCGGTCATCGCGGTGAGGTATTCGTTCATGATGCGCGTAAGTTCGTGCGGAGAAAGCCGTTCCGAAATCGCTGTGAAGTCTCGTATGTCGGAGAATAGGATAGTCATTTCTCTGCGTTCACCGCCAAGCGAAAGCTTCTCCGGATGCTCAATCAGTTCGCTTACCACTTCCGGCGTAAGGTAGTACTGGAAAGAGCTTCTGATGAAACGTTTCTCGTGCGACTCGGCAAGGTACTGGAAGGCGAAGGAAATGATAATGATCGCAAGAATGCTGCCGTTTAGATAGAACGCAGGGTAGAGGATGCCGTACGAAAAGAGAGCGAAGCCGAAAAGGTTAAAGAAAAGCGCAAGAGAAACGAGTGTGGGAAGGATCGTAATAAGTCGTCGCGCTCGCGTAATAGCAACGAGTGCCACAAGATCCGCGAATGCGATGAGTACCGATGCCGCCCACGGCGGCATCGGCTGAGGATATGAGGCGTCAAGCATCGTTACTAGTGCGTTGGCGTGCACTTCCACGCCCGGCATGAGCCCGAACGGCGTCTCTACGACATCGTGCAGATCGCTTGCAGTCGCACCAATAAGCACAACTGATCCATCGAGTACGCTCGGTGGTACCCGTCCCTCTACAAGATCAATAAACGGAATAGTCAGGAACGTTCCTTGCGGGCCGTGATACCGTATGCGGAATTCTGCGGGCGCAGTTTGAAGCAATCCGGAAGATGCCGCTTCGGCCAGAAGAGCAGGGAAGCTCGAATATCCGTCACGAAAAAAGACCGTACGGCGGGCTACCGAATCTAAATCAACCGGGATATTCACGAATCCTGTCTGTACGTATGCCGCGAATTGTGGCAGTGGCTCCGCTGAAACCTTCCCTCGTACCGCGAGTTGGACTGGAAGTACGATGGGGGTTGTGGAGCCGACGTCCCGAAGTGCTTCGGCAAACAAGCGGTCATCTGCCGCGCCTGCGCGTGAAGGCTCCGAAAAGCTCACGTCGATGCCGATCGCCTTCGCGTTGCGCACATTCCTTACTGCATCCCCGAATACGTCGCGTTGCCAGGGCCATTGGCCTATCTCATTCAGGCTCTCGTCGTCTATGGAGATAATGATGATTGACTGTTCAGTTTCCTCCCGCGTGTAAAGGCGATCGTAGATCTTCTCCTGCCACGAGTCAAAGAAGCCGAACGCATACGCACTAAGCGTGATTCCTACAACAAGTGCATATATGAAAAACAAGGAAAGGAGTTTCTTTCTCGCATTTCCGGTTGGTATGGTCATTGTAGTTTAGGGCTTGTATCCCTGCGACGGGTCTTGCGGGCTTGGTTCTTCGGGTATGACTTCGTTCACGGTGAGAGCGCGCGAACGGGTAGCTGATCTGTCTCCTGCTCCGATTACGGTCACGTCGTAGCTACCTGGATTAACATCATCGGCCCAGATCGTGATGGTATCGTCGCTTAGGATCTCGAAAGTAACTTTCTTTGCCCCTACCAGCACAGTCGTTACACCTTCAAACCCGTTTCCTTTTATGGTGATGCGCTCATTTGAACCTTCGTCTATGTTCGACGGGCTGACAACCGAAATCTCAGGGCCGTTGTCCACCGGCGTAGTCGTGGAGGGCTCTAATGGCGTATTTGGAACCGGTGCTTCTGAATCGGGCACGCCGGGTAAGGATGGTGCTGGCTGTGCTCCAGGACTATCTTCGGAGGCGTTGAACGCAACCCATGGCAGGGAGTAGTCGGATTGCGTAAGGTCAGTCACGTTGATCTTTCCGTTCCTGTCACACACAGCTTTTTGTCCGGCGTTCACTATGACTTCTGTATCGGGAATAGGCAGCCCGGTCTCAGGGTCGACTGCGAAGAATGCAACCGAGCCCTCGGTCACGATCAACGTCGTTACCCCGTCGGCATACCACATTCCAAAAGAGGTTCCCCGCACTGCACCAACTGCGTTCGGTGATTTGATCTCATAGTATTCGCCTGAGTCGAAAACCTTTGCGAGACGTGACCAAACCGCGCCGGCGAGTAGTTCGACATGCGTCTGATTGCCATTCTCGGTAAGCACGATCTCGGAACTGTAGTCGATAAGCGTACGGTGCGTGGACAAAGATTCAAGGAGTGCGCGGCCGGTATCGGACGTACGTATGGTCGAACCGCTTGTGGTCTTCGCTTGCCCGGGAACAGGAACGAAGTCGGTACCAGCTTCTTTCACGAATACATCCGAGTGGAGCGCTGTCACGCTTACAATGCTAGGACTCCCATCGATACCGGAGGGTCGTGAAAAATAAAGCCATGCACCAAAGATAAGGACAATCAGTAATCCCAGGACTATGCCTATCCGATAGCGCGGGGAATAAAGTGTCTTCAACATGCTTATTAAGGATAGCATCACTATAAAATGCAAAATTGGTGAGCCGAATCGTGATGGAACCAAGTGATTTCATTGCCCCGTAATGCTTTTCTAGCTATTCAGCTAAATATCGCCTCGACCCTTCTCGAGAGTGCTATTTGTGATCTGGACAGCCGTTTTTAGTGTATTCCTCATATTGAAAATATGGCATAGATGCCATCCCACTAATATGTTGTTCAATCAACGTGAGGTCATTGGGGTCAAGCTTGAGTTTATCCGATTTGTTGTAAGGACCCCACTCACTCATTTTTTCAATCAGGTGAGCTATAAAATATGATTTTTTGTTGTCGTATTGCTTGCTCAGTTCGATATTACATAAACGGTCGTTATCGTGTGTCAAAACAACAGCCAGCGGTGCGTCAGATGGTCCATCAATAAACACAATAGGATGCCATGCTTCTTTACGGTCTCGTCTTGTGCCCCACAAAATGTCTCCTCGTTTAAATTTCTCCATAGATTTATTCTTAAAAAGTGACAAAAGTGACACTTTTTACACAAAACTAGCTTTTACCTGAATAGCGAGAACGCCATATTTTGCCTCATCTTCGGGCGAGTAGTACTTATACATAAGCTTCCACTCCTCTTGGTTCTCACCGCCATATTCTTTTACTGGGTAAGCCGCAAACATTTCCTTGAATGTTGGGAATTTCTCAAGACCTACCACATCCGTTTTTATTGTCTGAGTAGGGTCAGTCATCAGTGAAAACTCAATCGAGTCTCCAACTTTAAGCAACTGACGCTTCTCGTCATTCAAGCGAACTTCTATAGTCTTTTCTCCGTCTTTGATTTTCTCAAATGGTGAAGGCTGTAATTTCATTTGATAAGTAGCCATAAAGATTTATGAGATTGAGGCTTTAACACGGGGATGCGATTTATACATTTCAAGAACTTCTTCTTTCAGCACCCCTCCTTCAAAAGTAATACCCGCTTCTTGAATGTGTTCATGAGGAAAACCCAAGTCACCACCCCAAGCTTTATTTATACTTTGAATATCGGCCAGTGCAGTACCATATACAATTTTCTTGATACCCCCATACCAAGCCGCTCCGAAACATAACGCGCAGGGTTCGCAAGATGCATATAAAATAGTGCCCGAAAGATCCCCAGAGCCAAGCTTTGATGCTGCACGTCGAATGGCGTTTGTTTCAGCATGTGCAGTTGGATCATGGCTCTCATCCTGTCCATCTCCCGATCCTGCTGTTGCTATTACCTCTCCGCGCTTAACAATTACTGCGCCAAATGGCCACGAAGCATTCCGCGCCTCTTCTATTGCTAGCTTCATGTAAGTGGCATTGTTAGACATATGCAATTTAGCTGATTTGATACTCCCAACCCGGTTTCCACGATTTCGTTTTGCGCCAATCGTTCGCAAGCGCTTCGTCCCATGTCACACCCTTGAGTAATACATCAAGCGCGAGTTGTGGTGCCTTGTGTCCGACCACCGCAACATGCTTTCCATCGTAATTCTCTTTGAGAAATTTCAGAAAATCAGCAATGCGATTCTTAACGTCCTCATAACTCTCGCCATTCGGGAATGGTTTGAAATGCATCTCTTTTTCCTGAAGCGGTTCGACCTCTTCTGAAGGGTGTCCGTTCAAATCGCCGTAGTTACATTCTCGGAGACGGGCATCGGGAATGATCTCGTAAAGACCGCCCCAAGCTAGTTCTGCTGATTTGTGTGCTCGTTGTAAATCAGAACAGAATACAACATCAAAATGTTTGTCTTTCGTTTGTTCTTTAAGTGCAATCGACTGTTGAACGCCCAAATCCGAAAGTGTGGCATCAGACCAACCCGAAGAAATCTCGTTCTGATTGTCTACGGTAGTCCCGTGGACGAAATAAGTAATTTTGACTGACATAGCCATATTTTATCAGAAAATTCACCTAACGGCATATATGTGGCGATATATAAGTCGACTTTCCAGCCATTTTGTTTTCTAACGATGATTTGCAACCTTTTCCACATGTACACCGAAAACGCACGTGTATAATGAGCGCACAAAAGGAGTTCGCTCCAGCTGGTGACCACTTAAATGAGGGCCGGCGCACAATCACTTCGGTGATGTGCGCGGGCCCTTTTGCTTATTACCTAAGCAAAAACACAATGGAACAACTACAGTGGCGCACGGAGAAGCGCATAGTGAGCGACCTGCTCCCTCACAAGAAGACTCCACGCAAGATTACCAAAGACCAGATGGAGCGACTCAAGCAGAGTCTCGAACGCTTTAACATTGTCGAGATTCCGGCACTGGACCTCGACGACACCATTCTGGCGGGTCACCAGAGAGTAAAAGTGCTCATCGCTCTCGGTCGAGGCGACGAGATGATTGATGTCAGAGTCCCGAATCGCAAGCTATCGGACGAGGAAGCGGAGCGGTACATGATCGGAAGCAATTCGATTCATGCCGACTGGGATTATGACCTCCTGAAGGGCTTCGAGCCGTCGCTCTTGGTCGACTTGGGGTTCGATCAGAAAGAACTCGA
Organism: Minisyncoccota bacterium; assembly: GCA_036517735.1. GTDB lineage: Bacteria > Patescibacteriota > Minisyncoccia > Phycocordibacterales > Phycocordibacteraceae > C7867-001. The sequence goes on along the minus strand of DATDUD010000048.1, from coordinate 72,197 downwards.
TGACATCTGGAACAAGCGACTCGAAAAGGACGAATTCGATGTCGAGGCAGAGCTTGAGAAGATCAAGGAACCGACAACGAAGTCAGGCGACATCATTCTCCTTGGGACGAGCAAGTTGATTTGCAACGATTCCACCAAGCCAGAGACACTTCAGAAGCTCTTCGGCGACGAGCGTGCAACGATGATCATGTCAGATCCGATCTACAACATCTCAGTTGACTACAACGGCGGAATCGGTGGCAAGCAGAAGTACGGAGGCACCGTTGATGACAACAAGACCAACGAGGAGTATGTGTCATTTCTGCGAGCCAGCATGCAAGCGGCACTGGCGGTCACCAAAGATGACGCTCACGTCTTCTACTGGAGTGACCAATCATACATTTGGGCGATTCAGATGCTCTACCTCGAGCTTGGTATCGTGAATCGGCGTGTAGCTATTTGGCTAAAAAATTCGCAAAACCCGACCCCTGGTGTTGCCCTAAATAAGTGCTATGAACCGTGCACGTATGGCACACGAAATAAACCATATATCGTAAAGGGCATGAATAAGCTCAACGAAGTGATGAATGCCGACATGACCACAGGCAACGATTTGCTTCAGCAAGCCCTCGACACGGTTGACGTCTGGCCAGTGAAGCGACTGTCAGGGAGCGAGTATGAGCACAGTACGCAAAAACCACCTGAACTCTATGAGAAAGCCATTCGTCGCTGTACCCGCATGGACGACATTATTTTGGATTCGTTCTCGGGATCGTCGAGTCTCATTATGGCGGGAGTGAAGCTTAAGCGCAGAGTGTATGCGGTCGAAATTGAGCCAGCATTCTGCGACTTGGCTATTAAGCGGTACGAGGCACTAACTGGCGATAAAGCCAAGGTAATCAGAGACGATGAAGAAGTACCGCAAGGAGAAGCCCTTTCTGGAGGAGCTTCGCAAGATTCCTAATATCTCGCTTGCGTGTGAAAAGGTCGGAATTGCTCGCAACACCGTGTACCGCTGGCGTAGTGAGGACTCTGACTTTGATGCACGGCTCGAGGATGCTTTGGCTTCGGGCGTTGAGTCGGTGAATGACCTTGCCGAGAGCAAGCTCGTCACCAACATCAACAACGGCAATATGCGAGCTATCCAGTACTGGCTTGATAACAACAAGAGGACGTACATGCGACCACGTCCTAAGAACTTTTGGGATGTGGCTGACCATCCAGGTCATATCACTAAGATTGTTATTAGCCCAGTTGATCCTGAACGAGTCCGCAAGGCACAGGCAGAGAAGCGCGAAGACGCGAATGAGAAGTATTAATCACGTTAATTGAACTAATCATGGAAATCATTGACTACTACAAAAACCGCACAGAGTGGCTGGAACAGCATATGGAAGAGAAGAATCAGCTGATGTGCAGTGTGGCGTGTAGACTCATCATTTTTGCAGAACGTAACCTGAACAGAGAGTACGGGACGAAACTTGCGCGAGAGTGTGTCGAGGAGTTGACAGGTATGAGCTACAAGGAATTCCTCAGTGAGTATGGACAGATACTAGACTTATACGATAACGACGATCTCTAGAGCGTTCCTAATCTTCTCAGCAATAGCACGCCAATCTTCGTTGGACATACCAAAGGAGGTGGCATGCGGGACCACGGCATATATTGTGCCGTGGTCTTTTGCTATATGGAGCTTTTTCAAGATAACTTCCTCAAATGGAACGCTAGCAATCTGTTGCCAGTCTGACAAATAGGTGCGTGAGTAGAAGAGGATAAGTTTTGGTCTGTGTTTTTGTATTAGTTCTTTAAGCTGTTCCACTCGCTTAGGTTTGTATGTCTTCAAGTACTCCTTACGAGAACCCAATCCCTCAATATTGAAATCACCATATAACCAATCAGACTCTTTGATTGATTTCGACGGCAACGGCATCAACTCAAGAACTGTATGGTCGGCTGTCTTTCTCCCGAATGAATTTATTTGAAACTGGCGAATTTCTTCGAGCGTTGGTTCCTTACCTTTTGCTAAATACTGGTTAATGAAAATGAGCGAACGGTATGTCTTTTGTGTTGGTGCATTGTCTTCAAACCAACGCAGATGATCATGGCTTGTCTGCATGTCTTCTACGATATCGCAGACTACTTTATTGCTGGTAGTTTTAAAGCGTTCGTAGAGTAGATCCATTGAGCCATCAAAACCCTCTTCCATGCCAACGAACCAGACCTCGCTATCGAGGTTGCCGTAGCCAAAAAAGTTCTTGATTCGTTCTTGTATTAATATCTTAAAATCGTCTCCGTGAGGAGACTGTGTATTGTTCATGTTGCACTTTAGCGGATTTAACTACCTACGTTTGGAGAGATGCAAAAATCTCCCCGCCAGTTGCGATCGAACCTTTCGGCTCAACCCATACCTCTTTCGAGACATGACCGCTAAAGTGACTCCTGACGAGGAGGTTTTTACACTTTAGCGGTCTTTTGCGCCATACCTTAAAGCAAAAACTCTAAGGGTTAGGCGACTAATATTCAGTTGTACAGGTACATAATAGCAATTTTCGCTACCGATTGGAATTGTATCGCTGAAGGCTTGTTTTGCTAAGAGGTACGCGAGTATGCGACGAATCGGTAGTTCTGCATAGACTATGCACCATCCATGGTTCTGTCATCAATATATACATGACAGAAGTCGTAGAAAACCAACTGAGGTATTGCCTCTATGCCCGCAAGTCAACCGAGGGCGACGAAAAACAAGCCCTTTCCATTGATTCCCAAATCAAGGAAATGACACAGATTGCTGAGCGAGAAAAGCTCAATATTGTGGAGATTAGACGGGAGTCGCATTCAGCCAAGGAATCAAGTCAGCGGCCTGTATTTGAAGAGATTGTTAAAGATATAGACAACGGTATCTTTAACTCAATAATAACGTGGGCACCTGATCGTCTTTCTCGTAATGCTGGCGACTTAGGCAAGCTCGTTGATCGGATGGATCAGAAGAAGCTCATCACCATTAAAACGTTCGGACAGAACTTCACCAACTCTCCAAGCGACAAGTTTCTACTCATGATTCTGTGTTCTCAAGCCAAGCTCGAGAACGACAACAAGAGCATCAATGTGAAGCGTGGTATGCGAACACGATGTGAGATGGGACTATGGCCCGCCCAGCCGCCAACGGGTTATCGAAAAGTAGATGGTCGCTTAGCGAAGTGCGAGGTGGAGATTGACCCCGAACGAGCTGGAGTAATCAAGCAAATATTCGAGAAAATATCTTATGAAAAATGGAGTGCTTCCAAGGTACATGCGTGGCTTAGGTACGATCTCGATTTCAAGACGCACCGAGGCTATCACTTAAGCATCGGCAACGTTTTTAAAATCATAAACAATACGTTCTATTACGGTCGCTTTGAGTTTCCACAAGGGAGCGGTATCTGGTATGAGGGCAAGCATACGCCCATCATCACCAAGGAGTTATTTGATGAGACACGCAACTCTATAAAGTCACAAGTGATCAAATCGCAAGGTAAGGAGTTCGCATTTACCAGAATCATGAAATGTGGACTATGTGGTTCGGGCATCACCGCCGACGAAAAGTTTAAGAAGCTAAAGGCGGGAGGGGTGAACAGACATGTTTACTATCGTTGTACCAAGTCTAAAGACAGGCACTGCAAAAATCCCGCTCTTAACGAGACAGAGTTAATCGAGGCTCTACTAAAAATGGTCGACACCATCAGCCTTGATAAAGTGAAGCTGACCGTCAAACTAGACAGCGAAATCCATAAGTTTAAAAAGCTTCAAGCGATGTTCCTTGGAAAGAAAAGGACTGAGAAAATTGAACCAATTGACCTAAAAGATTACGCCAAATTTGTACTGCGTGACGGGACAGTTTTGGAGCAGAGATCGGTATTGGAGTGTGTGAGTAGTGAACTAGTCTTGAAGAGTGGCAAAATTTCTATATCGTAACTTACTGTCATAATCTATACCTCTTATACTTGGAGTTCAAAAGATATATTCTTCTCAACCCATTCGATACCTTTTCTTGTTAATTGGGCAGAGTCATTTCTAAAATCGATGATGCTGGCTTTATTAAGACCTTCCAATTGTTTACGGAGGACTCCTTTATTTGTGTACTCTGTCCAGTTCACCAAGTTGTCGAGTGAAATTGCTTCTGGGTATTTCTGATAGCAAAAAACTACAGCTTTGGTCTTTGCGTCTAATTTCGGATTTAGACATTTCAAGCGACCCCCTATTTCCTCGACAATTGGTACTTTTCGCTCGATGATCTTCTTTATCTCTGCTTGAGCATCAGCCGGACTCATCTGTGTCTCTAGTCGAATTAGCTCAGCCACGATCCAATTAGATGCATTGAGTACAAAGGCAGAATCCATCTCGTTAACGTCAATTGTCCCAAGATGCCCCACATTCCTATCATTACGAAAATCCATAACCAGTTCTGCGAGTATTGGTATCTGAAGTCGCAATGATTTTGGAAGTGCCGTATTTTGTGCAACGTTATTTACTATTTGCTTACGGTTCAATTGAGTACCTACAGGTGTGAATTTATTGGTGTCTTTATACTCCACGATGCGCAAAACTGCTTCACCAAAGCGTCCTCCGTTTAGTTGGGCCGGCTCCCACTTCCCGAGAAAATATTGCTGGTGCAGTTTTTGAAATTCCGTCTGTAGTGCGGTAACTAGATCATTCGGCAGATTCTTTAGGTGTTGTACTAGAGGATTCATAGTAAAAGCTAGGAAGCGAGTGCTTTCACTTCGTCTACCAGTTTATTGAGAGCTCCTGGTCTAAGAGAAAAGATTGGATCTTTTCCTTTGCCAGTATTTCGGATATCTACGTACTTATTTGGATTCTTCTTATTACCCTTGATGTTCTTCACGAAATGATCAGTGGGGATATCCCATTCTTTTGCAGTCATAAGCAATTTTGAGCCCTTTACGTCCTTTTCATCAAGGAGCACTTTGTAGCCAAAAAGCATAGCTTGCGCAAGTTTCCGTTGCTGCTCTGAATTCTTCACATCATTTACCTTTACTCGCAATCTGAGCTCATCACCATTCACCTCATAAATTTCTGATAGTTGCTCCTGTGTAATAGGCAAGGAACTCAAAGCCGGAGACATCCTAACGGTCGGTGACAAGCTCGGAGAAGCATCATTTCTTGGGGGCGCTTCTCTTGGAGTATGGACCTTATTCTGATCTGGAAGTGATGTTATAAGCATCTGTTCAAGCACAACACCGAAAGCAACAGCCTTCAGTTCTTTGTCCTGCATCTCTTCGACAGCCTCGAGCGCCAAGGAAATGTTCTTTTTTATTTCTTTTGATTCCATATCAATTTTAATTAGTTAGTAATCCGTCAAAAAAATCTTCTCCAGTTTGAGTAAGGTCACATGTGTCATCAGCAAGAATACGTACAAGTGCGTCTTTTTGCGCTCGGGTCAGATAGATGGCTGCGTACTTTCCATTCATTTTTGCTTCCTGCCATGCATTTTTGATCTCATTTTTGTGAACAGCCTGACCGAGAATCTTTTCGTGATAACCAACGATAGCAGCAACCTGCTCCTGCCCATTAAATTTCTTTCCTTTTATGATTTCTCGAAGGGTCTTTTCCTTCCTACTTACGTTTACTGTGGGAGCATCGGCATTAAGAATCAGTGCCTCAAGTGTTTTTACGCGGGATTCCAATGCAGATATACGTTGTTCATTTGTTTCCATGGGTGTGTATTAGTTACTTTTGATAAATTTTTCAACAAGCTCGGGAATACGGTAGGGTGGCAAAATGTATTTTTTACCTTCCTTGTTCTTCTTGATCTTGCGTCCATCAAAAAGACTTTTGATCGCTGATTTTGTTGAACCCTCAGTCATCACCTGCGTCGCGATGATTTCGGAAGGGGCAAGGCCGTCGGTTTCATCAAAGAGAAGTGCGCGAGCCTTACTAGCGGCCAACATGATTTCTACTTTTGAGCTGTTATCGAGCTTTGAGAAAGCGGGGAGAAATTCAAACTCCTTTGAGTCCTTTACAATTTTTACGAATGGTCCAACCAACGCTGCCAACTGTTCGCGGTTTGTTGCTGCATCATCGGTAAGAAGTGCATCGAGAGGGTTAGGTGTTGTGTTCATATATGAAAATGGTTAATGGGTTACATCTTTATTATACAGAAATGCTTTTAAGGCGCAAGTACATCCTCAGTAAATAACAATGTCAGCAGTACAGCGCAACTTTTAGAGGAGAAAACGAGAATTTAAGCATATTTAAGCATGTAGCCGACGTTTTGGAGCCCAAAGTACGGAAATGGAACAGACCAGCAAACGGGCGGAGGTGAAACTCCACGAACGTATCTTGTTCTTGATTAGGTTTTGTTCCTTTTCATTTTCAGTTATTTATTATTTAACTCCTTATTTATAGCCATATTATCGTAAATGTGAGTACGTAGTTTCAAAATTCAACATGAGCGAACGTAGAACAAGTATGCCTGTATGGAAAACATACTCCGCAATTGTCCGTCGCCGTTCCGAAGCGACGCGACAGTTTGCCTAATGAAAGAGGTGCAATGTATAAAAAGGAGCTTGTAGCCGAGCAGAGTTCTTGGCCCCCTGATGCACATACATAATGCGAAAAGAGTAGATCTTGTACAGACCTACTCTTTTCCTCTAAATCCGAGCCTTCTCGAGTGCTCGAACTAGCTCTCTAATTGGTGACCTTAACGATCCGGAACTCAAAACCCTTGATTGAGAGTCTTCAAGAACTCAGTCGTGTAGCGAGTAAGTTCTCTAGCTTCCAAAAGCAGGGATTCTTTGTGTCTCAACGAGTACAAGGAATACTCCCTTGATGGAGTTAAAACCCTCTATTCACCAATAAGTTCACAATTGCTATCTGTGAACTTATTCTGAGCAATAATCTTTTGCATGTCTGTAGAATTGTACTCACCGTTGGTTGTGAAGACCTCATCTAAAGCACTATCTTGAGCAAATGCAAATAGCTGGCCAAGTATGAACTCATGGGTTGGTCCCTGAAGAGATAGAGATACTCCAATTGGAACTTCTTGTCCAAAGTCCTCTGATGATATTTTGTTTGCCTCGACTGCCTTTAAGAACTCTTGCCCTTGAGAATACCCATACATAAATAGTCGCCCTTGCTCGACTTCATCTTCCAGTATGGATGCCCAGGAAGAACATGAAAACGCGCTCCATAATTCTCTTCCCATCACTGCGTACTCTCTTGAACTAGCTGTAGCTTCAGCTATTGAGTTTTCAACAGTGAGTGAGGGCGCGGACTGGTCTTTGCCCGTAAGAAGATATACAGCACCTCCAGCAACTAAGGCTGTAATAAGTACTATGAGCCAAACGGGTATTTCTTTTGTATTCATATTTATTTAAGAGCTTCTACCTCCTTTGCTACACCAGCCAAATAGTCGTAGTAGGCAGGCTCAATATCAGCTAACTTAAGATTGCTAAAGATTTCTTCTTTAACTTCCGTAATTGCCGTATCTACGTCATCTTTTGCAACTCCGTTAGAAGACAGCCACTGCTTGATAGCATAGATCTTCCCCTTGGAATCTGTAAGAGTTGGTCCTGTAGCAAGTGAATGTTTGGTTTGAAGCTTTACGACTTCTGCTGCAAACGCAGCCTCTTTTATAAAGTCCTCCCCAGTTGTTGCTGCAGAGCCAGCAACAACTTCGTCGTATCTGCGCCATACCCCGTATCCTTTCTCAGCTCGATACCTCTTTTGTTTCTCCTGTGCCATTGCATCGTTATCACTCAGAATGAGGCACATGCGTTCGCCTGCTTCAAATAGCGGAGTGATATTCTCAATTTGTTTAACTCCTTGAGAGAAACAATGACCGGTTGCCTTGAGTGGAACCTTAATCTGTGAGTGCGTAGCAGGGACTCTTGTCATTGCAACCTCAAAGAGCTTCTTATCTCGCCATCCTTCAAAGATAAGATTTTTCTCCTTAAGGTTTGAAAATATGGAGTAGCCAAGGGATTTATATATGACCTCTTCGTCCTGGATGTTTGACTCAGAGACTTCTTCTACCTGAGTGATTTCGTTCTCCTTCTTAACTATCAAGTGTCTGCGCACTAGGCGATTATCAATCATGAATATGGAGTGGGTACTGAAGACCACCTGATTGTCCTTTGAGATTTTTATAAGTTCGTCTCTCAGGTATCTTGTACCAGTTGGATGAAGGCCAATTTCTGGCTCATCTATAAGCAACAAGGTATCTTGGAGAATTTCTGTCTCTGCTTCAGCAGAAACGAGTAAGAGGAATGTTACAAATCGCTTGAAGCCGTCGCTTCTTTGAGAGAGTTCGTAATGGTTGGATTTGTCCTCAATTGTGGCTGCTATATCGTCACCGTCCACTGCTAGCGAGAACTTAATGTCATCGTACTCTTTCCATGTTTTATGAAAGTGCTTGGTTGTAGTATCTGCAATACGTCTCAACAGATTCCGCAGAGTATTGGCGTTCCCTTGCTGAGCTGCTTCAACTTCTTTCTTTATAGTCCAGATACCATTGAGGTTAAACATCCGTTTTAACGGGATACATACATCTGGATTGTCACAAAACTGCTTGAGGTTTATCTTGGGCGGAAGAAGCTTTGAGTCGTTGTAATCCCAGAACAGTACGGAGGGCAGATTGTCTTCAACTCCTTGTCGTATTGCATCACCAACAAAGTCATTCAAATCTTCAGGCTCTAAGTCCTGAATATACTCCGTAGGAATATCCTTGAAGTCGGCAATGTTGACGATAGTAAACTCTTTGAGTTTTATAACTTCACCCTTCGAGTTACTGACTGTAAAATCGGCAGGGCATGCTTCTGCAACAGACTTCCATGAGCCGAGTATCTTGCCGCCTACCAGAGTCCATACGGAGAAATGCTTGGTGGAGTTCATGAGGTTAGTTATGTAAAGACCCTCACGGCCAGTACAAAACTCCTCAAGCGAAAGATCCCTCGAGCGCCAGTTGATTATTGGCTCAGTAATCTTTGCAGCGAGAACCTTTGGCTTTAAGATTCCAAAAATCTCAGCAGTTTCTTTGGCGCCAAATTTGAAGATAAACCGTACGTATGCCTCTGTAGGCTGCTTCTCACTTTTGACAGGATCTCTCAGGTCTTTCTTCGTAGGTTGTACAGTTGTATCTAGAAGCTCGAGTGCACGGAGTATGTTGGACTTCCCGGATTCATTAATTCCGACCAAGACTTTACAGGCGGGATCGAAATTGAGATCCAGCTCTTTAATTGAACGGTAGTTCTTTATTGAAACGCGGTCCAGTTTCATAGGCTGGATTATATCACTTTCTCTTCATGAAGGGATTTCGAATAAATATATCCTGAATATGCGAATCCCATCCCTCAAGTTAGTAGTCAAGCTTATAAAGCCTTAACGATACAGCTGATTTGTGTACTTAGTATCCAGTGTGGAAACTGATTTACTGATAAATAAATCAGTTTAATCACACTCGGTCTTAAAGAAAAAAGAAATACGCCACAGCAAGCAGGACTGCTATGACGATGTTTATCAAGAAGGCAAGAATTATGGCCGCTCCTTTTTCTTCCTCCGCTGCAACACTTCCAGCCGCACAGAATGAGAGCAAGAAAATTATCGCTCCCAGCATGAGGTAAAGCATGTCCAGTGTGCTTTAGATTTTTAATGTCCAGTTGAGCTGATACAAATTCCGTCGCCACTAACTGCCGAGGCACGTGTTGTATTCTTCGCTCAGGCGTACGTCCAGCTTGTCTGTTGCCGACTTTCTACTTGCCTCAATCTCGGCTTTTTGATTGAGCCAGAATGTCTGCTGATTTTTGTATAAGGCTTCGGCCTGTCTGGTCGCGTCGTAATTTGACTCTGATAGTAGAAGCGACTTATCGAACCCTGACAAAGAGTAGTCCCCACTAATGCGATCTACACCTACGGCAGCGAATATATCCTCTACGGCATCCTGATACTGCTTCTCTAAAGAAGCAAAGACTTCTTTCAATCGTTGGTCAGCTGCTTGGTTTATCTGTTGTAAGGCAGTGCTGTGCGCTTGGTCTTTCTCTGCTTCGCAGCGAGCAATCTTAAGCTCGATGTTTCCTGTTTGTTGAACGGAGGCTGCTGGCGTGTTGAGAGGTTGGCTCAGAATTATCGGCTGCAAAATTGAGGTTCCCGTTTCTTCGCTTGACGCTGCTTGCTGTACGACTGTCGCTACTGGTTCTTGTGTTGTCAGCATCTCCCTCACGAGTGGAGGTGCAAATATTCCAACTACAAGTCCCACTATTGCTGTCCCCAGCGCAATGAAATAAAGCATGTCCAGTGTGCTTTAGATTTTTAATGTCCAGTGGCGCTGACACAAATCCCGCCACCAGTAGGATCTTGCGACCCCTATAGGAGTTTCCCCCTATAACGCTGGACACGCCCTGATGACGGGATTTCTATGTCCAGCGAATTTTAGTGACCATGCCGCAGCTAAAGCCACTGGTTTAGGTCATGCCTAGTTTACCGTGTTTCTTTAGGTATGGAAAAGTAAAGAGCTTGCAGCAATTCAGGAATCTTGTACGATGTTCTTAGGTCGTGCGGGGGAACCTGTACGACGGAAATAACCACACTTTTTGACAGAGAGGGAAAAGCTTTTGCGAATGGTACCTCTGCGTCGCCTATCAGCTGTGATTACGCTGAACTTGCTACCGAGGGCTAACGAATGAATGGAAGCAGCTGATAGAAAACAAAGTTTGCTGATGCTTAAAAGTGATTAGAATTCCAACCTCAATTCGTGGTTAGTTGGGTTGGCTAATCGCTTTTGTGCGTCAGCTATTTTTATAGCTGAACACAGAGCCAACATATGTATGGTTCTAACACCTAGTGAAAGACGGAGAATGAAAGACATCATTCTCAACAGAAAAAACGTTCACCACTCAGATGGAGAAAGAGAGGCTCTCTTGGAAGCTCTCTTAAATCTAGTTGCTCTAGTCAATCAAAGGGAGAAGGTTCTTCTCTATTCAGAGCTGCAGCTAGTGCGTCAGTAAGTCCACCTCTCCATGCATTCTCCCCATGAGAGGGAGCGCGTTAAGAACGCGCTTCTTAAAGCTGGGCTTCCTGAAAAAGAGATTGAAGAGAATGAGGTCGTTGATAACGCCCTTGCGATAGCAGAAGAACTTCACAAGTTGTGGCTCAGGCACACGCCTGAAGCCTCGAAACTGGCTCCTCCACAGAGAACTGGGGGTGGAATGGGACTGAGCCCGCCAAATGGATAAATAGATTTATAAATCCGAATTTAGCCTTACCTACTAATTTTCCAGCTCCCCGCCCTCCTTGATTTTTTCGCCAATACGAGCGGAAATTAAGGGGAGCGTGGTAACTGGACTATCACTATGAAAAAGAAAAAGAAACTGAGTGAGAACCGACCCAATACGGCGGTCATATACGTGCGTGTGTCATCGAAGGAGCAGGTTCATGGATATAGTCTCGGCAGTCAAGAAAAGAGATGTCAGGAATATTGCAAGCAAAATGGATGGGAGGTTTTAAAAGTCTTTGTTGAAGAGGGTGAGTCAGCAAAGACGGCAGACCGAACCCAGCTCTCGCTGCTAAAGCAGTTCTGTCTAAACAACCTCGGAAAAGTTGGCTATATGGTCGTGTGGAAAGTGGATCGATTCGCAAGACAGTCAACCGACCACTATGAGCTGAAGACGTTCTTCTCTCGAATGGGGGTTGGGTTAAAGTCGGCAACTGAAGTCATTGAAGACACGCCCACCGGAAGAGCGGTAGAGGGAATGCTCGCTGTCATGGCTCAACTGGAGAACGACATCAAGACAGATAGAACTCTTACGGGAATGAAAGCAAAGACTCTCGATGGCTACTGGCCTGTGGGTGCGCCTTGGGGATACAAGAACGTAGAGGACGGTATGAAGAGAAAGATTATCGTACCTGATCCAGAAAAGGCTCCCATTGTGGAATACATCTTCACGGAGTATGCGAAAGGCACGATACGCATATCCGACCTGACGAAGAAAGTCCGTAAAGAGTGGGACGTATCGAGCAAGCATGGCCGCAAGATAAGCAAGCAGCTTGTGACTAAAATCCTTAGGAACCCCATACACTGCGGCAGGGTCGTGATTCAGAAGTGGAGCGTTTCTGTCCAAGGCAAGCACACGCCCATAGTGTCCGAGGCTCTATTCGATGAGGTGCAAGATACTCTTGACGGAAAGAAGGGTGCTAAGCAAGCACGAAGTCGGGACCATCCCGACTTCCTCTTGCGTGGAGTGCTTTGTGATGCCTGTGGTGGCTCCATGACTGGAGGTTATAGCACTGGGAAGCTGGGCATGAAGTACGCATACTACAATTGCATAAAGCGTGATTGTCCTAAGAAGGGTTCTGTGAAGCGAGTAGACATAGAGGACGACTTTACGGCATTCTTGCTCTCAATCACTCCTGACGATGCAATTCTGAATGGACTGGCTGAGGCCATTGCGGTTGTTCATGCGAGAGAAACGAAAGAGGCATATGCTCATGCCCGAAAGATAAGTACTCGGCTCAAGAAACTGGAAGAGGAGCTGGACGAGGTTATGCAGATGCGCTTGGGCAAGCATATTGATAACGAGGAATACTTCACACAGAGTGAGCGTAGGAAATCCGAACAGAGAAAATTGACTGCGGATAGGCAACGGCTCATAAGTCCTGACACGTCCATAGAAGCGGATGTGCGCTTCGGTATATCCGTTATCAAACAACTGCCGAGCATATGGACGAAGCTTGAGCCAGGCGAACTTCGAGTTTTAAGGTCTGTGTTATTCCCTCAAAATCTGAGGTACCAAAAACCGAAGTTTAAAACCCCTAAATTATCCCCTATATACAAGGTAAAAGTCCCAAGTAGTGATGATAAAACTCGTTGTGTGACCTCACGGGGAATCGAACCCCGATTTGATCCGTGAGAGGGATCTGTCCTAACCGTTAGACGATGAGGCCGTCAGGCATAGTTATACCAAAAACCTCATTTCACTGCCACTTCCGTATGTCATGATTTGCGTATGACCTTCAGATCCAGGGCGGAAGCACTGCTTGCCAAGGCTGATATCAAAATAAACGGTGGAGACCCGTGGGACATGCAGGTGCACGATGAGCGGCTCTATGCGCGTGTGCTCCGCCGCGGTTCCCTCGGCCTCGGGGAGGCGTACATGGACGGGTGGTGGGATGCAAAGGAACTTGATCAGTTCTTTACGCGGGTTCTCTCCGCGAAGCTCGATACAGCACTCACCCCTTTACAAAGAACGATCCAGGATCTCCAAGGAGCGTTTTATAACTTCCAATCGAAGGCCCGTGCATTCCAGGTGGGAGAACGACACTATGATCTGGGTAATGATCTATACGAACGCATGCTCGATACGCGAATGGTGTACACCTGTGCGTATTGGAAAGATGCGAACAATCTCGATGATGCCCAGGAAGCGAAGCTCGATCTCATTTGTAGGAAGATAGGGCTCAAGAAAGGAGACAGGGTCCTCGACATCGGGTGCGGATGGGGGAGCTTCGCCAAGTATGCGGCTGAGAAGTATGGTGCAGAAGTGGTCGGTGTGACCGTGTCAAAGGAGCAGGCCGCGCTTGCGCGTGAACGCTGCAAGGGGCTTCCGGTCGAGATACGTATCCACGACTATCGCGAGACCCAAGGACAGTTCGACCATGTAGTTTCCATAGAGATGTTTGAGGCCGTGGGATACAAGAACTTCCGTACGTTTATGGAGGTAGTGCGCCGATGTCTGAAGGAAGATGGCCTTTTCCTCCTCCAGACTATCGGGGGAAATCGCTCCGTACGCACGACTGAGGCATGGATAGATAAGTACATATTCCCGAACGGCATGCTGCCTTCCGTTACACAGATAGGAGAGGCTATAGAAGGGATCTTCGTCATGGAGGACTGGCATAACTTCAGCAACTACTATGACCGCACTCTTATGGAATGGAACAGGCGCTTCCAGAATGCCTGGCCCGAGCTCAAAGAGAAATACGGAGAACGCTTCCGCCGCATGTGGGAGTACTATCTTCTCTCCTGTGCAGGCTCCTTCCGTTCCCGCAGGAATCAGGACTGGCAGATAGTGCTGTCTCCGAACGGCGTGCCGGGAGGATACACCTCAGTTCGATAACTATGGACCCCATTCCTCCAGCCAACCTTCCTGAACCTGGTTTCTACTACCACTACAAGCACGATCATGAAGGTCCCGAAGAAAAGTACGCATACGAACTTATGGGTATAGGACACCACACAGAGGAGGACTGCCGACCGGAAGACAGTTTCCTTGCCGTATACCGCCCTCTGTACGAAGAGGCGCTTGTATATCGGTTAAGTCGCATGTACGACATACGTCCGCTCAGCATGTTCATGGAGACTGTCGTTAAGGAAGGTAGAGAAACTCCGCGCTTTACGCGCATAACTGACTCCGAACTTATACAAAGACTCAGTGAGCGCCGGGATCGAATGTATCGCTAGTACGACTTTGACCAGAAGCAGAAGGAGCCGAATCGGAAATACTTCCCAATCTTTGTTCGATTGATTGAAAGAGCAAAGCCTGTAGTGCTCAACTCCTTCGCGATACGCGTTGCAAGCGTTCGCATATACGTGCCCGAGGAACAAGAGACACGGAGTCGCATTACGGTGAAAGATCGTTCCGGCATTCTTCCAAAAAGCGCTTTCCAGCCAGAACGGATAACATCTTGCCTGAAGTCGGCGCCGAGCGCCTTCGACGGCTCGTCGCTGCGGGGGACTATTTTTAACACGTCCAGGATTCGTTCAAGAACTTTAGGCGCAGGAAGTTCCATCAGAGAAAGTATTTTGATCTTGTAGACAGTCTCATCGTGTTCAGGGATTTGGATAGTATTGAGAGTTCCTTCAAGCGCGTACATAAAAAGAGGCTTTCCTTTCACTGTTCTTGAGGAGAAAGCGGGGAAGGGAACCTGGTGCGTACCGTGGACGCTTTTTAAAGCTTCCCGTACAAAACTCATATTTGAGTGAGTCTCATTCCCTTCGTATGTGGGAAGACCAAGCGCGTCTCCGGTATCGGTATTAAGGTCAAGCACAACTTCTATCTCATACTCTTTATCAAGTTTCGTGTATTCGTTCTGTTTCTTGCATTCGTCTCCTAAAAGCACCAAAAGCTTACCCTCGGCCATTGGATCAAGACGTCCCGCATACGAGGCGGAAAGGGAAGAAAACGCAGGGCTACCAAATCGCCATCTTTCGATAGTTTCAAGAGGGGTCTCGCCGCGTTGTTTATGGATAACGATAAAGCTTTTCATTGATTGATTATATAAAAAAAGTGAGCCCCGGGAGGGGCCCACTCGGCATAAGGTACTTCCTATCGGTCGTGCTCAGGAAGCAGGTGGTCGCGTCGCTGGTACGCCATGCGCCTTGCGCTCGTCTGGTGCAGTAGCTTTATCCTCCACGATTCAGGATTCGGCGAAGGCAGGCGTTTAGGCATAGGCGGCCTCATCGCTGTCTTCATCTGAATCAGGTTTGTGTACCTGCTCAGTATCGGGGCAAGTGCTGTCCAGTAGAGATAGCGAGCGCTGTTCTCAATTCCCACCTCGGCGTATGCGGCTTTGACCGCGTCGCGGTGGGACATATTGTCGAGCATTCTCTCAAGGGCCATACGCGCGACCGTGGTCAGAAGCCCCTTGTCAGGCGCGTAGCGGTGCTTATTTCGTGCGACATCCATGCCGCATCGAATATCGTCTGCAGTGATTGGTCGGATACTCACGGGCATTTCCTTTCATGTAATCCTTGGTCCGAGGGATACGATACCACAAGTTTATGATATGTCTATGAGATACTCGTTACGTCAGCAGTGAATCAATTACAGCCTTAACCGCCCCCCCGTCCGCACGCCCTTTAAGCTCCTGCATGACTGAACCGATGAGCTTTCCTGTACCTGACTTATCTGTAACACCCATCTCACTCATCTTTGCCTTCACGACAGTCTCTATCTCCTCCCGCGGCATCTGAGCAGGAAGCATCTCCTCAATAATTAAAAGTTCTTCCCCCTCATTCACCGCAAGCTCAGGACGGCCTCCCTTTTCGTACTGTTCTATGGAGTCCTTGCGTTGATTGGATGCACGCTTTAAGACCGCCAGCGCTTCCTCGTCGGTTAAAAGCTCATCCGGCTTCCTCTTCTTGGAAACCACCTCGTTCGTCATCATGGTGACGAGAGAGCGGTATGTCTGGAGACGCACTGCATCCTTAGCCCGCATAGCGTCAGGAATTCCAGCCTTGATCTGTTCGTGAATAGTCATATATGGGGCGATTCTAACACGCGCGTTATACTCTCCCTATGGACCCGCTCGCAATCGCCATAGTCATTCTTGTACTTGTCTTCTTCCAGGGAGTCGGACTCTGGATCATTCTGAAGCGTCAGGAGAAACTGAAGGAAATTCCTAAGGATGACACTGGTCTCATGCTCCTCCAGAAGCAGATACAGAACATGGAGTCAGCACTCGACTCGCGGATGAACGAATCCTCGAGGAACGTGAACGAAACGATGCGTACTCAGCTTGGCGAGTCTGCAAAACTGATCCGCGAGATCACCGCTGAGATAACAAGTGTAAAGGAAATCGGACGCGAGACCGGAAAGTTCGCTGAACAGCTAAAATCCCTCCAAGACATTCTCAAAAACCCGAAGCAGCGTGGCATCCTTGGCGAATACTATCTTGAGACCGTCCTGAAAAACGTACTCCCGCCAGGCATGTACCAGATGCAGTATCCCTTCAAGAATGGAGAGATAGTCGATGCCGTGGTGTTTGTGAACGAAAAGATTGTTCCCATAGACTCGAAGTTTTCTCTAGACAACTACAACCGTCTGGTGCACGCGGACGGGCCAGAGCGCGCGGCCCTCGAGAAGACGTTCGTGAACGACCTGAAGCTCCGTATCAACGAGACTGCAAAATATATACGTCCAGAAGAAGGAACTATGGACTTCGCTTTCATGTTCATTCCCTCGGAAGGTATCTACTACGACCTCCTTACGAACCAGGTCGGCGCAGGCGAGGAAGAGAATCTCATTCAACGGGCCGCAGGGAAGCAGAAGGTAATCATCGTGTCGCCGACTTCCTTCCTTGCATACCTCCAGACGGTCATGCAGGGACTCAAAGCCCTTCAGATAGAGAAGCAGGCTGAGGAGATACAGAAGCGCGTGGGAGAGCTCGGGAAGCACATTGGTTCCTACGAGGACTACTACAAAAAGCTCGGGAACGCCCTCGGTACCGCTGTCTCCCATTACAACTCTGGATACAAGGAGCTTGGGAAGATAGAGAAGGACGTGTACCGGATAGCGCAGGAGAAGATGGAGATCGAGGTGGAACTTCTGGAAAAACCCGGGACCAGTGATTGACGAGGTTAAAGCAGAATCATATAGTGCGGATGGAAAGAAAGGAGGGGCCCCATGGCTCTCAAAATCACACGCCGTTTTCTCGGTGCACTGCTGGTCCTGGCCGTTGTGGTGCTGGCACTCGTGACGGTCGGCGAACCACAAGACGTTACGTCGCCCACAATTCGCGAAACCATCGGGGTCTTGTGCTGGCTTATCTGGTTGATTGCGATTCTGGTCACCGGCGTCGTGCTCATTCTGGGGGGCGAATCAGTCCGGTATGGGAGTCTCGCGTCGCTCCTCCTCTGGGTCGCTATGTGTCTGCTGGTGTGGGGCACAGTGCCCACACACCTTCCGACGCTACGCTCAGCGTGGGCCATGATCGTGATTTTCAGCTTCTACGCTCCACCGACCATCAACCTGCTCGATCTCGCGTTACCGCCCTGGACTTGGCGTCTGGATAAGCCTCGCAGGATCTGACGAATTCCCCCACGGGCCACGCGCCGGTCCGTGGGGGTTGCCATATCTAAGGCAGTCATTCTTGCTTTTTAATTCAGAAACCCGTAGGATAGCCCTTATATGGAATTCGCAGTCATCAAGACCGGGGGTAAGCAGTACGTTGTCTCTCCGGGCGACGTGGTCACCATCGAGAAGCTCGGAAGCCGCTCGAAGACCGAACCCCTCAAGAAAGGAGACTCGGTGACCTTCTCTGAAGTATTGCTTGTCGATAACGGAAAGGATACGACCATCGGTGTCCCCACCATTTCAGGCGCAGCCGTCATTGGGACCGTACAGGTCGTAGGACGCGCACCCAAGATCGATGTCGTTAAGTACAAGGCCAAGAGCAGGTACTTCAAGCGCCGTGGACACCGCCAGCCCTACATCAAGGTGAAGATCGATAAGATTAAATAGCAGAAACCGTCCGACAGGGCGGTTTTGACTCATGCGCTGATCAGCGCCCAGGTTTCTAGGCCCCATGTTATACTCTCCCATTATGGCTACCGATTGGACCAAACTCCAGAAAAAATACGCGGGAAGCTGGGTGGCGCTGGCAAAGGACGAAAAGACTGTTCTTGGCAGCGGCCGTACGGCTCGCGAAGCTCTGAATAAAGCACGGGAAGGGCATGCGGGCGTACCTCTTCTCACGCGCATGCCTGAAAAAATTGTAGCCTACGTCGGCTAGCATGAAGTTCTCGTACAAAAAGTACGGACAGGTTCTTCGTCCTGTTATACCCATACAGCTCAAGAGTGGTTCAGAAGTAATAGGCTATGAGGTCCTCGTCGATTCAGGCGCCGATCTTTGCATCTTTAGTGCAGAGATAGGTGAACTACTCAATATAAACGTAACCAAGGGCGAGCCTAAGGAAGTATTCGGCGTAGGTGGAAAAGCCTCTATTTATTATCTACACCCAGTCGAAATCATTGTCGGAGGTTGGCCCAAGAAAATAACTGCAGGCTTTATGCCTGACGTAGCGGGACGAGTAATGCCATACGGCATTGTCGGACAAAAAGGATTTTTCGAACACTTTACCGTTAAGTTTGACCTTGCGAAGGAAGAAGTCGAGCTAAAGCAGCGATAAACACTATGTCTCCTTCCTATTCTGAAGCGCAGCCGAAAGAGTAGTCGAGTCCGCGTATTCAAGTTCCGAGCCCGTCGCAAGCCCGCGCCCAAGTGTGTAGAAACGGATGTGGCTGCGAAGAGGCTGTAGAAGTCCTCTGATATGGTCTGCCGTATGTTCTCCTTCGCTTGTCGCCGAAAGAGCAAGAACAATCTCCTCGAGCCCTGTCTTCGCTCGTTTCTCAACTCGGTCCACAAGTTCCTTCTCTCGGATGCTTCCTTTACCGGAGAGGGTAAGGGAGCCGCCAAGAACGAAGTAGCGGCCCTTGTAGCTTCCTGAGCGTTCAACTGCAAGAAGGTCCTGATCCTTCTCGACGAGCATAAGAACCGAATCGTCCCGTGAAGGATTGCTGCAATACGTGCATGAGACTGCTTTACCGCTCCAGAAGCGCATGCAATCGGAACACTGGCGTACGTCGTCTGAAAGACGAGCTATAAGTTCGGAAAGCTTCGAGCGGTCTCCCGGAGCTCGTGTAAGGAGGTAGTAGACGAAACGCTTCGCCTGGCGCGGTCCTATCCCCGGGAAGCGCTCAAAGGCGTGCGAAAGCTCCTCAACCCTATCCATATCTATTCAAACTCAGAAGCCAAGGCTCCGTATCCCGACTTGTCCATCGGCATATAGCTCGTGCGCTTCTCATCGAAGTACAGCTCCACGCGTCCTGTAGGGCCGTTGCGGTGCTTCTCGATAAGGATCTCGGCGATGTTTGGACGGTCGCTGTCAGGATTACGTTTGTCGTCCCTATGGATGAACATAACAACATCTGCATCTTGTTCTAGACTTCCGCTATCACGAAGGTCGGAAAGTCGTGGCTTGCCGCCACGCTGCTCAACCGCACGGGAGAGTTGCGAGAGTGCGAGCACTGGCACCTCAAGCTCACGGGCAAGAGACTTCAAAGAGCGAGAGATCTCGGTAACCTGTTGCACCATGGAGTCCGAGGCCTTCAAGCCTCCCGAGGGTGCCATGAGCTGGAGGTAGTCGACGACAATGAGTCCGATACCGCGTTCACGTTTAAGGCGACGCGCCACCGCACGCATTGCAAGGATGTTGTTGCCCGGTTTGTCATCTATGTAAATAGGAGCTTTGGAAAGGGTTTCAAGCGCGTCCCGAATGCGGGTGAACTCCTCCTCGGCCCGAACCCCTCCCGTACGAATCTTCCATGAATTTACATATGACTCAGCAGAAAGCATACGATCTACAAGCTGTTCCGAGCTCATCTCAAGGGAGAAGATGCCCACCGGTACGTTGTGCTTCACTGCGGCATTGCGAGCGATATCAAGCGCAAGCGACGTCTTACCTACCGAAGGGCGCGCGGCAAGAATAATAAGGTCAGATGGATGGAGTCCAGAAAGTAAATTATCAAGATCGGGAAAACCAGTAGGAACGCCGCGAATCGTACCATCACTCTTCGACAAACTTTCAATACGTTCCCAAGCACTCTCAAGTTTATCAGCAAGCGCAACAAACTTATGCGTCGCTGACTTATCGCCAATTGCATAAATGGACTTTTCTGCAGCATCAAGCACCTCTGCATGATCGCGTCCTTCCTCGTATGCGTGCTCAGTGATCTCGTGCGCTGCGTCGATAAGCGCGCGCATGATGTGCTTCCTCGCAACTAATTCTGCATAGTGGGCAAAGTTGCCAGGCGTAGGGGAGGAGTTTGCAAGTTCGGCAATGTACGCTCTCCCGCCACAACGTTCGAGCACGCCCTTGCCCTGCAGTCTCTCCGAAAGAGAAAGTATATCTATGGGCTCTCCGCGGTCAGAGAGCTCGCGCATGCACTCGAAGATAAGTTTGTGCTTCTCAGCATAAAAAGAATCAGATCGAATGATATCGGAAACATCGTGCATCGCATCCGGCTTCAGGAGAAGAGAACCAAGAAGGCCCCGTTCGCTTTCGAGGCTCTGCGGAGGGATGCGGGAGAAGTCGGCCATGTAGACCGATTGTATCAATTGAGCTTCCTGGTGACCACCACGCCCTTCGGGCGGTCTTCAACAGCATATCCCCTGTTCTCGATGTGGATACGCAATTCGTCCGCATGTTTGAAATCTCCTGATATGCGAGCTTCCTGGCGCTCCCTGATGAGCTGTTGCACCTCTTCCGGCATATCAGTGTCCTTGAGACGACCATAGAATGGGGGATTGGTGAGGGAGAGGCCGAGAACCGCCTCTGCCGCCTCTATGACGCCCCAAGCGGCCTTTGCTTGTATATGGTCGTCCTTTAGGGTCTCCCAGAGAAGGGCAAGTGCAGCAGGAGTTGCAAGGTCATCTCTCAAAAGGGTGGTTATGCGGTCCGATGCCTCGGAAGATGTCCCTATACCCTTCGATTCCTCTTTGAATTCGCCTGCAATACGCCAGAGCCGTGTGAGGGCTTCGTTCGCAGCTTCAATGGACTCCCAGGAGAAGGAGAGGGGAGAGCGGTAATGGGCCTGGAGGAAGAGATAGCGAAGAGAAAGGGGATGCAGACCTCTTCCTTGTAGGTCCGAGAGGTACACGACGTTTCCAAGTGACTTCGAAACCTTCTCTGTTTCCATAGTGAGGAAGGCGTGGTGCAAGAAGTATCGTGCGAATGTCTTTCCATTCGCCGCCTCCGACTGCGCGATCTCATTGTTGTGATGGATCGGTATGTGGTCCATTCCGCCGGTGTGTATGTCGATAGTTTCGCCGAGAAGCGACTTTGACATGGCAGAGCACTCGATGTGCCATCCTGGGAAGCCACCTCCCCATGGGCTGTCCCATTCTTGCTGCCGCTTTTCGTCCAGAGAAGAGAATTTCCAAAGGGCAAAGTCAGCCATATTCTTCTTTTCCTTATTCTCGTTAATCCGTCCAACGCCCTCTTTCACTACGCCTCCTAGCTTTCCGTATCCTGGATACTTAGCGGTATCGAAATATATGCCATCCCGTATCTGATATGTGTACCCTTTCTCCTCAAGAATCTTTATGAGAGTGATCTGTTCCTTTACATATTCAGTTGCGCGAGGGAAGAGAATGTCTTTAGTATCAATGTTAAGGAGCGAGATATCCTCCATAAAGAGCTTGGTGTACTCCTCAGCAATAGCGCTTGCAGAGGTTCCAGACTCTCGAGCACTCTTTTCCATCTTGTCCTCACCCTCATCCGCATCCGAGACCAGGTGTCCGACGTCTGTAATGTTCACGACCCGGCGTACACGATATTCAGCGTTCTTGAGAACACGAGCGATTAAGTCTGCAAATACATAGGAACGTAGATTACCTATGTGTGCCCGGTTGTATACAGTAGGACCGCAGGAGTAGATGGTGGCCGAGCCCGCTCTTAAGGGAGCGAATGGCTCCTTCTTCCCAGACAGAGTGTTCGTGAAGAATATGGGGGACGTATTCTTACTCCCCGTTTTCTTACGCGTAAACGGCCACATATACAAATACCCTAGCACGAACGGCTAAAACCATTTCCTGTGCTTGAAGTATGAAAGAAGAATGATTATAAGAATTCCTGTTACTAAGAGAAAGAGCCAGATAAAGTGTGGGGAATCGATGAAAGGAAGATAGTTGTTATTCATGCCGAATATTGAGGCGAGCACCGTTAAAGGAAGCGCGAAGAAGCTCATGATGGTGAGGCGCTTTACGATCTCATTCTGGGAAGCGGAAAGAAGGGATTCGTTCGTGCTCCGAAGCTCGATCAAGACAGCTCGGTACGTACCCACAAGCGCAGCAGTGTGATCGTGCTCAGCCTGAATGTGCGCTGCATGCATGTTAAATGACTTACCGAAAAACGTTGGACTAGCAAGGGCTTCAAGAAAGGCTTTGAGAGGTTCCTGGTGGCGTGAGAGGGTCGTATCGAAACGGAGAAGTACCCGACCAACAAGCGAGATCGTATACACCATCTCGTGTTCCTTGCCTGCGAATATCTCTTCCTCGATTCGGTCCATGGCACGAGCTGTCTGTTCGGCCTGATCGCGGATGGCCCCGTACAAGTGACGAAGCACACGCTCGATAAGATAATGCGCACCGTCCCCTTTAGAGGGTAGGTCAAGCATCTCCTCAGCCTCAAATACTCTATGGAGGCTGTGGATCGCGTCAATGACCTCGTATCGGGCAGTAATAAGAAAGTCCTTCCCGACAATGAAATCTATCTCTTGGTTCTTCGCTCCGCCTTGAGGGTTTGTGGCGGGGAAATGGAGGATGAGATAGATATAGGAAGGAGAGCAGAGGACAAGTGGGTAGGGGGTCGGAGAAACGATCTCCTCTTCGATACGTTCGCCGATATCAAACTCATTCATGACCGCGCGCAACTCTTCGCGCGTTGGCGCTTCCATGTCGACCCAGGTGACGCCGTTCTTTCCGTGCCGCTTTACCATGCTGTCCTTAGTATACAAGCAAGAATAAGAGAAATATGGTCGGGTTGGGTATAGCCCTGTGATACACTTTGCACATGAATGCGGCGAGTGAGCAGTTTGGAGAAATGCGTACTGAGCGGAAGCGCTTCAAGCGCACGCTTAAGCTGGGCATATTCTTTGCGCTTGTGCTCTCTCTCGGCTTTGCCGGAGGACTCTCGGTAGGGGCTGCAGGAGGCTCTCGCGTTCTTTCCAGCCTCCCTTTAATAGGGGATGGACTCAACGCTACTCCCGACACGACGCTCGACTTCAATGAGTTTTGGAAGGTATACAACACCCTCAATGCGAAGTTCGTTCCTTCAAACGCCTCTTCGACCCTCCCTACGAACGAACAGAAGATATGGGGTGCTATCCAAGGACTTGCTGAATCCTTCGGGGATCCGTATACAGTCTTTCTCCCGCCTGAAGAAGCAAAGATGTTTCAGGAGGAGATATCCGGGACTTTTAGCGGCGTGGGCATGGAGATAGGTCTTAACCCAGACGGGATTCTTACAGTCATTGCACCCTTGAAGAACACTCCCGCAGAGAAGGCCGGCATCATTTCAGGCGACCTCATCCTTTCCATAGATAGCAAGTCGACCGAGGGAATGACCACGGACTCTGCAGTGAAGCTGATACGTGGTTCCAAGGGCACATCAGTCTCCTTTACCCTCCTTCGTGCCGGAAAGAGCATTGAGATTACAGTCGTGCGCGACACTATCCAGGTGCCAACCCTTGATACAAACTTTAATCGCGAGACAGGCATCTACACCATCTCGCTCTACGAATTCACCGGTACATCGGTAAACCTTTTCAGTGACGCAATCACGAGCTTTAGGTCGAGTGGCTCTAAAAAGCTCATCATTGATCTTCGCGGGAATCCTGGAGGGTACCTCGATGCTGCAGTGAAGATCTCAAGCTTCTTCCTCACACGCGGTGAAATCGTGGTTACTGAAGACTATAAAGGAAAGGAACAGAACATCGTTCACAGAAGCTCAGGCAGGGGAGGGGTACCTGAAGGAACACAGATTGTGATACTCATCAACCAGGGTTCTGCTTCGGCTTCAGAAATTGTTGCAGGCGCACTCAAGGATCATGAAAAGGCGACACTCATCGGTACACGTTCGTTCGGCAAAGGTTCGGTTCAGGAACTGATTCCGGTAGGACAGGGAGCACTCAAGGTCACGGTGGCACGCTGGCTTACTCCTTCCGGCAAATCAATTTCAGATGGTGGCCTTGCACCTGACATCATTGTTGAGCGTACTCCTGAGGACATAACTGCAGGAAGGGATCCGCAGATGGACAGGGCGGTGGAGTTTTTGAAGAGTGGGAGGTAGGGTTCGAAAGCTAATCTACTAGCAACTAAATGAAAAGTCGTTCTCCAACGACTTTTCGTTAGGGACGACTTGGTTAGGTAGGTTCAACTCTGAAGTGCACCACTCCAGACTGCCAGCTTATTTGCGGAAAAGAGCCTAAAACGGTACGATACTTCCACTATGAAAGTCGTATTACTCAAAGACGTGCGCGATATGGGCAGGGCAGGGAGCGCAGTAGACGTTTCCGACGGTCACGCCTTGAACTTCCTCATCCCCCGCAAGATGGCCGTGCTTGCTACTCCTGCTTCCCTTAAGAGAGCAGAGTCCCTTGCAAAGGCAGCTATCGAGCGTCGAGAGATTGATAGCAAGCTCGTATCAGACCGTCTTTCCGCTCTTGCAGAGGAGAAGGTAGTTATTCGCAAGAAGGCGAACGATCAGGGTCATTTGTATGACGGCGTCGATGCCAAAGAAATCGCAGAAGCGGCAGGCCTTCCTGAGGATGCTATCCACATTGAACGTCCGTTTAAAGAACTTGGAGAGTTTGAGGTTCCTGTAGCTCGTGGAGAGGATTTCGGAAAGATCACAATACTCATCGAGACTGAATAAGTTGGGGAAAAAGAAAAACCGCCGGATCACATCTCCGGCGGTTTTTCTTCATCTTTGCGTTAGACAACAGCCAGAACGTCTACAACTTTCTTACGGACTACGCGTCCATCAAAGTTGGTCTTGCGGCGGTCGCGGAAGGCGATCTTTCCGGTAATCATTGCGTACAGTGTATGATCTTTGCCGACTTTTACGTTTTTGCCAGCCATGATCTTCGTGCCACGTTGGCGCACGATAACCATGCCCGGGCGTGCTGATTGTCCGTCTCCAAGCTTCACCCCGAGGTATTTCGGGTTTGAAGTATTCAGGTTTTTTGCTGACCC
Source organism: Minisyncoccota bacterium (assembly GCA_036517735.1). Lineage (GTDB taxonomy): Bacteria > Patescibacteriota > Minisyncoccia > Phycocordibacterales > Phycocordibacteraceae > C7867-001. The sequence goes on along the minus strand of DATDUD010000048.1, from coordinate 46,694 downwards.
ACCAGCTTTTGTACTTGCCATAGTGTTACGTTGTGAAGATGACTATATCAGAAAGGGAAAAGACAGGCAAGGGCTTAGATACAGGCCAGAATGAGAAAAAAGAGAGCCTGGTGCGGCGTCTTCCAAAAGACGCCCTTCTCATCACCATTCTTGTCCTTTCCTCAACCGCAAGCTTCGGCCTCGGAGTCGTTGCGGGACGCGAAGGCAGTGCTGGAAAACCAAACGAGGTATTTATCGAGAAGCCACAAGGCCAGGAGGCATCATCCGCAGTCGCGGCGAAGCCTGAACCCAAAGAAAGCGAACCGATCCTAGCAACCGGAGGGGAATATGTAGCTTCTAAGACCGGCACCAAATACTACCTTCCCTGGTGCGGGACCGCTAAACGAATCAAGGAGGAGAATAAGGTATGGTTTGCAACTAAAGAAGAGGCTGAAGCTGAGGGATACGAGCCAGGAAAGAACTGTAAGGGGCTTTGAAGCATGGAGAAGAATCTTGATCTTTGGAATGCTGAAAAGAAGAGAGTCCAACAACAAACTGTTGAGCGGCACTACAACGAACGCGATATTTGGTGGTGTACTCTCGGTATAAATATCGGTTCTGAGGAAGATGGTACCGGTAAGGGGTATCAACGTCCGGTCCTCATTTTGCGTGGTGTTAGCCGAAACTCTTGTTTTATCACACCACTTTCAACCTCCCAGAAAAAACATCGTTTCCGTATCCCAATCGGGCTCTTGCGTGGAAGGCAGGCGGTTGTGCTCATATCGCAATTACGACTCATCGACACCAAACGACTTGTCGATAAAATAGGTGTTCTTGATCAAGGCACCTTCGCAAAAATAAGAAAGCCGCCAAAGACATGCTTTAACGGTTTTCCCGTTCTCCCCTTGCGGGGCGAGGCCGAAGCCATAGTGTCTCCCCTTGCGGGGCGAGGCCGAAGCCATTTGCATAGTAACAAAAGCTGAATTGGAGTCAACTGCTATACTGCCCGCATGATCGCTGTGGATGTAGAAGCAACGGGACTCGATGCTGACAAGGCATCGATTGTCTCAATTGGGGCAGTCGACCTCGATGATCCCACAAACCAGTTCTATGACGAATGCCGTGTGTGGGATGGTGCGCACATATCCGATGAATCTCTTGCCATTACCGGCTTCTCGCGCGAAGAGATAGGGGAGGGAAGCGGGAAGAAAAATGAAGCAGAGCTTATTAAAGCCTTTGTAGCTTGGGCGCTTGATCGTCCCAAAAGCCATACCTTCATAGGACAGAACCCACGTTTTGATAGTGACTTCGTAGCAGCGGCCTGCCACCGGGCTGGCATTGAGTTTCCGTTCGCATACCGCAGCATCGATACCCACAGCCTCTGCTGGCTTCACATGACACAAAAAGGAGAAACGCCCCCCATCGACAATAAGCGCTCTGCCATTAATCTTGATTTCATTCTGAAGTACACCGGCGTGCCAGAGGAGCCGAAACCCCACAACGCATTGAACGGCGCGTTATCCCATGCCGAGGTATTCTCTCGCTTGGTCTATAATAGAAACCTATTACCTGAATTTCTTGAGTATCCAATTCCATGGCAGACATAACTGGAAAGGCTAAAGTACCGCCCGTGCCTACGCCCGAAGAATCAAATACCCCTGAGCACCACGAGATGATGGGGCAGATACTTGCGCGCACCATCGAGGAAGGGAAACGGGAAGTGCCGGCCGCCCCCTCTCCTCTCGTATGTAAGCCACGCGAGCTTGAAAGCTGGAGGGTCTTCAAGATCATGTCTGAGTTCGTGGAGGGCTTCGAGGCCATACGCAAGTACGGTCTTGCCGCAAGCTTCTTCGGAACGTCTCGCGCCACCTTTGAAGAGCATTTCTATAAAGAAGCTGCCGAGCTTGCAGGACGTCTCGCCAAGGCCGGCTTTGCCATCATCACGGGAGGGAGCGCGGGAATCATGGAAGCTGCGAACAAGGGAGCATTCGAGGCGGGCGGAGCCTCAGTGGGTCTCAACATACGCCTCGACCAAAACCAGGGCCTTAATACATACCTCACCGACTCATTCACCTTCGAGCACTTCTTCATTCGCAAGGTGATGCTTGCTTTTGCTTCCGAGGTATACATCTTCTTCCCGGGTGGGTACGGCACCATGGATGAGTTCTTCGAGATCCTGACCCTTGTTCAGACCAAGAAGATCCGCAAGGTTCCCATAGTCGTGTACGGAAAAGAGTATTGGGAACCTCTTATCGCATTTATGCAACTCAAACTTCTCGCCGAGCATGCAGCAATCGACACTCCTGACCTCAACCTTTTCTTTATAGCTGACACGGTGGACGAAGCATACGATTATATCGTCAAGAACGCGCAATGCTAGGTCCTTAATCTTAAAATCACCTCCAGACGGTATACTAAAGCTGATCAGTAACGATAATCAGCATGGTATTCACTCTTGTACTCGGTTTTGTCCTCGGTGCTACAACTATCATTTTCGCACTCCAGAACACGGAAGTGGTCGAGCTTACATTCTTCTCCTGGCAGTTCGCAAGCCCGCTTGCGCTTGTGATTATCTTTACGGCTGCGGTCGGGGGACTTCTCGGCGTACTTGCCTCGATACCTGCAAGTATCCATAGGAGTCTGATTAATCGTCGACTGCGCAAAGAGAATCAGCAGCTTCGTGAGAACGACGAGGTGATGCGGCAGATGGTTGAGGACCTTCAAAACGGAGTTGTTGTAGAAAGAAAGGAAACAGTCTAAATGCAGGGATAGGAACGACAAAACCGCCCCGAAGGACGGCCTTGCGTTGAAAAGCGTTTCGTCTCGCTCCGATTTCATTTGAGGTGGTTTACCGCATCTCTCCCGAGGGTTCGATGCAGGACCGGTCTCGAATGTTCGCTAACAAGACCCGCTTTTCAAAATTAGTAGGCTGTATTGGCCGAAGCCTCTGCAGTTATCTACCAACCCTGCCTAAGGCCGAAGCCAGAGGCGAAATTCAGTATCTCTCCGGTAGAAAAAAGGGGCAACTGGGGATACTGTGGATATGGTGTGGATTACCCCTTCATCTTTCCTTTACCGTTGAGCTGTTTATATTCTCCCGTTACCCTTAATTTCTGAATATCATGAGTATAGTGTTATGGATTGTATTCGGTGCGATCGTAGGATGGCTCGCCTCCATAATTATGAAGACGAACGGCCAGCAGAACCTCCTCCTCGACATAATCGTTGGTATCGTGGGAGCAGTCCTTGGCGGCTGGATTATGACGATGCTGGGCCAGTCAAGCGGAACCGGTTTCGACTTCTATAGCTTCATCGTGGCATTGATTGGCGCGGTGGTGCTCTTGGCGGTCGTCAAAGCGATACGTAGAGCTTAACTCTTGCCAAGACAAGGCCGCAATAAAGCGGCCTTTCTGGTACACTCATGACATGGCATACGATTTCTCTAAACTAAACGCGCAGATAAAGGAAACTGAAGAGTGGCTCTCGCGCGAGCTTGCAGGCATCCGGACAGGACGCGCAACCTCTGCACTTCTTGATTCCATTCGGGTCGATTCGTACGGCTCTAAGACTTCGATCAATGGCCTTGCAAGCGTAACAGTAGAAGACGCGCGGACCATACGGGTAGTTCCCTGGGACAAGACCGTATCCAAGTCTATCGAAAAGGCCGTGAACGATGCTGACCTCGGTGTCTCTGTCGCAGTCGATGACACCGGACTTCGGATCATATTCCCTGAACTCACCACAGAAAGGCGCACCATGCTTGCAAAGCTTGCAGGAGAGCGGCTTGAGCAGGCACGTGTGACCCTGCGTGGGCATCGTACCGACACTCTCAAGGAACTTGAGGCACTCGAGAAAGAGGGAGGCATGGGGCAGGACGAGTTAAAGCGCCTTAAGGAAGAGGCGCAGAGGCATATCGATAAGGGAACAGAAGCCCTTGAGGTTCTTGCGAGGAAGAAGCAGGAGGATATAGCGCAGTAGCATGACCGTATTCCTTTTTATAGTCATTCTCGTTTTCCTCATCGTGGCTCACGAGTTCGGGCATTTCCTAGCTGCTAAGTGGTCAGGCATGCGCGTAGATGAGTTCGGTGTCGGATATCCTCCTCGCATCGCAGGGTTCAAGAAGGGGGGGACGGAATATACCCTGAACGCTCTGCCCTTCGGCGGCTTTGTTAGCATCTATGGCGAAGACGATACTGATGCTGCTTCTCCCCAAGCTTTTTCCTCTCGCCCCCGCATATTCCAGGCGTTGACCCTTGTTGCCGGTGTAGCGATGAATCTCCTGCTGGCATACGTGATCATCTCAGGAATACTCGCAGTCGGTACGCCCAGAGCGCTCACTGCTGAAGAGGCATTGCTTGCTCCCGACGCTTCGCTCGTAATTGCTGGAACTCTTCCCGGAAGCCCTGCAGAGCGAGCGGGACTTATCGTGGGGGATAGGATACTTTCCGTTTTTGACGAGAAGGGAGAGTTTGCAACTACCAACCCCGACGCTTTTACTGCATACATCGCAACCCAGAAAGCGGGAGATATGCTCACATTCACGATTCTACGTGGGGAAGAAACTCTGACTCTTACAACTGCACCTGAAGCTGGCATCATACCGGGAGAGCCTGAGCGTTCTGCGCTCGGCGTTTCCGTGGCAACGGTAGGTACGGTTCCAGTCGCCTGGTACCGTGTGCCCATCGAAGGAGCGGTGTTTACTTGGGAAATCACAAAGCAGGTAGCAGTTGGGCTCATTGGTTTCTTCGGAAGTGTTTTCACCCTTTCGGCAAACCTCGCACAGGTATCGGGACCTATCGGCATCGCTGGAACAGTGGGTGATGCGTACGATCAAGGCCTCACCTCTCTTTTCACCATCACGGCACTTATCTCCATCAATCTGGCTATCATCAACTTGCTTCCTATCCCTGCGCTTGATGGAGGACGCCTTCTTTTCGTTGCAATAGAAGCGATTATACGAAGGCCGATTCCCACAGTCTTTGTCAGGGGAGTGAACATGGCCGGCTTCGCATTCCTCATACTTCTCATGGTGGTAATAACTGCAAGCGACATATTCAAGATCGTAGGCTGATATAATTCGACTATATGAACGATGAAAATCTGCAATTGGCGCGAGTAGAGCAGATGCTTGAGGAGAATCTCCAGGTTACCGAGGAGACCAATAGGATGCTCCGCGAGATGCGACGCTGGAGCCGCGTTGGCATCTTTCTTCGCGTCTTTATCTGGGCGGCTCTCATCATACTGCCGCTCCTTCTCCTCAAGCCCATTCTCGAGTCTCTTGTTCCGGCGACAGGCGGCGCTGGAAGCGGCTTCCTCGGATTTCCGACTCAGGCAGACCTTGAGAAGGCGCTGGATTCATACCAGGGCCAGTAGTGAAAGACACCAGCCCGTGTGCTATATTGGGCCGTACTTGCTTGGATAGCTCAGTTGGTAGAGCGTTCCCCTGAAGAGGGAAAGGTCCCCGGTTCAAGCCCGGGTCCAAGCACCATCTGTCGGTTACTATTAAACCGATGTCTTACCCGCTTGCTTTCATTCAGCTCCACGAACACCGGCTCTCGACGCTCGTGTTCGTAGTTGGGTTCGTAACCGATCTTCTGACCTTTACGCTCCTTGACCTGCCTGCAGTGAACCTACTCTTCATTGCGTATCTTGCTCTTGCAGCATTCTTCACCTTCCTCACGCACACCATGCGCAGGTTTGCCATACATCCTTCAGCATGGAGAAGGGCAGTGGCCGTGCTTGCGCCCCTGGCTGCAACGTTCACCATCGGCGGTCTACTTTCCGGTTTCCTCATCTTTTATACAAAAAGCGCAGTGCTTTCCGTATCATGGCCGTTCCTTTTCCTGCTTCTGGCAATCTTCCTTGGGAACGAGTTCTTCAGAAGCTACCGCTCCCATCTTGTGTTCCAGACCGTGCTCTTTTTCTTTGCACTCTATGCGTATCTCATATTCGCATTACCGTTGTATTTGAATAAACTGGGACCTGACATCTTTCTCTCAAGCACTGTGCTCGCAATTGTTGTTTTCGGGGCATTCATATGCCTGCTCGGCCTTTCAGGACGCAGACAGCTCGAAGCGACACTTTGGCGCATTCTTGCAGGAGCAGGAGCCGTGGTTATCATAGTTGTCGCGCTCTATTTTAGCGGTCTTGTGCCGCCCATCCCCCTTACCGTTAAGGAAAGCGGCATCTATCACAGCATTGTCCGTACCGAAGCCGGATACCAAGTCACCCACGAGGGGTGGAGTCGATGGTCCCGCTTCCTGCCGCGAAAGGTCAATCACGTTACAGGCACTCCGCTATACGCATACAGTGCCATATTTGCACCATCTGCATTCTCAGCGAATATCGTTCATCGATGGGAAAGATACGACGAAGAAAAAAGGGAGTGGATAACCGAGTCAATGATTGCATTTACTCTTTCAGGAGGACGAGCAGAAGGATACCGTGGGTATTCGGAGAAGTCCGATCCTCGTCCCGGACAGTGGCGCGTTACTATCGAAACCCTCGAAGGGCAGGTGATAGGAAGGCTTAACTTTAAGATTGAGAACGTGGGCGTTCCCCCGACGCTCTACACTGACATTAAATAACAAAAAGCCCCGGTTTTAGGGGCCTTTTGTTATCCCGCCTTCACCTTAAGCTTCGTCTGCCTCGACTTATCAAGCCGTGGAAGCACGAGCGTCAGAAGCCCGTCCTTGGCGCTTGCCGTTGCCGCATCCACGTCAATCTCATGGGGAAGGTGGATGGTAGTCGCGAACGATCCCCAGAAGAGTTCACGCTTGATGTAATCATGATCAACGATTTGCTCACGTTCCTCGCGTACTCCGTCTATGACGACTGTATCCCTCGATATGGAAAGGTTCACGTCGTCCGGGCGCACTCCTGCGACAAATGCACGCACCACGACCTCACTTTCGGTTTGATATACGTCCACAGGAAGCTGGCCGTCAACAGCCAAATCTTCTTGTGCCGGATACGAGGGAGCGGTGGAGGGAGTATGTCCCCTTTGCGCCGGGTACGGCTGCGTCATTTCATCGTCAAAGTCGTAGTCGTCGACCGGAGTGGATCCGGAAAGGCGGTCGAAGAAGGAGCGTTTTTTCATAGCTATATACTAACAGACATTTTTGGGTAAATTGCGGTACCTAACGTACCTGAGGGTCTCAAACAGCGCGAAGAAGGCGACTGCCGCGGTCCAGACGATGAGGAACGCGAACAGCGTGTAGACGCCATCTCCCTGAATTATAAAAAAGTTAAAGAGAGCGTGCAATGCAATGGCAAGGATAAGTCCGGCAATGGCGAAGAAGGCTCGGAGCGGCTTCAAGAAGTTCAAAGAGAAAGCAAGCGCAAAACCAACTGCTGAAGAAGCCATGACGTGAAGAAGGGTTGAACCGATGAAGCGCAGGTTTCCGGTCTGGAGCCCCATAAGAACATCGCCGTTTGCGAAGGGAACGATGAGGAAAAGTACATTCTCAAGCGCCGCAAAGCCAAGTGCTGCTGTGAGCATATAGATAACCAGATCTATGGGTTCGTTCACGTCAGCGCGCCAGAGCACCAGAAGCGCAACCAACACATACTTCAGCGTCTCTTCAATGACTGACCATCCGAGAATAATCGGCACGCAGAGTGGCGCGTACTCACTGCATCCTGCATACGCAATGTAGGCATAGTCGCGCAGAAGAGTCTCAAGCAGAAGAGCGAAAGGCACAGCGAGCATGCCCGAGATGAAGGCGATCAAAAGACAAGGAAGAGGCTCCGGACACCGATCGTCCTCTTTAAGGAGAAAGTAAAGCCAGACGAGGGGAGGAAGGACACCTCCCAGGAAGGCATACCCGAGAGTTCCGAACGGTGCGGACGCGAGGATATCCATTCTCCTAATTGTACCGCGGCCAGGGAGCGACTATGAGAAGTCCCTCGGAGCCCGGAATCGATGACCATATCTCTTCCGTTACGAACGGCATAAAGGGATGAAGCAACTTAAGTGAATCTGTTAGAAGAGAAAGAAGAAGTGTCTGGCGTGAGGCCTTCGCAGTCTCGTCCTCGCTTTGAAGAACGGACTTTGATTCCTCGAGTATTTTGTCGGCGAGTTCATGCCAAAGGTAGTGATATATCTTCTCGGCTGCAAGATACGCACGATATTCCTCAAGGTCACGAGTAATATCTTCGGCAAGGGCTTCGAAGTCAGCGCGATGTTCCTGGTCAGTGCTTGTGAGAGTTCCTTCAGATATGAAATCTTCCGTATTTTCGAGCACAAAGCGCGTGATGTTCCAAAGTTTGTTTGAGAAGTGCTTATATCCCTTCACCTTACTCTCATCGAAACGGATGTCGCTTCCAATCGCCGTTCCTACGAGCAGCCCCATCCGCAGTGCGTCGGCGCCGTACTTATCGATCATATCAAGAGGATTGATGCCATTATTGAGTGACTTACTGTACTTACGTCCCTTGGCATCGCGTACCAAACCATGAATGAGCACAGTGCGAAAGGGAACCTGACCGAGCAGGAATCCGCTTGCAAGGATCATGCGCGAAACCCAAAGATTGAGTATCTCGTATGCCGGAGACATAAGTGACGTGGGATGGAACGTTCGCAGGTCTGTAGTCTCCTCAGGCCATCCGAGAGTCGAGAAGGTCCAAAGCTGCGAGGAAAACCAGGTATCAAAGACGTCCGGATCTTGCTCCCAGCCATCGTCTTGGGGTGCTTCCACACCGCAATAGATCTCATCGCCACGGTACCAGACAGGGATACGGTGCCCGAACCAGATCTGACGGCTCACGCACCAGTCCCGCAGGTTATCGATCCAATGAAAGTATGCGTTACGAAATCCTTCCTGGGGCATGGTCACACCACCATGCTCAATGGCTGCACGCATAAGTTCTTTGAGGGTGAGAGTCGAGCCACTAGGTACTCCGGGTATGTCAGACTTTTCAAGCATGAATGACTTATTGACGGCGATGAACCACTGCACTTTAGGAAGCGGCTCGACAATACCTCCCGTGCGCTCAGCCGTAGACACGTTCTGGACGATATTCTCCTCCTGCTCCATGAGACCCTCGGCACGAAGCCATTCGGCAACAGCTTCGCGGGCCTCAATAACCTTAAGTCCCTCAAGTCGGCCGGGAACTACCATCTTTGCGAACTCGTTTATTACCTGAGGACGTGGAAGATCATGTCGCTCGGCGATCTCCCAGTCGGTCATGCTGTGAGCTGGTGTAACACCCACGGCACCTGTTCCGAACTCCGGATCGGCAGCCTGGTCCGCAACGATACGGATAGTAAGTGGAACGTCGCAGAAGCTCACTTCGTATTCCTTGCCTATGAATTCCTTATACCGAGCATCATCCGGATGCACGGCAACTGCCACATCACCGACCTTCGTTTCAAGACGCGTGGTGGCGATAGGAATGGGGAAGTCCTTTGCGTAGCGAAACGTGTATAACTTCGCCTCTCGTTCTTCGTGGACGATCTCATCATCGGAGATAGTGGTCTGGCCCTTCGGATCCCAGTTAATGATGCGGTTGCCACGGTATGCAAGCCCGGCATCGTAAAACCGCTTAAAGGCTGTAGCGACGGCGCGGTTACGCGGTTCATCCATGGTGTAGGCATAGCGCGACCAATCGAGCGATGCACCCATCCTTCGAACCTGTCCGAGAATGGTGCTCTCACTGTTTTTCGCAAACTCAGCAACACGGCGTACAAGCTCTTCCCGTCCGAGGTCGTGTCGGTTCTTTCCCTCTTCTTTTTGAATATTCTTTTCAACACGTGCTTGGGTGGCGATGGCTGCTGAATCGGTGCCGGGTACCCATAGCGTCTTCTTTCCTAGCATGCGGTGAAAGCGCACGAATGTGTCCTGGAGCGTATCTTCATACGCATGGCCAATGTGGAGTTCCCCGGTCACGTTAGGCGGGGGGAGAGTCACCGTAAAAGGCTCTTTCCTCTCGCCCGGAAGATTGTCGGGATTAAAGTACCCGCTTTCTTCCCACGCCTCATATATGCGGGTCTCAGTAGCGGCCGGGTCGTACGGCTTTAGGAATTTCGGATCCATTTAAAGCAATATAACAGAGAATACGCCTTATTTAGAGTCCTTCGCGAGAGCAAGATTTCCGTTGGCTCTAAGCGTTTCCGTATCGGCATAGTCCTGCGCAAGGGCGCGGTAGTAGCAGGCAAGAGCGATCATGATGGCGTTGTCTCCGGTGAGGGAAGCGGGTGGCATAAAAAGAGAAATATCAGAACGATCATTCTTCAAGCGTTCCGCAAACGTCCGCTTAATATATGTGTTCGCGGACACACCTCCGCCTATTGCAAGCGACTTGGCACCTGTCTCCTCCAATGCCCGCAGCGTCTTTGCATACAGCACATCTGCAACGGCATCCTCAAAGGCATGCGCCATGTTCTCTTTATCTGTGTCCGTAAGCTCATTATCCCTGACCTGATAGAGTACTGCAGTCTTGAGACCGCTAAAGGAGAAGTCACAGCTATCGTCATTTATCATCGGGCGGGGAAGGGTATACGGATTATTGCCTCCGCGTTCACGTGCTCTCTCAGCGAGCTTCGATATTTCTGGTCCTCCCGGATACGGAAGCCCTAACATTCTCGCTACCTTATCAAACGCCTCTCCAACCGCGTCGTCGCGCGTACTCCCAATGAGTGTGTATGAAAGCCAATCCTTCATTTCAATAATTTCAGTATGTCCGCCTGAGATGAGAAGACCGAGAAGAGGACGAGAAATATCTGAAAGAATGTAGGTGCTTGCACCCCTCTCCTGAAGGAGCGCAGATAGAAGATGTCCCTCCATGTGATTAACAGCGATAAGCGGCTTGTCCCACAAAAGAGCAAGTGCTTTTGCGAAGTTCACCCCGACCCAAAGTGCAGGCTCAAGCCCGGGACCTGCAGTGACTGCGATTGCATCGATCTTCGGAGGTTCGCACTCTTTCAGAAACTCGAGCAGCGAAGCGGCAAGACCTCCTTCTCTCTCAAGCAGAACTGTGATGGCTTCCCGTTTCTCTTCGGAAATAACTTGCTCGCTCTCGTGTATAAGTTCAGCCTCTTCGAGAGCTGCAGAAAGCAAGGGAACAAGGTTCTTCGCATGCTCCCGTTTGGCGAGCATTGGGTACACGCCGCCGTATTCCTGGTGTACTGCAATTTGCGAGAGAAGTGCATTGCCAAGCACCTCGAACTTAGTTTCTTTCCCTGCCTGCTCTCCTTCGACGATCGCAACTGCAGTCTCATCGCACGAGGTTTCAATCGCGAGAATCCTCATGGTCTTTGATAAGTTCCCAGGGGAACGGGCCTTCGCGGGGGATAAGGAAGCCTGAAGCATTCGGATGGCCGTTTCCTCCGTACTTTTGCGCTATCTCAGCGACATTCACACTCCCATCACCTCGAATCGAAACGCCGTATCCATCTGGATGCGCAGTTACAATCAGTGAGATAGGTCCTTTCTTTTCAGCAAGCAGGTTACCAACACGGGACTTGAGCGACTTAAAGGGATGACAGGTAGTGAAATATACTTCATGTCCTTCAAAAGAAACAAGCTTTCCTTTATTTGCAGCCATGGTCGCAAGCAGTTCAAAGTATTCTGCGTACACGCGGGTCTTTTCCAGGAACTTCTCCCGTTCTTCTGGATTCTCAAGCATGTGGACTATCGCATCCCATGCCTCGAATTCAAAAGGATGTACTTCAAGGTATGAGTGTAGGGGAGTCGTGTCTGCAAAGGCGCGTCTGAAAAGGTCCTGATCTTCAAGCAGTTTAAAGAAATAGGGCACAGGAGTATCGGGATGGAAGTATTCCCACGAGATGGTCGCACCTGAACGATTCAAGTCAAAGACGTGCTCGGGCGTGGCCTCCACTATCTCTCGTACTCCGTCATGATGATCGAGTACGATAAGTGAGCCGGAGCGAGAAAGAAGCTCGTCCATGAGTTCCCGCTTATACGTGAAGTCGATAAGGTATATGCGCGCGCCGTCTATACCTTCAGGCAATTCGTTTCCGCGGTGAAGGGGAATATATTCTGCCGTATCCCCGAACTTCTTCCACGCTGCATACGCAGCGCCAAAGCCGTCAGGACACCCGCCGTGATAGAGGATAATAGTTCGTTCCATGAGCCTTTACTCTAATCCATATGCTACTGGTGCGCCACGGCTGCTCGCTCCCTGAAAGACGAGTAGACCGAGGTAACGATGAAGACGATGCCGATGAGGCCAATGACAAGCTCTGGAATATGAATAACGAGCGAAGCAAGCATAGAGGCAGCAAGACCGAGAATGGCCCAGTGAGCACCATGCTCGACGTACACCAGGCTCTCCAGGGTCTTCTGGCGCACGAGATACACAGTGAGAGAACGTACGAAGTATGCGCCAATACCGAGACCAACAATAATAACCGGCAGCGCACTCGTGATCGCAAACGCACCGATAACTCCATCAAGTGAGAAGGCTGCGTCAAGAACGTTTAAATAAAGAAATAACATAAGTCCTCCTGTCGCAACTGCACTCTTTGATTCGACCGTAAAGGAGTTCGCGATGCCCTCAATAACAATGAAGGTCACAAGACCGATGATGCCGGCAGTGAGTATGGTAGCGGCCTCCCAGGGTACGAGGTACGAAAGGAAAAGGAGAAGAACAAGGGTAAGCGCTATCTCCACTGCCTCAATATGTCCCCACTTTGATACGTGGCGTTCGATAACCCGTATCCAATGCACGTTCTTATTTACATCAATGAAGTACTGGAGGGCAACAATGAGAAGGAATGTTCCTCCGAAGGCAGCAATGGCGTGATGTGCTCCTTCTAACAAGTGCCCGTATGCTTCGGGGTCAAAAGTAGCAAGCATGGTAACGGCCCAAGGAGAGAGTCCTACCGATACAGCTACGATAACAATGGGGAGCACAATACGGGTACCGACAACCGCTATCAGAACACCCCACGTAAGGAAGCGCTGCTGCCAGGCGTCGCTCATACGCGCAAGCACCCGCGCATTAACCACTGCGTTATCAAACGAAAGCGTTACCTCAAGGATAACGAGGAGAAGGGTAGTGACAAAGGCTGCAGGACCCAGATACCAAAACACTCCTCCAAGAAGAAAGATGGATATAAGGGTCGGAAGGATGAATATCCTGTACTTTGAAGGCATTGGTGCGCGGTGTAGGGATCGAACCTACCACCTCGTCAACGTCAATGACGCGCTCTAACCAAATGAGCTAACCGCGCTATGGAATTGCCCCGTGCATAGGGTCTTAGCAAGATACAATAAGCAGCGCTGAATTTCCACTCCGCCCCCATAGGGAATAACTACTCGCGGCAGTCTCATCTTGGGTGAGGTATAATGTAAACCTAGTACAAATAATTTGAATTATTCATATGCGCTACGCTATTGCATCAGTATTCGCTCTTGCTCTTATTTTTTCTGGGGCAACGAGCGCCAATGCCGAGTCAGGGAGCGGTAAGGTGAAAATCGAGAACCGCCTCAGGGTAGGCTCTACCGGTGAGGAGGTGCGTTCTCTTCAGCAGATTCTTGCTTCCGATCCGACCCTTTATCCAGAAGGCCTTGTTACGGGATTCTATGGTCCTTTGACCGCACGGGCAGTGTCTCGCTTCCAGGCGAAGCTCAGGCTCGATCAGGTAGGTCAGGTTGGTCCGCTTACGCTCGCCAAGATCAATGAGATTCTTACTGCGGCTGGCGTATCAGACCAGATTCCCACAGACCTTCTTTCCGTTCGCGTGAAGATTGAGATTGACCTTCGCGACGGTAAGGAGGAGGTAAAGATCCGCATCAAGGAAGACAACAGCGGAAAGGGTTCCATAAACTCAGACGACGAAGACGACGAAGACGACGAAGACGAAGATGACGAAGATGACGAAGACGATGAAGATGACGAAGACGATGAAGATGACGAAGATGACAATGATACCGACGAAGACGAAGACGAGGATGAGAACGAACTTGAAATCGAAGTTGAGGTTCGTAACGGCCGCGCTTATGTCGAAGTCGACGAGGATGGTGATGACCGTTCCTTTAGGTTCAACATGACCAGCCACGACGCTATCGTTGCTGTTGTTGCTGATCGCCTCAACTTAACCGAGGAGGAGGTTAAAAAAGTCATCAAATTCGAAGATGAGGACGAAGACGATGATGAAGATGAAGATGAAGACGAAGATGAGGTTGAAGATGACGATTAGTTAAAATCTGGTTCCAGATAGTAAATAAGCCACCTTAGCTAAGGTGGCTTATTTACTTTCCAGTTCGTGCATGACCCACGTTAGTCACAGAATTGAACCAGCTTGTGCGGGAGCTTAATACTTGGTTAGTATTTGGACGCTCTCTAGATCGTGAGCTTAGCTTGCTCTAGATACTGCCATTAGGGATTAAAAATAGCAAAACCCCGACACCAAATAGCATCGGGGTTCCCGTCTGAGGCTATTCGGGCTAAGCCTTCTATACTAGGACGGAATTAAGTCCTCGAATGATTCTCACTGAACGGAGTAAAATGCATCGTCCAGCAGACCACATGCAATGTGACGTGGACAGCGTACAACTCCTCGGAGCCTGGCATTTCCAAGTTTGCCAAGAACTCACCGAGCACTGCGGCATATTTTTGCAGTGCATAGATGTTCCTGGCCTTGTGTTGCCGTCCCAGACTGAGCACGATGGCTTGTTCGGTCGTGCCCCGTCTTGCGTTTGGAGCCAAGGGAATGACACCTTCGTAACTCAGGCTGTAGGTCGAAAGGGGCGCGCCGCCTACGGTCTTCCAAGGCCTTTGCGAGAGAGCCTCGTTAACCATATTCATCAGCTCCACTTCCAGGATTTCTTTGCTGGTCACCAGCGTGTGGAACGAGAAAGTGAGTTTTGTCGCAAGACTCAGTCTCGGAGAATTTTTGTTGGCCTGCACAGCAGAACCTCCTTCAATAAAAGGGCGTAATTACCCATTACTCATAGTATAATGAAACATATATTTGTCAAATCATGACCCCACGGGGAATCGAACCCCGATTTTATCCGTGAAAGGGATACGTCCTAACCGTTAGACGATGGGGCCTTTGCCTGCACATCCTACATTTCCTGAGGGCGTTTAGCAAAAAGTGGAGATTTGTCTGACTTGTTGATATACTAATTTGATGGAGACAAGAATTGCATTTAAGGACCCTAACAAATTCTTTAATGATATATGCAGCGCTTCCGGATACTCGTTAGAACAGCTCGCAGAGTTGTCTGAAGTGACTAGCCGGACGATACGGAGTTGGCGTGCGGGCGACACCAGTATGCCCGCTTCCATAGCTCAAGCATGGTCTGAAGAATTCAACATCCCACTTCCTGTGCACGAATCCTTTGATTTAAGTGAAAAGCGCAGAGCCGCAGGAATGCTTGGCGGACACGCTCGCATACAACTCTATGGAAACTTCGGGACGGCAGTTGGGCGACGCAAAGGCGGCCTGAGATCTATAGGAACGCACAGGAGTATAGAGGGTTCACCTTTTGTTGCCCAGAATATTCTCTTTCCAGAAAGAGGTGTTCAGTTTGCGGAATTAATAGGAATTGCCCTCGGCGATGGAGGACTTACCAAATATCAATTTATTATTTACCTGCATATTGCCGAAAAGGAATATATAGAATATGTACGCCGACTAATATTTGAGATTTTTGACTTTAAGCCCAGTGTAACTCACAACCCATCAAAAAACGTTACTCGAATAATCTGTTCACGAAAAAATCTTGTGTCGTTTCTTCAATTAGAAGGTTTAAGTATAGGCAATAAAACTAGAAACCAGGCAATTGTTCCGGCCTGGGTACAGCAAAGGCCAGAATATGCTCGCGCATGTATTCGAGGCCTTGTAGATACTGATGGCTGTGTTTATTTTGATATACACACAATTAAAGGAAAGAAATATAAGTCGTGCTGCATTGCCTTTACCAGCGCATCGGCCCCTCTATTGGACTTTGTCGAGAACCAGCTCAAAGAAGACGGCTATACACCAACTCGTTCTGGCCGTGACGTGAGATTGCGACGAAAGAAAGACGTCGAAAGATACTCCAGAGAAATTGGGTTTAGTAACCCTAAACATCTAAAGAAAATCGAGGTATAGTGCCCCGCACGGAGGAGTAGCGAAGTGGTCATAACGCGCCGCACTCGAAATGCGGTCGGGGGGAAACTCCCACGTGGGTTCGAATCCCACCTCCTCCGCTAAGCTGGGATTTTAAGCAAGCAGCTGCATCATCTAATCCTTCACGGTATTATGTCCGTACCATGAGCGCCGTCACCTGTATCCACTGCGGAGGCGACGCCATTCCGCACCGGGTGACATATATCACGGTTGCCCTCGACGACACCCTCAGGCCCCTCTTCTCTCCGGGCCCTCTCATGAGTGTCCTCGCGAAGGCCTTCCAAACAGTTGAAAGTCGAGTCACACCCTGGATCCTCCGTTTTCTTGTACGCATTGGTCTTGCAAGAAAACAAGAACGTCCAGATAACGAAACGCTTCTCTTGGCCAAGGTCCTCTGGGAGGAAGCAGATGCACGGGGCATCGATATCTGGGAATTCCGCCTCTTCAACCTTCCCCGGAACCTCTTCTATGCCCGCCTTAAAAGTGGCAGACAGCTTGCATTTGAAGGAATCCCTCAACCTCCTTCAGGGATTGACCGGGTGTGGTGGATGGATAATAAGACGGAACTCAAGAAGAAGCTTAGGAAGGCCGGCTTTCCAACTGCAGATGGAGCGGGGGCATTCACTGAAAGAGGAGCCAAGCGCATATATAAGAAACTTGTTCCTCCGGTGATCATAAAGCCGCACTCAGGTTCTGCTTCCCGTCATACCGTTCTTCATATCGACAACAAGGAAGAACTAATACGAGCTTTCCACATTGCGAAGGAGGTTGCGCCGCTTGCTCTCATCGAGGAGGAGCTCAAGGGACCGGTATATCGCATCACGGTTGTTGACGGTGTGTATAGTGCCGCTCTAAGAAGAGACCCTCCTTCGGTAGTGGGGGACGGATTGAGCACGATTCGGGAACTCGTAGAAGAAGAGAACAAGCATCCAGACAGGAGCGGACCCTATTTCTCTCAGATCAAACTGAACGAAGATGCGCTCAAAGAACTTGCTTGGCAGGAATACACACCCGAAAGTGTTCCTGAGAAAGGCGTACGAGTTATGTTTCATCAAAAGGTGAACTGGTCCCTTGGGGGAACGACTGTGGACGCAACTGAAGGAGTACATCCCGAGAATGTGCAGATGTTCGAGGAAGTGGCGAAATTCCTCAAGGCCCCAATCGTCGGCATCGATTTCATCATCGGAGACCTATCGCGTCCATGGCACGAACAGGACCGCTGCGGCATCCTCGAGTGTAATTCTATGCCGTTCTTTGATAATCACCACCTTCCGTTTAAAGGGGAACCGCGGAACGTTGCAGGCGACATCTGGGACATGATGGATCGGGCGTACCACTAATTCATGGTATTTACAGGCAGCTCATGTATACTGGGCGCACAGGTCGAATCATTGCCAGCCAATTCATGGATGGCCTTTCTTTTTCTGGGCTAAGGAAAAGGGGCCGCAACACATACTATGGATGATCAGAACAAGGACGCGCTTCAGGAAGGTGAGGAAGCTACTGTAGCTCCGGAAGGGGCTGCTCCAGCTGATGAGTCTCCCGATGAGGCTCCAGCAGCGCCGGCAGGTGGTGGTGAGGATGTAGCTGCATAGCTTCACCCACAACTCCATAATAGAAAAGGCCCCGCGCAAGCGGGGCCTTTTCTTATTGCGTTTTAAGCCAGAGATAGATGTCCTCGAGCGCCTTCACTGCATCTCCTGCAGCGATGTTGTTCTGATGGTAAAGCTCGTCGGTTGCGTCTCCTGCGGCCCAGATTCCTGCAACGTTCGTCTTCTGATCACGAGGGTTCGTTACGATATGTCCAACAGCGTTTACCTCCACGAGCCCGCGTGCGAATTCCGTATTCGGCATGACTCCGATCTCCACAAAAACTCCGGTAACAGGAAGAGTAGTTTCCTCAGAAGTATCAATATTCCTGACCGTGAGGCCCGTGACGAACTTCTCACCTTCGACGCGCACGGGCTCGGTCTTCGTAAGTATATGCATGTTGGGGTGCTGCCGCGCTTTCTCGACGGTTACCGCGTCAGCCTTGAAGTCTTCCCTACGATGAATCAGGGTAACTTTGCCGCAATACGCAAGAAGCTGGAGCGCGGTTTCAAAGCCGGCATTTCCACCCCCTACGACTGCAAGGTCCTGGCCGCTAAAAAGAGGGCCGTCGCAGGAAGCACAGTACGTAACACCTTTATGCTCAAACGTGTCAGCTCCAGGAATTTCCAACTTCTTCCTTGCTGCTCCCGAGGCGATAAGTACGGCTCGGCTTTCAAAGGTCTTTCCGCTTTTAGTCGTTGCCGTGAAGATAGTGCCGTTCTTTGCGAGTTTCTCAATCCTCTCTCCCTCAACAACTTCTACGAATTCACCTTTCACTGCGTCCAAATGCGCCTTGAAAGATTTTGAGAGGGCCGCTCCAGGAATGAGTGGTATGCCTATCCAGTTCTCTATGCCTTCGGAGACCATGCTCTGACCCCCGATCTCTTCGGCTACAAGCACTGTCTTCAATTGCTTTCTTGCTGCGTACACGCCTGCAGCAACGCCCGCAGGCCCGCCGCCGATAATTAGGAGATCGTACGTCATACACAATTATGAGAGTATAACAGAAATCCCCCGATGCGCCGGGGGATTTCTTCGTTTTAAACTATTTCTTGTGCCTCCTCAGGAAGCTTGGGATAGCACCCCAGGCCTCGTCGTCCTCATCGACAATCGGTGTCTGTACGGTCGCATTCTTTCGCGGTGTCGCAGTTACGACCGGCTCCTCCCGCTTGGGCTTGGGCTTCTCTTCGACCTCCTCGGTCACGACGGCAGAGTCCTCGTCGCGCTTGAAGCTTCCAAGTATGGAGCTCTTGGCTTCTGACTGTTCACGAGCAGGCATAGAGAAGAGAGACTGTCCGAAACCTCCAGCAGGGCTCTCACCGCCTGCGTCAGGGAAGCCGGTTGCAATGACGATGATGCGGATCTGTCCTTTCTTCAGCTTGGTGTCGTGCATGATACCGAAGATGACCTTCGCGTTCTTGTCGACCGATTCATTGATGACCGCAGCGGCCTCCTGCACCTCGTGGATACCGAGGTCCTCATGTCCTGCAACCACAAAGAGAATGCCCTTTGCTCCAGAAATGGAGACGTCGAGAAGTGGGGAATTGACCGCCAGCGTTGCAGCGTCCTTTGCGCGATTATCTCCGTCAGCTACCCCAATGCCCATAAGTGAAGGACCTGCACCCTCCATGATGGCCTTGATATCGTTGAAGTCAGTGTTGATTTCACCCGGTGTAGTGATGATGTCAGAAACACCCTCGACAGCCTGGCGGAGCACCTCATCAGCAAGAGCGAACGCCGCCTTGGCCGAGGTCTTGCCTTCAACTATGGAGAGAAGCTTGTCGTTCGGGATGATGATGTATGCGTCAACCTCCTGTTTGAGTTGAGCAAGCCCCTGCTCGGCAATATCAGAGCGCTGTGCGCCTTCGAAGGAGAAGGGGCGGGTGACTACCGCAATGGTAAGCGCGCCGATCTCCTTGGCAATCTTAGCTACCACTGGAGCAGCGCCAGTACCTGTGCCACCGCCCATACCGCAGGTGATGAAGACCATGTCCGAGCCCTGAAGTGCTTCTTGGATCTCCTGACGAGTCTCTTCGGCAGCGCGCTTGCCGAGGTCGGGGTTCATGCCGGTCCCGAGTCCTCGCGTGAGGTTCTTACCGATGTGAACCCGCTTCTTCGCAAGCGAACGATGCAGGTCCTGCGCGTCTGAGTTCACCGCAATGAACTCGACGCCCTTCACTTTGGACTCGATCATGTGGTTCACGGCATTGCTGCCTGAACCGCCGCACCCAACCACCCGGATTCGGGCAAAGGTCTCTACTTCAGGCGTTACTCGCTTGGACATAGTGGATCAGAAATAATAGCTAAAAAGGTATGAATCGAATTATGCCCCTACGCATCAGTATTGCAAATCTTGACGT
Organism: Minisyncoccota bacterium; assembly: GCA_036517735.1. Classification (GTDB taxonomy): domain Bacteria; phylum Patescibacteriota; class Minisyncoccia; order Phycocordibacterales; family Phycocordibacteraceae; genus C7867-001. The sequence continues at coordinate 26,678 of DATDUD010000048.1, read as the reverse complement.
GAGGCGAAGCCGTGTCCCTCTCAAGGCATGAACTGCCGGAAGAAGTTCTGGACCAGCTTGCCGACCTCCCTAAAGTTCTCCTTCCGTGGAGCCTCCACATCGCCGGTCATGCCCCAAAGGGCAAGTCCGTACGCCACTGCCCAGGTCGCATCCTTCACTTTAGCGTCAGACGAGATGCGCACGTCCGCGATGCGCGACGGAAGGCTGAGCGCACCCTTCGCTATGTCGCTCACGTTGCCTGTTCCTGCGCCCCCGCCCGTGAGCACGATACCGGCTGGAAGCGCGCGGTGGCGGTCGATGGAACGCAGATGCTTTTCGATGAGATCAAACATGGTTCGAAAGCGGGTGGTGATGATGTCCTCAACTTTCTTGCGCGAATACATCGCCCCTGAGAGCCGCCCGAGCTTGATACGTTCTGCGTCCTCAAGTGAGATGCGGAATCCAAGCGCAAGATCGTCCGTTATGTTGGTCGAGCCGACAGGAAAGACCTTCACGGAGATAGGCAGGCCCTCATCATACACCACTATTGAGACTGTCTCAGCTCCTATATTGGCGAGCACGCACCCCTTTATCTTCTGGTCCTTGGTGAGGGTGACGTACGAGCCGGCAAGGGGAGAAGCCATGCGGTCAATGACCTCAATGTCGGCGGCCTCAACGGCGCTTGTGAGCATGTCGGCATGCTGGGCAAGGCAGGTGATGAAGAGAAACTCGCCTTCAAGCCTTGTGCCCTTCATGCCCAATGGATTCCCTATGACCTTCGCCCCGTCTATCCTGAACTCTATCGGTATCTCGTGGAGTACCTTCCGGTTGAGGAAGTTTGGCTCGGCGGCCCTTCTTGCAGCATCCCGTACCTTGTCGATATCAAGCTCCGTTATTTCCGAATCGGCGCGTGAGATGACGGTTTCGCCACTGCCTCGAGTCTCGTCCAAGGACACCCCCCCAATGGCAAGGAAGCCAGCGCGTATGGGAACACGGGCAGCGATCTCGGCCTGACGTTTTGCGGCCAGGATGCTTTGAGTAGCATCAGCAATGTCGACGACGTACCCGTGGCGTATCCCCTGGGTATCAGAAAGTCCGGTCCCAATGATGCGGATTGAGGGACCTTCAGGAGTATCGAATTCCTCAACGACGACGACCTTCGTTTGGTGCGTTCCGATATCTATCCCTGTTGCTATGCGTCGTGCCATTTGATTTTAAAGGTAAAGCATTGCGGAGATACTTCCGCTCTTGCTTTTCCATTGTATCCCCATGTCGAAGGCCCTTCAAATGAAGGAGTCCGTGGATAAAGAGAAAGAGGAGGTGTTCGGTGTATGTGTGTCCGTATTGAGAAGCTTCTTTACGCGCAATGGAAGGACAAAGAATGATCTCGCCGCTCGCTTTGCCGACCTTGTATGAAAGTACGTTCGGTACGTATTCCTTATTGCGGAGAGCATGGTTTAGGTTCCGTGCACGATCTTCTCCGGCAATGACAAGTGATATATCCCAAGAAGGGAGTACAGAGTCAGCTATCTTCCCAAACGGCAAACGGGGCTTCTGGCCCCTGGTGAAATTACGTATATCAACTGTTGCCATCGGCTACTTCCTCCCGCGGGTCTTCTTTGCGGCGGGATCGATCTTTCCGAGCTTCACGAGCTGGTTGTACTCGTTGATGCGTTCAGAGCGCACAAGGGCGCGTGCATGGCCGACGTTCTTGGACTTGGTGCGGGAGAAGTATCGGCGGGCGCGCATACCTCGCACGAGGTTAAGTCCCTGCGCGCGGCGGGAGAAACGGCGGATGAGTGAAGCAGCGCTCTCATTCTTGTTTCGACGAACCTCTACACGTATTGCGTTCTGCATAATGGGCGAATGCTACCAAAACCAGTTCTCCTTGTCCAGATAACGAAGAAACGGGTTGGCACTCGTTGTTTGGGAGTGTATAATACCGGCATACCTCTCACGAGGTCCCGAGGAAATTCTGAGAAGGATTTCCGTTCCACAATACCTCTCACGAGGCCCCGAGAAGTCCGCGAAAGCGGGCTTCTCTACATAAATCCCTTAAGCTTACGAACAATGGCATCGCCCGTTTTTGCATCTAGTTTAAGGATCTTTCGACTAAGGCGCCGTGCATCGAACGTGCGCAGCTGGCTAAGAGCTACATAGCCGGTCAATACCTTCGTCTCCCCTGACTGATTTTCGTAGGTCATGTCCTCAAGCATGTAGAACAAGGCGCTTCTCTTCTTGGATTTCCAGGGATCCGATCGCGTGATCGGCAATCCCCAGAATACAGTTCCGAATACCTTAATAACGAGCACAGGTCTTTCAAATCCTACGCGATTACTTTGTTCAGATCCCACTTCTGGACCCAGTGCGCACCACCAGATTTGTCCGCGTTTTGGTCTGGGAAAATTAGCACGTTGGTTTAGGCTCGCTCTAATTGCACTCCACTCAGTATCTGCGTTCATATGTATTGCTGAACGTAGCAAAACTCCGATTAAGGAGTCTTAACAAAGATATGGAGAAGTCCTGAAAATTAAACGACTTCCCTCAACCTATCAACCAACGAATCGAGCGGTATGAAAGTTTCCGTGTATGTAGCACGATTGCGGAGAATGACCGAGCGCTCCAAAGCCTCCTTGCGGCCCATGATTAGGAGATAGGGAGGATTGATGGTGTCAACGTACCGCATCTGCTCGGAAAGCGACTGGATGCCGATGGACTGCGAGAGTGGAATACGGGCCTTTCTGAGGCTGTCTGCCACTTTCATACTCTCGCGCTTCGCCTCGTCTCCAATATGCACGAATACGAAGCGAGGAGGTCCTGGAGCTTTCATCGAAGGAACGGTCTCCCGGTTCTCAGTCGTGATGCGGATGACCGCCCCTATGGACGGCACATGACTCTTCCAGAAGGCCTTTGAGAACTCCTGATACCTTGAACCCCATGCATGCGCGTTATCGCCTGCGGACATTTCAAAACAGGTCTCAGTCCAGCTGGCACCTCGTGAAAGAAGATCACTTGCAAGTTCATACGGCGTATCGGTCGACTCCAGATACTCAAGCACTGCCTCAAAGTGCTTTCTGCTCGCCTCAGAGAGATGATCGGTCGAAGAAGGAAGACTGTTGGCGTCCATTGTTGCCAAAAGCTCGGCAGCCTCGAAGACATCTCGTTTTGCGCAGTTAACGCAGTCTTCAGGGAGAGTGGCACCGTGCTTCCTGAAGAAGGTGGTTAGTTCGCGTGCGAATCGACTTCTGGTCTCCTTGTCTCCCATAGAGTTGATGCGAAGCGCGTGCTCGCCCTTCACCACGTCATGCAGGAATGCCCGCACAGCGCGCATGAGTACGGCGTCTGCAATCGCATGTTCAGCGCCAAGTGCATGGAACTGAACGATCAGGTTCTTTGGAGCCGGACGTCCTGGAGTTGCGTTCGTGTGCCAGATGAAAAGAGGCTGGGCGGGAGAAGGAATGAGTCCAATATCGCGAACGTGCTTTAGAAAGCCGGCAACCTCGCGTGCAACCGAGTCAAGCGCGTCTAGATTTATTGAGTCTGGATACGGAATGCGTTTCGATATCTTATGCGTAGCGGCAAGTGTTGAGAGGGGAGTGAAGCCATAGTAGGAACCAATGCTCGATGCGCGGCGTAGGATCTCATCCGGCTTCATTGGTGTACTCATTGCGGAAGTTGAACAGTTCCAGGGAAGAGTCCGATATCGCCTGCAGGAAGGAGCTGTAGGAACGCGCGTCCCATGATGTTCTCATCGGGCAAGAGTCCCCAAACCCGTGAGTCGGAGGAGCGGGGACGATTATCTCCCATCACAAAGTACTCGCCCGGTCCTACGGTCGTGCTCTCAGTATAGGTAGCGTCTTCGGCGACCACATACGGCTCTTCAAGCATGAGCATAGTTCCGTCAATCTTCTGTATCGTTACCTGCCCTTCGCTTATGGAAACAGTCTCTCCAGGAAGGCCAATAACGCGTTTTATATAGAAGACCTCAGGGTTCTTGGGGTATTTAAAGACGATGACGTCTCCGCGTTCGGCTTCCTCAAAGCGGTACGTGAACTCGTCTACAATGAGATAGTCGCCCGAATCGAAGGTGGGATACATGCTCTCTCCCTCGACCACAAAGGGCTGCGCTACGAACAAGCGTATAGGGAGAACGATAACCACCGCTAGTACCAGGAACGTCGCAATCTCCTTCACGGCGCTTCCAAGCAGATTCATGGGAGCATTGTACGCTTGGACTTTTGCGCGTCAATATTTCCTTCTCTTTGGTACAATCATCTCAATATGCCGACCGTCATCATGGGACTTGGGAATCCTGGAGCTGAGTATGCAAAGACTCGTCACAACGCTGGACGCATGGCGGTGGAGCTTTTTGCAAAGCAGGAAAGGTTTGAGGACTTCGTCTTTAAGAAGGCGGCCAATGCTTTAGTCGCTCAGGGGAGCATAGACGGCGAGAAGGTGATGCTCGTACTTCCTGAAACGTATATGAACCATTCGGGGAAGTCAGCTCCAGCTTTCGTGAAAAGCGTTAAGGCAGCGCAAAAGCTTCTAGTTGTGAGGGACGATCTTGATATGCCGTTAGGAGCTATAAAGATGACAATGTACGGAAGAGGCTCGGGAGGACACAAGGGCGTCGAGAGTATTATGCGTGCGCTGCGCACAAAAGAATTTGCTCAGTTGAAGATTGGTATCTCAGGCGCAACTGCGAAGGGCAAGGTGAAGAAGCCGTCGGGAGACGAGAAGGTTACCAAGCATGTGGTGGGGAAGTTTAAGCCTGCTGAGGAAGCACTGCTTAAAAAGACACTTAAAAAGGCTTCGGAGGCGATTACAGTCTTCACAGCTGAAGGTATTGAAAGGGCAATGCTTGCGGCTAATACGAAGTAGGTTTGAAATCTAAACTGCTAGCAGTTCTTAAATCAAAAAGGCCCGCAATCGGGCCTTTTTGATTTCCATCTCTCCTTACTTCTTCCCCTTCTTCTCTCCCCCGTACGCAAGCGTCATGCGCTGGTCCTTCGGTTCAAACAAGGTAATGGTAAACGGATAGGTCTTACCAAGCTCCAGAGTCTCGCGGAGCGCAGCCGGGGTCTCGAACTCCGAGATGTGAACGAGTCCTGCAACTCCTTCCTCAATAGATGCGAGTGCGCCGTGCTTGTTGTATTTGATGACGACACCCTGCACCTCCTGATCCTTGGTGTAGCGTTCGGAGGCGGTCTTCCACGGGTTCTCCTTAAGGGCCTTCACTGAGAGGGAGATCTTGCCGTCCTTGATCTCAATGACCTTCACGCGGACGCGGTCTCCAACCTTGAAGATCGCGCGAGGGTCCTCAACAAGTCCCCAGTCGAGTTCCGAAATGTGTACAAGGCCCTCAAGACCCTGTTCTAGCTTCACGAAGACGCCGAAGTCGACAGCGCCCGTAACCTCGCCTTCAACGGTGTCACCAACCTGATACTTATCGATGAGCGAACCCTTTTCAAGCTCCTCGTCTCCAGTGCGCTCCGAGAAGATAAGCTTTCCTTCTTTGGCGTCTGCGGTGATGATCCGGACTGCAAGGGGAACACCCTCGAGCTTCTTAAGCTCACCAAAGATCTTCTCCTTATCGCCCTCAGGAACACGAGGATAGTGGTCCTTTGAAAGTTGGGAAGCAGGGAGGAAGCCCTGGATGCCCTGCCACGTGAGGATGAGTCCTCCCTTATTGGCTTCCGCAACTGGAATGTTGTAAACGGTGCCGGCAACGATAGCTTGCTCGGCTTCGCCCCAGATGGCTGCCTGACGAGCTTCCTTGAGAGAGAGCTCAATGTACCCGTCGAGACCTGCGGGATCCACCACCTTTGCAGTGATGGTGTCTCCAGGATTAGCCTTGCGGAGCACGTCTGCAGCGTTCAAGTATTCGCGTCCGTATATAAGACCCGTTCCGAAAGGAGGCAGGTCAACATACAGACGACCACGCACGAGTTCAATAATAGTTCCTTCGACAACGTCTCCCGCCTTTGGGGGAGTCATGATGGAATCCGAGAGGCGGAACATGGGATGCTCATCACCCACCGTTAGCACTGGAGCTGCCGGAGCAGCCACCTTAATTTCTTCTGGCATTGGAAATGCAGGCGCGCGGTTTTGCGGTGGGTACTGATCTCGCACAACTCGATCAGGGACAGCCCACTCGCGGCTTCTAAGCACGCGCCTGGTATGGGGGGAAGATAGCACGGAGTATATAAAAGAGGAAGGGCGCGACCAACAGTGGTCGCGCCCCCTTGCTTGTGCTGAGATATGCCGATCAGCGCGGGCTAGAGAAACAAGTGGTTGTCTCGGCACTCGCGTTAGTTGCCCCGATGGAGCAGCTTGTGCGTTACCGGGCAGGCCCAGGCGCCGAGATTGCCGCGGCCACCGACCAGCGCGGTCGAGCGATCGCCGGCGAAGCCGTCGAAGTGAATGTTACCGAGCATGATGCTCATCCCTAGTGACCGGTCATGCCGGCCGACAGATGCATCTTCATGACGAAGTCTCCGTGGCAGTTTTGAACATCCCAGCTCCCCGATTAGCCCGAAAGCTTCTCGACGCTAGGTATTCATAGCCTATATCCGAGCTGAAATCTTGTCAATATCTCAATCTGTTGGGTAATACGGAAAACGTGATGTTATGTCAGAAATCTTATTTCGGCCTGCAAATAGAGGACTTTTGACCAAATCCATGCTATGATTGCCATATGGTAATCACCCACCACGGCGGGCAGTGCTTCAAGGTCACCCTCGGTGACCTCACTCTTGTCTTTGACCCTATTGCCAAGGGAGGCACTTTGCCTGCCGTACGGTTCGGTGCCGACATCGCTCTCATCTCCCGTAACCATCCCGATATGAATGGTGCTAAGGAGGTAGCCTTCGGTGACAAGGAGCCATTTGTAATCTCAGGACCGGGAGAGTATGAAAAGGATGGAGTCACCATTCAGGGCTTCCTCACCAAAAGCCAGTACGGACTTCCCAAGGGTCAAAAGGAAGCGATGAACACCATCTACTCCGTGAAGCTTGAGGGTATGACCTTAGTGCACCTCGGCGCCATGTCTGAAGTATCGCTCCCGCAGGAAGCGCGTGAAGGCATTGAAGAGGTAGACATACTCTTTGTGCCTGTCGGGGGAGACGGTGTCCTTGACGCGGCCGAAGCTTCGAAGTTTGCGACCTTCCTCGAGCCGAAAGTAGTCATTCCCATGCACTGGAGCGGTATGGGTGAGGCTAAGTCTCTCGAATCCTTCCTCAAGGAGGAGGGCGAGGAAGCCGAGAAAGTGGATAAGTTGACTATCAAGAAAAAGGATGTCCAAGACCGGGATGGTGCTATAATAGTCATACAGCCCTAACCTCTATCGATATGCGCCGACACATCGAGAACCTCAAGGAAAAGCCCGAACATGTGCGCCATCGCGTGGCGATCGGTGTCTCTGCAGGCGTAACCGGCCTCGTCGCCGTTCTGTGGCTTGCCGCGCATGTCGCAACTGGCACCTTCGCCCTCTCAAGTCCGCAGGCGACTCCCACCGCGGAGGTTACAGACGCCCGCGGAGAGTTCTCTGAGCTTGTCGGAGCTGTGGGAGAGAGCCTGGGTGGAAGCCCCTCTTCGGAGCCCGAGCTCACCATAGTCGACGGCAACACCACCTCGACTATCGCACCCGAGGCCGATAACCAGAACCAAACTGACCAGGAGGTCATACCCTTTTAAATAAATGGCGAAGAAAGAAGAGAAAACCGAAGACCCGAAGCCGGTCGTGAACATCATTGACCAGTCCATCACCGCAGAGATGCGGACCTCGTTCATCGACTATGCGATGTCGGTCATTACCGACCGCGCGCTCCCGGATGTGCGCGACGGACTCAAGCCTGTGCACCGCCGCATCCTGTATGCCATGGGGGAGATCGGCCTTGGCCCCACTGCAAAGACAAGGAAGTCAGCGACGGTAGTCGGTGAGGTGTTGGGTAAGTACCACCCACACGGAGACATTTCTGTATACGAAGCCATGGTGAAGCTTGCCCAGAACTTCACGACCCGCTACCCATTGGTCATTGGGCAGGGAAACTTCGGCTGCTTCACAAAGGATACGAAAGTACGACTTGTAGATGGACGTTCGCTTACATTTGGTGAACTAGTTGAAGAAGATGGGGAGGGTAAGAGCAATTATACTTTCACGGTTATGGATGACGGTACTATCGGCATTGCTCCCATTGAACGTCCTCGACTTACAATCCGCGATACCAACCTGATTGAAGTGGAGCTCGATTCCGGTGACCGCATCCGTTGTACCCCCAATCACCGTTTCCTGTGCAAAGATCAGACATACTGCGAGGCTCAAGACCTTATGCCTGGTACCTCGCTCATGCCTCTCTATACGCGGCTTTCGGGCAAGGAGGATGCGCCAGTGAACGACATGCTCGGGTACGAGATGGTACTACAGCCCCTGTCCGGTCACTGGTCGTTCAGTCATCATCTTGCGGATGCCTACAATCTCGATCGCGGAACGTATGACGTAGCAGACGGACGCGTCCGGCACCATGCCGATTTCAATAAGCTCAACAACAGCCCCGACAATATCCGTCGCATGGATTGGCTGGATCACTGGGAACTTCATTCAAGCCTTACCTCTTCGCGTCACGAAAACGACCCTGAGTACGTCCGCAAGTTGCGCGAGGGACGCGAAGCCTTTTGGAGTAATCCCGAGAACCGCGAGCAATATGCTGAACGGCTTTCAAAGCGAAATAAGGAGAATTGGCAGGACCCTGTATATCGTGAACGCAAGCGTGCACAACTAAGCGAAATAAACAAAGAGTACGTAGCTGCACATCCTGAAAAGCGAGATGAGTATAGCCAGCGACTTACCAAGACACTCAAGCGGCTTTGGCAAGAACCCAAATACCGCGCGGCGATGCATGAGAAGATCGTACGTGCGAATAAGAATCGCAGTTCGAATCTCACAGGGAAGGTAAAATTCGACGCAATTTGCGCCGCAATATTTGCCGAGGGAGGCACTCCTTCCGAACAGGCATACGAAGATATGCGCGATCACCTCTATGAATATGGCGGTGCGACCAAGTGGGACACGGGTATCACCAAGTACTATGAAGGAAATATCGAACGTGTTGTTGCCGAAGTAGGCCGTAATCACAAGGTTCGGGGTGTGCGCTTTCTCGTCGAACGTGAAGACGTATACGACCTCACTGTTCCCGGAACTCACAATTTCGCCCTTGCAAGCGGCGTTTTCGTGCACAATTCCGTGGACGGGGACTCTGCCGCCGCCATGCGATACACCGAAGCCAAACTCTCACGCGTTGGTGCCGCACTTTTGAATGATCTTGATAAGGAGACCGTTCCATGGATTCCGAACTATGACGGCAGGGAACAGGAACCATCGGTACTTCCAGCAGCTGCACCGAACCTCCTCCTTAACGGCGGGCTCGGTATCGCCGTCGGTATGGCGACCAACATCCCTCCGCATAATCTGCGTGAGGTTGTTGATGCAGCTACCCATCTCATTGACAACGATGACGCTACGACCGAAGACCTCCTCAAGTTTGTGAAGGGACCGGACTTTCCGCTCGGCGGAGTCGCTTTCAACCAGTCTGATATCAAGCACGCGTACACGACCGGCAAGGGGGGAGTCGTCGTGCGCGGTGAAGCAGAGGTCATCGAAGACAAGCGCGGGACGCACATCGTCATCACCTCGATACCGTTCCGAGTCAACAAGGCCACCCTCATAACCCGCATTGCCGATCTTGTGCGCGACAAGAAACTCGAAGGCATCAAGGATCTGCGCGACGAGTCCACCGCCGACATTCGCGTCGTGGTCGAGCTCAAGGGCACAGCACACCCGCAGTCCGTGCTGAATAACCTCTATAAATACACTGAGCTCGAGAGCACCTTCCACTACAACATGGTCGCTCTGGTTGATGGCGTACCGCAGACTCTTTCCTTGAAGGGAATGCTCGAGGAATACTTGAAGCACCGGAACATCGTAGTGAAGCGCCGCACCGAATACGATCTCCGAAAGGCCGAGGACCGCGAGCATATCCTCCTCGGCCTCTCAAAGGCCCTCGACCATATCGACGAGGTGATCGCCGTTATCAAGAAAGCCGCAGACGTTGCGGCAGCGAGTGTTGCCCTCCAGAAGAAGTTCGCCTTTTCAGAAAAACAAACAGCCGCCATTCTCGCCATGCGTCTCCAGACGCTTGCGGGTCTCGAACGCAAAAAGATCGAGGACGAGCTCAAGGAAGTGCAGGAGATCATTAAGCGCTTAAAGAAGATACTCTCGAGCACGAAGAACATTCTTGCTGTGGTGCGCGAGGAACTGTCGGAGCTTGCCGACAAGTATGCAGATGAGCGCCGCACGAAGATCGTAAAAGGAGGCGTAAAGAACATCTCAATTGAGGACCTCGTGCCTGACGAGAAAAGCATCCTCGTCCTTACCGCGGGCGGATACGTGAAGCGCACGAACCCGAACGAGTACAAGGCACAGAAGAGAGGCGGTATCGGCGTCGTTGACATCGCAACCAAGGAAGAGGATGTGGTGACTCATTTCGTGAAGGCCTCCGCGCATTCCGACCTTCTTTTCTTCACCGACTATGGCAAGGCGTACCAGCTGAAGATGTACGAGCTTCCAGAAGGAAAGCGCGCAACGAAGGGCAAGTCCATCATGAACTTCCTTGCGCTTGCCGGAGACGAGAAGGTTACGAGCGTGCTTGCCGTTCCCAAGGGATCTGCGCGTGATGCGCTCTCAATCTTCTTCGTCACTACAGAGGGCGTTGTGAAGAAGGTTGAGGCAAAGAGCTTTGCCGATGTGCGTCGCTCCGGGATCATCGCCATTAACCTTAAAGGTTCCGACAAGCTTGTTGCCGCGCGCCTTGCAGCAAAGGGTGACAGCGTTTCTATAGTTACGGCAGCAGGACAGAGCATTCGTTTTGATGAGGCAGACACTCGCTCCATGGGGCGCACGGCCGCCGGCGTGCGGGGCATGAATGTGAAAAAAGGGGATCGTGTGGTTTCAGCAGAGATCGTTCCGGCAGACGCAAATAAGAGCGCTTCCCTCCTCATCATCATGGGCAAGGGGTATGGGAAGAAGACTTCCATGACTGAGTACAAGATTCAGGGACGTGGAGGTTCCGGTATCAAGACTGCCGAGGTCACCACAAAGACAGGCTCCATTATCGGCGCGAAGATCCTTACTGGATCTGAAGAGGTTGAAGAAGAGATTGTGGTCATCTCGAAGAAGGGCCAGGTCATCCGCGTAGCTACGGGAGAGATATCCACCCTTTCCCGCGCAACACAGGGCGTCCGTATTATGAAGATGCGAGAGGGTGATTCGATTGCATCGATGGTGGCGTTATAAGACGGGAAGCGTTGCGTACATTTATTCGTGGTGCTATAACCCAAAAGGATATCAAACGGGGAGGACAGTGATGAAAGACCGTGATCAGTCGTCGACTTGCTTCAGGGAGGAGTCGAATTTCGCGATTCTCATGGATCACCTGTGCACTCGCGCACAGAGGAACCGCGAATCGTGGCCTGCAGGCCCGAGCGTAACGCTTTGTGCGCTTTCGGCCGTCTGATGAACATTGTGCGCTTGATGGCCGTCCTTAGGGGCGGCCTCATGCTATTTTATACGCAATGCAGTTCTCTGAACCCAAAAGCAACATCCTTCAAATGGGGCTGAAGGAAGGTATGAAAGTCGGAGAATTCGGTGCAGGCTCCGGACACTACGCACTAGCCGCTGCGCATATCGTGGGACATAGCGGAAAGGTATATGCCATTGATATCCAGGAAGACGTTCTGAAGCATCTGAAAGATTCAGCTTATCGCCAGCATCTGCGCAATGTCGATACCGTGTGGGGCAATATCGAAAAGCCGGGTGGGACTAAGTTGCGGGAGAATGCTCTTGATGCAGCAGTTATCTCAAACACTCTTTTTCAGGTCGAGGATAAGAAGGCGGCAATAACTGAGATAGACCGGGTGTTGAAACCGGGAGGAAAGCTTCTTGTTATTGACTGGGCAGGCAGTTACGGAGGCATCGGTCCTACTCCTGATCACGTCATCTCAGAACATGCTGCGGAGCGGATGTTCATCGACGTAGGCTTCCATAAAGTGAAGGACTTCCGTGCAGGCGCCCACCATTACGCTATAGTATTCGAGAAGCCTTCCTAATATGGACTACGATAAGATCAAGCCCTTTCGCATCATCGTGCTCGCAGCTTTCGGCCTCATTGCCATTGTCGGTCTTTTCATGTTCGCTCGCTTCGAGGGATTCGATAACGGACAAGACGCTATTGGAGTAGTAAGCATCTGGGGAACCCTTCCAGAGGAGGCAGTATCGCTTCAGATAGAGAACCTTCGTGAGGAACGACCGGAGTTCGCGCACGTCTCGTATACTGAGATTCCCCTTGCCACCTTCGGAGCAGAGCTCGCCGAGGCTCTTGCCATAGACGAGGGACCAGACATGGTCCTCATCTCACAGGAGCAGCTCGTATCGGAGAGGAACAAACTCTCCGTCATTCCATACTCTTCCATATCGCAGCGCGACTTCCTTGATACCTTCGTTCCGGTTACCGAGCTCTACCTCACTGACAAGGGCACATATGGCATCCCGATTCTCGTCGATCCTCTCGTCATGTACTACAACCGAACCCTCTTCGCTTCTGCAGGAGTGCCTCAGCCACCGGCAACATGGGAAGCGGTGCTTGGTTTGTCTGATCGCATAACAGTGCGGAGTGGCGGGCAGATAACCCGAAGCCTCCTTTCGTTCGGAGAATACGATAATGTACAGAATGCACGCGGCATCCTCTCCCTGCTTCTCCTTCAGGCCGGTACTCCCGTTACGGAACTTTCTAATGGAAAACTTCGTGCTGCGTTGAATCAGGGTCCAGAGGTTTCAGGAACATCCGGTTCAATATCCGCCCTCTCTTTCTATACGCAGTTCTCTGATCCTGCGAAGACGGTATATTCATGGAACCGAGCTCTACCTAACGCTCGTCAAGCATTCCTTGCGGGCGACCTCACCCTCTACTTCGGGTATGCGTCTGAGCTCCCAGTGATACGCGCAGGAAATCCGAACCTCGACTTCGATATGGCACCGGTGCCACAGCCCTCGCGCTCGACTTCACGCACGACATACGGCCTTGGATATGCTTTCGCCATCCCGAAGACCTCAAAGAATCCGAATGGCTCATATGCTGCCGCTATCGCCCTTGCCGAGCGAAATGCTCAACTTGCCATGGCAAACACGCTATCCATGGTGCCTGCTGCACGCGCTGCCCTTATTCCTTCAAATGAGGATCGATTCCAGCCAGTGTATTTCCCTGAAGCGCTTGTTGCAAAGGGCTGGCTATCCCCATCGCCTGCAACCACCGACTCCATCTTCGGGGCTATGATAGGGAATATCACGAGCGGCAGGATGGACGTGGGACAAGCGCTCACCACGGCTAACCAGGCTCTCGATTCTGCCCTATGAGCATTTTCTCCTTCAGACATCTCCTTACGGCTTCTGTTCTTTCGACTTTGATATTTCTGAGCGTATTTAGTATTGCAGCCGCACAGTCCTGCACTCGCGCAAACGCAGCTACGGTTTGTACTGGAGAAAAGGTTTGTGTTGTTCCTAAGGACGGACAACAGGGGACTTGCCAGACTCCTCCCGAAACTCTTACAGGTCCCAACGGACAGGCATCCGGGGAGACCCTCGTGAATCCCCTCAAGGCAGACTCACTGGAAGATCTTCTCAGCTTGGTGCTAAAGGCGGCGGTACGTATCGGAACTATTATCCTTATCCTTATGTTCGTCTGGGTCGGGTTCCTCTTCGTTGCGGCGCGGGGTAGTGAAGAAAAACTGCGTACAGCACGCACTGCATTCTTCTGGACAGTTATCGGAGGACTCATTCTTCTTGGTGCCGAGGGTATCGCACGCGTTATACAGTCAACAGCGGATACCTTATGATCCGTTTTGCACGTAGAGCGGCATGGGGCCTCGTAGCAACTGTTGCTGCTGCGCCTCTTTTAACTTCAGCAGCTACACCCACGTTCAAGGAGATTGTCGAAGGCCAATTACTAGGCATTGGCGACCAATTGATTTATCTCCTATACGTTGTCGCTTTTGCAGTCTTCCTATTCGGTGTTTTCCGCTATTTCTTCGGGAGCGGGGCAAATGCCGAAGAGAATCGGCAGAAAGGGAGGCAGCTTATGCTTTGGGGCATCATTTCGCTTGTGGTTCTTTTCGCTATTTGGGGCATTATCCGAATATTCTTGGGCATACTTGAGTCCTGGGCATAACTCCTTGTATCAAGATTCTGTCCTGATACGCTTACTACATGAATCTCATACACATCGCATACGCACAGACTGCGGCCGAAACAGACTCGGCTCGCGGCATAGTCGACTGGTTCATTTCCCTTATTAACTCGTCACTGGTTCCTCTCATATTCGCACTGGCATTCCTACTATTCCTTTTCGGGGTGTTCAAATACTTCTTCAGCCTTGGTTCGGATGCAGAGGAGAGTCGACAAAAAGGTAAGCAATTCATTCTCTGGGCAGTCATCGCCTTTGCGGTCATGATCTCTGTTTGGGGGCTTGTGAATATTCTTATCCGTACCGTTCCAGGACTTGAAAATCAGACGCGTCCTCCGCTCCCATGCTTTAGCGGCAATGACTGCGATAGCGAACCAAATAGGGGAGACGGACTACCAGCCATCTATTAAAGATGTCCCCACTAGGAACTCGGCCGTATTGACGGCCTGCCGTTCCGGTTTATGCTTAACGAGTAACCATTGACCCAAACCATATATCTATGAAAAAGCTCGTTTATTCCGCCCTCGCACTTGCGCTTACCCTCGTGGCGCTTCCTGTATTTGCTCAACAGCGCGTTGACAGCGTTCAGGACGCTGGCAGCTTCGTGACCAATATCATCTCGGACGTTGCGGTACCTGTCATCTTTGCCCTCGCCTTTATAGTTTTCATTTGGGGTATCTTCCTCTACTTCATCGCAGGAGGCCACGATGAGGAGAAGCGTAAGAGCGGCAAGCAGCTCATGCTCTGGGGCATCCTCGGCTTCTTCATTATGATATCAGTTTGGGGACTCGTGAATATTCTCGTCGGTTCAGTGAACCTCGACAACGAGGGACCGAGCGACCTTCCGCAGGCGGTCGAAGTCCGCTAGCCTTTCTCCACTAGAAAGCCGCACCTCAAGGTGCGGCTTTCTGCTACTATTGAAATATGAAAGGCAACGAGAACCCCGAAGGACTTGAGGAGTTCGACTCCTTTATTACGAAGATCGAGGATCAGATCCTTGAACCAATTATCGCCCTTGTTGCGGTTGCGGCATTTCTGGTATTTGCGTGGGGGGTCATTGAATTCATCCAGGGAGCTGGGGACGAGGAGAAACGGCGCGTGGGAAGGCAGCACATGCTGTGGGGGATTCTCGGGCTTGTGATTGTATTTGGTGCAAGCATCCTCGTGCGGATCATTACAAATATCGCTACATAAAAAGAAGGGGCCCGAATCCATCGCTGGACTCGGACCCCTCGAGGATCAGTGTTGCGCACACTTGCCGTCCGGATACCAGTACACCGTGAAGTCACGAGCTTCGCCCGTGCTCTGATAGCGTTCCTGGCCACCGCTGACACGCCTCCGAAAACCTTCGAACGGCACGTCAATGCAGTTGTCGTATCCCGGTTCCTGCTCGAAGGGAGGCGAGTATTCCCCGCTTTCCTTCGAAGGCATTCTCCCGGACTCTGCAATCGGTAGCGGCTGCGGCGCAGCGTAGTCGGCCGCTAAGGCTTGCTGGGGCCGTTCACTGACGGAATCGCTCCAGTCAGGGAAGCCCCAGATGAGAACTGCGAGAACGACAGCAACAAGTGCCAGCGTCAGCACAGCCCCTCCGCCACGCCGCGAGCCCCCCCTGCTTGTGCTTGGTGTGGCGGGAACGGAGTGACTTGCCGGAGTTGGCGAGTGACTTTTAGTCTCCTTCTTTCCGAGGGTGAGAGCCAGAGCAATACCCCCAATAAGAAGAAGAATGAAAACTGCAGCTATTGCGTAACCCGCCCTGTCTGCGATTTTCGTCGTTGTCTCCGGATACTGCCAGTACGCAATGCCCAGCAGTCCGGCTAGGGCGAGGTAGATGAGGTTTCGCTTGCGCCTTGCTGTGGCAATCATGCGACTTCCTCCTTTTTCATCATCTCCCGAATGAACCTTTCCAGGTCCTCCGGCGTCTTGATGTTCGCCGCCTCGAGAATGTTTTCGGTAATACCAGCCTGACGGAGGAATGGGTTATTGGCCCACACAATCGTCTTGCCGGGACCGTCAGCCTTCATGGCATCGGTTTGCACGAGAAGCTCACCGAGCTTGCCGGCATCCTTAAGCACACGAAGCCTGCTTCTCAAGGCCCAAGCTTGGGCCGTACCCATCAAGGCTTCGGACTTAGCCCTTGCCCTGCCCATATCGAGTTCGGCGCCTGCGTTAGCCCTGCCTCTCTTGGCAATAGCCTCAGCTTCTTTGTCCGCAAGGAAGCCCTGCGCCAAGGCCTTTTCGTACTCGCCGGCGTGCATACCTCCAGGTGCGATATCCTGGATGGTCGCGAAGTCGAGCGTGACGCCGAAGCGTCCCAACAACCCCTTCTTATACTTATCCACTTCCCCTACAGGGTCGTCGGGAAGGCCGTGGGTGAGCTCGCACACCTGTTTTGAGAAGGCATGCGAGTCGGCCGATGTTTGACCTTCTTCGCCCTTTTTTAGCTCGCTTCGAAGGTTGTCGAAGGTCTCGTGGCCGACGTAGTCCTTCACGATTCCATTGACCGCCGCGGACACGACTTGAAGCCAATTCTCGGTGTCGAACATGGCCTTGTACGGATTCGTGACCCGCAACACGACCTGGCACCAGACTCTGGTCGGAAATCCGTCCTCGGTCTCGGCACCGTCGAGTATGAACTCATACGGGAACGAGGATACGTACATGATGTTCGTATGTTCGGGATCGCCGTACTCGCGATCGGGGCGCGACCAAACTTCTTCCTGACCGCCCTTGCCAATCCGCCGTTCGTTCCAGCGGAAATGGTACTTCTTGACCGAACGCCAAGGAGGAATGCCCACCCAGTACGTGCCGGTCATGCGGAAGAGCAGGAATCGCTTGTCGAACTCCTTATCGCGATTCTGACCGTGCGAGATCACTTCCCACTCGGGAATGGAAGGGTCGAAGATTGTACGATCTTGCGGATCGTTCAGGTGCCGTCCTTTATACGACATCAAGATGTGGTTTAGGGAGTCGCCTGTCATCACGAACTTCACGGTTCCTTCCGGAACCTCCGTAAGCAGGACGTCGGTCTTTGCAATCGGCGACGCCAAGAAAGGCGCCGCTACAGCAAGAGCCAAAAGCGAAGCTGAGCCAAGCAGCAAGCCTGTAGGCATGGTAAGTCTCCTGAATGTGGTCGGCCGTAATGCCGAGATTTAAGCTCGGCGGAATTGCCGAAGATCAGTATTTCCGTTGAATATTATATACCAAAAAGCCCACAAAAGTCAAGTTGTGCTGGGGAGAGGACTCGAACCTCCACCCCCGAAGGGACCTGCTCCTAAGGCAGGCGCGGCTACCATTTCGCCACCCCAGCATCCGTTGCTGCGTCCGCCCAGTAGGACTCGAACCTACGACCATCTCCTTAAGAGGGAGTTGCTCTACCAACTGAGCTATGGGCGGACGCAAGAACCGATAGAATATGCATGCCGTCCCACAAGGACGGCGCATTACGAATAGTAGTAGATAGCAAAAGATTATTCAACCTATTTGTGCCGGGGGTGGGACTCGAACCCACACGACATTGCTGTCAAAGGTGTTTAAGACCTTCGTGTCTAACCAATTTCACCACCCCGGCCTGGAGGCCCAGACGGAAATCGCATCCGTGCATAGCGGGTTTGCAATCCGCCGCGTTTCTTCTTCGCCACTGGGCCGTATCTGGAATATAGCGCGAAGCTACATTTCGCGCGAGAGCTCGTCTAAGCGCTGTCTGTTGCGTTCACCATAATCAAGCTCGAACTTGATGTAGGGGAGGACGGCCAGACGTGAGGTTTTCTTCAGGTCCTCTCGAAACAGGTCCTTATGCCTCGCAAGAAAGGCTAGCGCATGTTCAGTCTGCTCATTGGGATACACGCTCACGAAAATAGTGACGTTCTTCCGATTCTTTGAAAGCTCCGTTCGTGTCGGCGTTATAAGAGTGTCGCGACCGGCTTCGCGAGCAATATAGCGAGCAGCTAGATGGGTCAGTATGTGCTCCTCGCGCTCGTCCTTGATGCTCATTTTTCAACAGTCCTGAACGCGAACAACGTATCCCCTTGAGCGATATCCGCCTTTGACTCAACCTGAAGTCCGAACTCTCCCTCGCCCTTGATCACCTGCACATCCATACGCGCGACCTGCAGGTTCGTGAGACGGCCCTGACCTATGGGTATGCCTCGCCTGTCGGTCTTTACCTGGTCCCCGACTGATAACTCTCCTGAGACCCATTTGGCGCCGAGAACATGCTTGTTTCCAGCAACACTGAAGGACTTCAGCACCTTTGCTTCGCCCATGATCTCTTCGACCATGATGTGTGGAGCACGCTCCGTAACAAGAACGCGTACCCGCTCGGCCAGTTCGTAGATTATGGAAAAGGATTCAATGAGAACGCCTGTGCGCTCCGCATAGTCGCGCGCCTGCGAGTCGGTCGACACGTTAAAACCGATGATAACTGCGTCTCCGGTCTGCGCCGTCTTCACATCGTTCTCGCCGATCGTGCCCACACCTTCTGAAAGAATACGGATGGTGACACGTTCATGTGAAATCTTCGCAAGCTCGTGCTTGATAGCCTCGATGCTGCCGGTAACGTCAGCCTTGAGTATGAGCGGGAGTACGGCCACTCCTTCTACTACCTCGATTGCAGCATCCGCTTCCCGAATCTGCCCACCCTCACTCACAAGTTTCTCCGCATCCTTCTTGGTTGGAACCATTTTGAATGGCGTTCCCGCAGGAGGAAGGGAGGAGAATCCAGAAACCGAAACTGGCTGAGAGGGATGCGCCTCGGGAATCCGCTTGTTGGCGAAGTCCTCAATAAAACGTACGGGTGCCATTGCACGGCCTGCGACAACGAAGGAACCTGTTTTAAGTGTCCCTTCTTTAATAATGAGCGTCGCCGTCATGCCTCGCTTTGCGTCTTGCGAGGACTCAAGGATAAAGCCCTCAGCAGGACCGTCCTGGTCGGCCGCCAGTTCCGCAAGGTCTGCGGTGAGAAGTACGAGATCAAGAAGTTCAGGAACTCCTTCGCCGGTCTTTGAAGAGACTCCTGCAAAAGGAATTGAACCCCCTAGGCCCTCGAGATATATGCCGTTCTCAACGGTGGACATCTTGGCTTTCTCTATGTCGGCACTATTCTTATCGATCTTTGTAAACGCAATGACGAGCGGCGTGCCCGCCTCCTCTATGGCCTGGTATGCCTCGAGCGTCTGAGGCTTCACGCCTTCTTCTGCAGCAATGACAAGAATAGCGATATCGGCAGCTTGAGCACCCCGTGCACGAAGTGCTCTGAAGGCCTCGTGTCCCGGAGTGTCGAGGAAGGTGATTCGTCGCTCTTTTCCCTCGTGCTCATGCACCGCCTCGTACGCCGAAACGTGCTGGGTGATGCCGCCTGCCTCGCCCTCAACGACATTCGACTTGCGGATGTAGTCGAGAAGGGATGACTTGCCGTGGTCGATGTGACCCATAACGGCAACGATGGGTGGACGTGGAGTTCGTGCCATATACGGCTTTTACTACCACATCTCGGGCTTTTCCGCCATGAAGTGGCTTGCGAAATGAAGGCGAGGGAAGCACTGTATACATATGTTCCCTTTTACGAAGAAGCGCGTATATCTCGATTGGGCATCAGGAGCTCCGGTATCAAAAGCCGCACAAAGCGCCTTGAACGGAGCACTGAAGGTCTACGGCAACCCGTCGTCCCCGCACGAGGAAGGGGTACGCGCAAAGCAGCTTCTAGAAGAAGCGCGTACAACTATTGCGCGTCTTGCAGAGGTCAAACCATCAGGAGTCGTGTTCACATCGGGAGCGACTGAGGCGAACAGTCTTGCACTCCTGGGAGTAGTGATGAAAGCAAAGGAGAGCGAGCAACGCCCGCACGTTCTGTATCTTCCAAGCGCACATGCCTCCGTTATTGAATCGCTGCGTGCTTTAGGAAGATGGGAAGTTGAAGTCGAGCCTCTCCGTATTACCGACGGACGAATCGACCTAGTTCATCTCAAGACGCAGATTCGTCCGGAGACTCGTCTCGTCACAGTTGACGCAGTATGCAGCGAGACCGGAACCCGTTGGGATACGCGTGGAGTAAAGAATGCCCTAATGAAAGAAAAAAGTAGGGCGTTTCTTCATGTAGATGCAAGCCAGGCACCGCCTACTATGCCTTTCAGCCTCACCCGTCTTTCAGCCGATCTCCTCACTCTCGATGCGCAGAAGGTCGGAGGAGTACGAGGCATAGGAGCATTATGCATGCGTTCGCGCGTCAAGCTTACTCCAATTCTCCACGGTGGAGGCCAAGAAGGAGGAATGCGTCCAGGCACTGAGGCTGTTCCCCTTATCCGCGCCTTCGCCAAGGCCCTTCAAGAGAGTGAAGGAACAAGGGATGCGTTCAGAAGGGATGCGGAACGTATGCGCACTTCACTTATCAATACCCTTTCACAAGCCCTCCCCGACTTACTCATAAACCAAGGAAAGGAGGGGGTCCCTCACATACTCAATCTTTCGTTCCCTGGACGCGACACCGACTACGCCGTTATGCTTCTTGATAAAGAGGGGTTTGCTGTTGCGACCAAAAGCGCTTGCGAGACTGATTCCGAGCATGGTTCCCGCGCAGTCCTCGCGCTTACGAACGACATATCCCGCGCGTCCTCGACCTTGCGGGTCTCGTGGGGACCAAAGACCTCCGTAAAGGATCTCAAGAGCTTCGCTAGTGCGCTCATACGCGTCATTCGCTTCCTTGATGCCTCTTCGGTATAATCAGGACATGGATATAGAGGACCTCTCAAAAGCCCAGCTCCTTCTTCTGACCGTCCTGGTTAACTTCGTGATCTCAATCGCTACCGGCATCCTTACCGTGGCCATGCTCGATCAGGCACCGGCTAATGTCACCCAGACCGTAAATCGTATCGTCGAACGCACGGTTGAGACTATATCAACTCCAGTGCAGGTGGCGACCACTGCTGTGAAGCCTACGCCTCAAGCGCCTTCCGGCGAGCAGCTCCTCACTACCGCCATAAGCGCGAGCGTGAACCGCACGGTGCTCATCCATCGAGGAGCCGCGACATCGGAGGCAATCGCGTATGGCGTATACCTTCCGAAGTCCCGTGCCGTTGCGACCGTGACCGGAGCTGCAACCCTCCCGCGTGAGGCAACCATCGTATTCGCGAACGGCCAGTCAGCAGAGGCGTCCCTCTCAAAGCAAGGGGAGGGAGTGGCGGTATATGGCTTCTCGGATACGGCAGAGTTGCCTGACGTGCCTGACTCCAATCTGATACCTGCTGCAGAACTCAAGGCTGGTCAGACTGCGATAGCCATAACCCGCGACAGCGCGGCTCTGACCGGAATAGTGAGCAAGATCGATGCTGCCGGCGTGTGGATGAGCCTCACGGAGATCCCTGCTGGTGCTGCTGCCGTGAACCTCTCAGGATCGGTCATCGGTATACAGGGAGCAACGCCCGGACTTTTCATTCCCACCGACTTGATTACTGCTCTGCTTGCGACTACGTCGTAATTTGCGTACCGTATATATACATGCCGCCATTTAAGAATTTCACAACCAAAGCAAAAGAAGCCATAAAACGGGCTCATGAGCTTGCTATAGAGCGCGGGCAGAACCATGTTTCCCCGCTCCACCTCCTTACGGCCCTCGTCCACCAGGAGGAGAGCCTCGTATTCTCTGTACTTGATCGCATGGATGTGGACGCTATCCTTCTTGCTGACACGCTTCTTGAGGCTCTCGAGACGCCGGACTCCTCTTCGGTCCTCTCTCCTTCATACAACCTGTACATCACTCCCGAGCTTGCCGAAGTGCTGGATGCGGCAGGCAAAGTAGCCGCAGGAATGAATGATTCCTTTATCGGAACAGAGCATCTTTTCATAGCCGTACTCGAGCATCCTGGACCCGCCGAAGACGCGCTCTCGCGCTTCCGCATCGAACGCGACATGGTTGTTCAAGTCATCAAGGAGCTCAAGAATTCCCGCGAAGGAAGCGCGGGAGAGCCAAAGCGCTTCCGTGCGCTTGCGAAGTTCGCCCGGAATCTTACCAAACTTGCTCATGACAACGCCCTTGATCCGGTCATCGGACGCGACCAGGAGATCAACCGCGTCATACAGATACTTTCACGACGCACGAAGAACAATCCGGTTCTCATCGGAGAAGCCGGTGTCGGAAAGACAGCCATTGCAGAGGGACTTGCGCAGCGTCTTGCTGTAGGAGACGTTCCGGAATCCTTGAAAGGCAAGGAACTTCTTTCGCTTGATCTCGGCATGATGATCGCTGGTACCAAGTACCGTGGAGAGTTCGAAGAGCGCATGAAAAACGTGATGAAGGAGGTAGAAAAGGCAGACGGGAAGGTCATCCTTTTCGTAGACGAGCTCCATACGCTTGTTGGTTCGGGAGCTGCCGAAGGCTCTATGGATGGTTCAAACATGCTGAAACCTGCGCTTGCCCGCGGTGAGATTCGCATGATCGGCGCTACCACTATAAAGGAATACCAACAGCATATTGAGAAAGACGGTGCGCTTACTCGCCGCTTCCAACCGATCTTCGTGAACGAACCTCCCATCGAGGATGCTATCGCCATTCTCCGCGGACTTCGCGACAAGTACGAGCTCTTTCATGGTGTGCGTATCACCGACAGCGCCATAGTGGCTGCTGTTGAGCTTTCATCGCGCTATATCACCGACAGGTTCCTGCCGGACAAGGCAGTCGATCTCATCGACGAAGCAGCTTCGGGTCTACGCATCGCGCTTGAGAACAAGCCCCCTTTGCTTGAGGAAACCGACCGGAGAATACGCCGGCTTGAGATAGAGAGGGAGGCCATGAAGAAGGACGAAGGAAGTGAGAACGCAAAGGAAGTGAAGGAACGCGTGAAGGCAATTGATAAGGAGGTTGCGGATCTGCGCGAGAAGACCTCCGAACTCGAACTCAAATGGAAGAACGAGCGCGATACCATTCAGGGCATACGTTCTATAAAGGAGAGCCTTGAGAAGCTTCGAAATGAAGCTGAAAGCGCGGAAGCTTCAGGCGATCTCACTCGTGCCGCAGAGATCCACTACGGCCGCATCCCCTCCGAGGAGAAGGATCTTGAGACGAAGACTAAGCGACTTAAATTGCTTCAGAAATCGCGCCGTATCCTTCACGAGGAAGTGACCGATCACGAGGTCGCAGGTGTAGTGTCTCGTTGGACGGGCATACCGGTCGCAAAGATGATCGAGGAGGAGGCTGCGAAGCTCGCCCGCATGGAGGCAGAGCTCAAAACGGCAGTTGTTGGCCAGGACGCAGCTATCAAGACCATTACGGACGCTGTGAAGCGCTCACGAGTGGGCATCGCAGACCCGAACCGGCCCATTGGCTCCTTCCTCTTTCTTGGCCCCACGGGAGTCGGAAAGACCGAGCTATCGAAGCGTCTTGCTGAGTTCATGTTCAACGATCCGAACGCGCTTGTCAGAGTCGACATGTCAGAGTTCATGGAGAGGCATTCCATATCAAAGCTTATTGGTGCGCCTCCAGGATATGTGGGATACGAAGAGTCGGGCTCTCTCACTGAGCGCATCCGCCACAGGCCGTACGCAGTCGTTCTTTTCGATGAGATCGAGAAGGCACATCCTGAAGTATTCAACATTCTTCTCCAAGTACTTGATGGCGGCCACTTGACCGACGGCAAAGGCAGAAAGGTCAACTTCAAGAACACTATCGTTATCCTCACTTCTAACATCGGCGCAGAGTTCATGGACCGCCTTGCATCCATCGGCTTCAGTTCGGGCGAAGATGCAGAATTCGACCGCATAAAGGAAAAGGTTATGGGATCCTTGAAGGACCACTTCCGTCCAGAGTTCCTGAACCGTCTTGACGATATCGTCATGTTCGACATCCTCTCGAAGGACGCTCTTGCAAGCATTATTGAAATACAGGTGAAGGATGTTATCGAGCGTCTTGCTACAAAACGAATCTTGCTCACGGTCACTCCGGACGTGCGTGCGTGGCTTGCAGAAGTGGGATACAGCCCGCAGTACGGCGCGCGCCCTCTGAAGCGCGCTATCCAGGACAAGATCCTTACGCCCATAGCCTCGTTCATGGTGGACCAAGGCATCATGGAGGGGGGATCAGTTACGGTTTCCATGAAGAACGGAGAGCCCACATTTGACGTGAGGAAATCAGCCAAGCGTAGTACTCGCAGAAAGCTCGTGGTTGCATAGCAGCCTGTATCCTGCTAGATTGGCGGCATGTCGCAGGTAAATCTAATAAAGCTGAAGAGCCCCTCTGGGCACGTGATCTTCACGCGCAAGAACAAGAAGAAGGTGGAACGGAAGCTTGAACTTAAGAAGTTCGACCCGAGCACCAGGAAGAGAGAGATTTTTAAGGAGGTTAAGAAGTAAGAAGAAGCCGTTCGAGAGCGGCTTCTCTCTTTATCCACAGGCATATCTAGATGCACAGGAGTATATTCAAGACAGAGGTTCTCATGGAGAGGTCGTATGTGCAGGATTAAAATCAACGAGGTGCCGCGCGGTCCGGTACCCAGACAGATACGAGCGGACCTACTCGGCATTGAGGTCGAGGCGGAAGAGAAGCAGCCTCAAACAGCAACCATAGATTTCATTCTTTTCCTCGACAAGGAACAGAATCCGGACGGGTACTTCCCGCGGAGAACGGATCTTTGCGATGCTCTTCGCAAAAACGGTAAGCACAACGCGGCTACTTACCACGAAGGTGAATCCGGAAGGGGGGAATATATCCAGATCGAGAGAAGCAGTTGCATCCCGTGCTAGAGGAACAAGTGCCCAACGACAGCGCCCGCTTCGTTGGGTGCTGTCATTTCTAAAGTGGCGGGCCCACGAGGAGTCGAACCTCGGACTTCGGTTTTGGAGACCGAAATTTTACCACTAAACTATAGGCCCCGTTCGTCCCCACCTTAGCATAATTTCTTACTTCTGCGTGCCGTACAATGAGGGTATATATGCGTCTTCGCCTTCCGGCCCTCCTTTTTCTTTTAGTAGTGCTTCTCTCCCCGCTAAGCGCGCTCGCGCAGGGTCAAGGTTCGATGTTCGACCCGATCATTCCGGACGAGTGTAAGTGCAAAAGTGTACCTGTTATTGCGGCAGATGGATCAGACACAGGACAAACCTCTCCCTCCGCCCCTAACTGGGGATGTGTTCTTAAAGTGCTACAGAACGTCATAAACACGGCAGTCGGTATTGCGATTCTTGTCGTGGTGCTTGCGATTGTATATGCCGCCTTCATCTTCATGACCCGTGGGGGGAATCCTGGTGCGCGTGAACAGGGAAGAAACGTTATTGGAAGTTCACTAGTTGGACTCCTCATACTTCTTGGAGCATGGCTTGGAGTCGACTTCATAATGAAGATAGTCTATGACCCGACGGCCGTCGTCTCAGGAGATACGAAACTTGGGCCATGGAACTCAATTTGGTCTTCGAATAGAGACGATATGTGTATCGTAGTGCGCGAACCCGTGCCAATCGCGACAGGAACAGTTGATCTGATTCGAGATATTATAAGCGGGGGAGGGTTGTCGCAGGTAGGAGTAGCACGAGCGCCGTGCCCTGAGACTAACCCGGGCTGCAGCGTAAGCTCTATACGGCTATATAATCTCACCGAAAGTCAGGCTCAAGCAATGTCGTGCATAGCCATGACTGAGAGCAGTGGAGACCGGAAGGAAGTCAGCCCCACGGGAGCATGCGGACTGTTTCAAATAACAACCCGTCCTGGAAACTGGAGCAATCAGGCGTATCATGCGGGAAGGTGCACCACGCGCACGTCGTGCTATGACGCTTCATGCAACCTCCAAACTGCCATGCTTATGTTCCGCGACCGCGGATATCAGCCCTGGACCGGAAAGAAGCCGAATGGCACACACTGGAATCCGAATGCAGTAGCATGTGTAAATAAGTATGACCCCGGACATCCAGGAACGAGCATATGAAAAAACTTCTTCTTATCTTAATTGCTCTTGCAGCGCTTAGTGGTGCTCTATTTGCAGTTTGGTACTTGAAGCAAGACAAACAGGAGCCAGCAGTTACCCCACCCATAGAGTTTCCTATTGCTAACCCAAGAACGAATGAGCCAACTACCCGTTCTGCGATCATGCTCGCCGCCCAAGACGGACAGATAGAGGTCAACGACTTCTTGAAGAATTCGGACGTACATGAAGATGTAATAAACCTCGGCTACTACGATTTAGGTTATAAGCCCCCCGAAGCCATTGAAGAAGACGATTCTCCTTTTCATATTGTGTATATAGCCGAGACTTCGTACTTCAATGTGGTCATCAACAAAGAGCCGATAGGGGAGAATAGAAGGGTTGCTGAGAATTACCTAATCTCAACGCTCGGCATTAATCAGAGCGACATGTGTAGACTTGTATACACCGTAAGCGTGCCGAATCACGTGAACAGTTCTTATAGCGGCACGAGTCTCGGCTTCAGCTTCTGTCC
>DATDUD010000047.1:0-21259 GCA_036517735.1 Minisyncoccota bacterium | reverse complement strand
GACGTCGTACAAGTACCTGAAGGCCTCAAGAAAACCCGGGGAGCTCATCGAGATCGACGTGAAGCACGTACCGGGACACGTCGCAGGCAGGCGGTATTTCCAGTACACCGCCATCGACTGTGCGACCCGGTGGCGACACCTCGCGGTGTACCCCGAAGAAGCGACCTCGCGTTCCATCGACTTCCTGAAGGAAGTCATTGCTCGCTTCCCGTACCCCATCACCGGCGTGAAGACCGACAACCATTCGACTTTCACGAACCGGTACCTTGGTACCAACAGAAGAAGCGGTATGACCGTGAAGACCCTGCACGCGCTTGATCGCTTCTGTGCGTCCGAGGGCATCACGCACTTCCTCATCGACCCGGGCAAGCCCGCGCAGAACGGTACGGTCGAACGAAGCCACCGCAGTGATCAGGAGACCTTGTATGACCGAAACACGTTCCAATCGCTCCCTGAACTCAAACGGAAACTCAAGCGCTGGAACCGGGATTACAATGACCTTGAGCACTGCGGACTGAATGGGAAAACACCCAACGAAGCGCTCGCATTAATGAGCTAAACAGTCCGCCATATGTGTGTGCCTAAAACAAAGGGGGTGAATTCGCAGGCTAACTGCACAGGGCCCGGGAGGCCGTAGCTCATTTATCCTATAAATAAAGCTTGAACTGGGTGGTGCGCCAGTACGGGTAGCGGACCGTACAGTAGTTTAAATAAAGAAACGGAACTATCTTCATAGTTCCGTAGTAGAGTGCACGCTATTTCCAGCCTTTGATTCTCAAGGCTTCGTTTGCAGCTGCTTCCTCAGCGAGCCTCTTTGCTGGACCGTTGCCTGTGGCAATCATGGTCGAGCCCAGAAACACGCCAACGATAAAATTCCTTGCATGATCCTTACCACTCTCTTCCAGCACCTGATAGGTGGGAGTGATCCTCTCATTTGCTTGGGCTTTCTCTTGGAATTCCGATTTCGCATCCTTCTTCCGCAGCAAAGCTTCATCGACATTCTGTAAGATGTGCTTCATGGCAAACGAATGTGCAGATTGCAATCCTTGGTCAAGATAGATAGCGCCAATAATTGCTTCAACTGCACAGGCAACAATCCTATCTCGGGCACGACCCTCTGATCTTCGTTCGCCTTTGGAAAGGTACATGCATTCCCATACGCCAAACTTTCCAGCAACAGCGGCCAGTGCCTCATTCCGAACAAGACTAGCTCGGAGTATCGTAAGCTCTCCCTCTTGGAACCCGGGATACCTTCTGAAAAGGTACTCGCTGGTGACCAGTTCCAAGACAGCGTCACCTAGGTATTCAAGCCTCTCGTTATGTTCAAGAGGCCATTGCCTGTTTTCGTTCAGATATGACCTGTGGGTCAGTGCCTGTTCCAGTAGCGTCCATTCGTTAAGGGTTATGCCTAAGCTCTGTTTGAGGGCTGCTGCGCCCATAGGTACCTCCTAAATTGATCCAATGTGAATATGATACTTATAAGCCCGTATGTCAAATGAAAGAGCCCTTTGCTTTCGCAAGAGCTCTTAGTTTTTCCGGGTTTTCTTCTTTCTAATTACCCGGCTGTTTATTGTTTTCTCATACTCATCTTGATCCAACTGCCGCAGGAACGCCTTGGAGGACCACTGACGGAGATGCGTCCGGTAATTAATTCCGGCAGACTCTACGGCTTGGCCCCAGGTTCCATAGAAGCGCACCGCCGAAGCGCAGAGTGCAGAGTGTGTCTGGCCCATAGTCCACCAATTGAGACGTACTCCAGCTCTTTCAAGCTTCCGTATCTCATGGAGCACTTTAGTCTTGGTCCATCTGCGGTGTTTGCGAATCTTGTCCAGATCGAAACCAGCGGCAAGAAGCGCGTTGTCGTGAGACCCGAAGAGCCGTATTCCAGCAGTCATAAGATTCATATGCGGACTGCCGATGAAAGCACCCGCGTTAATGTCATGACCATCTTCGTACAATTTCCTGAGAGCATCTATGATAACTTGCTTGTCGTAGATAATCCCAGCCTTCGGATCGCGATGGGGAAGCCCGGCGGCTTTGCGAGCATTCTCCCATGCTTTGCGCGGACCAAAGTGAAGAGCTGCGGCATCATATAGTCCAGAGTCTTCTTTCTGGACTACCGTGCCGCTTACGCTAAGACCGTTATCTCTGCGCCTAGTGATTTCCTTTATCACACTTTCACGAGACCACTTTCTGTGTGTAGCGAGGCGAACCGAATCGTAACTTATACCTACTGCCTCAACAGCTGCTTTCCAGCTACCGAAGTATTGGCAAGAGACTGTATACAGGATCGAATGGTTCTGCTTAATGTAATGATTATTCAGCTGCTCCTCTTTTGCGTGAAGTTCAGAGATTTTCTGAATGATTATCTCCTTACTCCATGCATTTCTTTGCGGAACAACATGAGAGAGCTTCGCTGCTTCCAAGGTGGCTTTCCATGTGCCGAAGTACCGTACTCCTGCGCTATAGAGTGCAGCGTGGTTCCTTTGCACATAACTCGAATTCACCCTCGACCCCCTTTCGTGGAGGTCGTTTAACGCTGAGACGACAATCTCAGCGTTCCATTTTCTCTGGACCATCTGAGACCTCGTAAGGTTTGAGTAAGAGTTTCAATGAACTCAGCCAGATGCATATAATGATATTTCATGGCTTATGTCAATAATGCATTGACAATACGTATGAGATATAGCTATATTCTTGATGGTTGTACACCACATCTCTGAAAGGGAGATTTCGCATGAGTGAGGATAAAACCAATTCCGGCGAGGTCGTCCTGATCTCGATCGACGACATCAGCCCCAGTCCCTACCAACCACGCACCTATTTCGATGAGGTTAAGCTCGATGAGCTGGCTGCTTCGATCAAGGAAAAAGGCGTTCTGCAGCCCATCACTGTTCGTCCGGTGGAAGGCAAGGCAATGCCGTATGAGCTGGTGATGGGCGAGCGCCGGTGGCGTGCAAGTCGCAAGGCTGGCATCAGTGCCATACGCAGCCTGATCGAAGATCTTTCCGATGAGGAGGCTCGGGAGATCGCGCTCATTGAGAACCTTCAGCGTGACGACCTCACGCCGATGGACGAGGCTCGGTCTATCCTGTCTCTTGTAGAAGTTTACGAGGGCAACAAAGCCGCAGCGGCGCGCAAGATCGGCAAACCTGATCAGTATGTGTATCAGGCCCTCGAGCTACTGACGCTCCCGAAGGAAGTTCAGGACCTGCTCGAGTCGCGGGAACTCAACGTCGCTCAAGCTCGGGTTCTGCTCGAAGTCGAAGGTGATGACAAGAAGATCCATGGTGCCATGCTCGCCCAACGTCTCGGCCTGTCGGCCAACCAGCTTCGCGGCAGGCTTCAACAGCACATTGCGAAAAAGAGAGGCGGGAACTCCGAGAGCAGCGAACGCAAAGCCACGACCTTCAAGCGTCTCTCATCCTCGCTGGTCACGGTCTACGAGGATCTGGAAGGCTTCGACTTCGATGAACTCGGCGGGAACGAAAAGGGCTTAAAGGATCGGGAAATGCTGCGCAAGCAGGTCGCCCTCGTCCGCCAGAGCCTTGCGAGGGCTGAGACTGCGCTTCTGCGCGACCCGTCACCTCAGTCCACGGACGAGAAGAAGAGCTCTCGGCCACCTCGTCTGTCTGCGGGTTAGCCGTAGCGAATACCAAAACAAAAGAGGCCTGCCATGTTGCCATGGCAGGCCTTATTTTTGTACAACTCGTTCTCTTAGAAGAATTCTATGACGAAGACCATCTTTTCCTACGGCCATCTCCCCGAGTCGGTCTGATGGAGTGGGAAGGCAGCACCGGAGGTTCGATGTGTTGACGCATTTCTTTGACTTGGAGCCATAGGTTATCCAAAGCCTTAATGGCCATTTGTCGATTTTTGGGGCTTGCGCTCTCCGAATCTAAACGATTTTGAACGCCTTTAAGCCACACGGTATATCCCTCAACTTTAGCGGTCAGCTTCGGAAACGTAACGTTAGTAGACGTGGCACGACTACTATCGCGGGTCGTACCAAGCTCCATGCTTATGCGTCGCCGCAGTTCAGCCGGCTCAAGAGCGTGTGCCACCGACTCCTGAGCAAATACGGTCTGCAGCTCTTCAGAGGGAAGTCGAGCAAGAAGCACGGCTTTTTTGAAGGCCAACACCCGATTGGCCACAAGCTGCTGGATTTCCGTAGGTAGGGAAAGGAGTTGAACGCGTTCAGTCACATAGGACGTAGGGCGTCGTACCCTTTCTGCTACTTCCGTAGTCCCAAGACTATATTCTCGCATGAGTCTAAGAAAGACTCGGCCTTCCTCGAATGGATCGAGATCCACACGATGTAGGTTCTCTGCGAGCATCAGGATCAGCTTGGTAAGCGGACTCTGCGGCTCGAAGATGAATGCAGGGATATCGAGAGCTTCTTGATGCTTCGCCGCTCGGACGCGCCTGGAGCCGATGACGACCTCAAACGTATCTTCTTCGACTTGTTCGAGAATGACGGGATAGATCATCCCATCATTGAGCATGGATTCGCCGAGGCTATCAAGCTCATCATCCTCCTGGACTTCTCGCAGGAGAAGTTCAGGTTCCCGAATCTGATTGAGCGGGACGCGCCGAAAATCTCGAGCGATGGTCTGTATCCCTGCAACTTCGCCTCCCGGTTCTGTTGAGGACACGTTCGTAACGACTTGCAGATGTGGGGTCGCAACGGGGCGGTCCGGCATGCCGGATTCCCATCCTTCCCCAAGTTGTTGCACGGTGCAGCCGAAGCAAAGTCCGTAAAGTGGGAATCTAACGGGTTTCTCCTTGCAGTTTTCACAGGTCCGATAGGGGGAAGCACACCCCCTGCAGGACTCCTGTCCTTCAAGACCCCTGCACATCGTCCATGTTATTGAACGCTTGAGGGATTGGCACTTAATCTGATTTGGCCAGTCCTGCTTTAAGCCGGCAGTACGCTTCTCGGCTTTCACAAGCCGAGTCGTGCATTCGGAGCAAGTACCCGTCGCTGCGACAACAACAAAGTTCTTGTTGCATTCTTCACATATGCGCGTCGAGGCGGCACAGCCGAAGCAGCCGGCTTGACCTTGAGTTCTTGAGCATGATTCAGGGCCAATCTCTCGGCCCGTGATTTGGCAAAACACTGAAGTCTCACCAGCTCCCTTGATCGAGATATCGGTCACGGTTTGTTCTCCTAGAAACTGAATATCATGGAACTAGAGTCTGTCGGGATTCTTATAGAAAAGTGACTTATTGTCAATGTATCTTCGGCATGGTATCTCTCTAACAGGTAGAACATTCACATTAGGCAATGGAGGTGCGTATGCACGCCGTGACACCAACATCTGCCGCACTTGAAAGCACGGGTGACGATGCTATCGAAACCCTGGGCCTTTCGGGCGCGACATTGATGCAATTGTGGTCGATCGGAGTGGCAACCATCTCCGACCTTGACTCACACGATTCAGCAGACTTCAAGAAACGCCTGAGCGAAGCGCTCGGGAAGTCGGCAAGTGCGACAAGCCGTATCGAGAAAGCGCTTGCTGAAGTAAGAGAAGCGCTTAAGGGCCGGGAGCCTCTGCCAAAAAAAGCAGATGGTCCGGCTACGGTTATCGAACTCAAGCCCGCGCTTAAGAAGCGAGACATGCGCGTGGAGGATGCGCTAACGGAAGACGAACGGGTTTATGCAGCGATGCCAAGCCAGCCCTCAGATCCAATAGCTCTCTTGACCCAGCATATGCGTCGTCACAAACTCCTTAAATTTGAGGAGCAAATAGCGCTTACACGACGGGTGCGCGACGAGGATGACCAAGAGGCTCGCAATCTTCTCGTATCTCACAACCTTCGTCTCGTTCGCAAGGTCGCATCACGTTATATCTGGTCGAAGCTCGAACTCGCCGACCTTGTACAGGAAGGTGTGATTGGGCTCATGACTGCGATTGAGAAGTTCGATTACACAAAAGGCTTCTCATTCTCGACGTACGCGACGTGGTGGATTCGGCAAGCGATAACCCGAGCCATTCTCGATAAGGGAGACTTGATTCGAATCCCGGTCCATCTGCAAGAAAAGTTAACAAAAGTGCGGCGAGCTATGGCCATAATCGCAGCTAGGG
This sequence comes from Minisyncoccota bacterium, assembly GCA_036517735.1. GTDB lineage: Bacteria > Patescibacteriota > Minisyncoccia > Phycocordibacterales > Phycocordibacteraceae > C7867-001. The sequence goes on along the minus strand of DATDUD010000047.1, from coordinate 15,170 downwards.
AGATTAGACCTCCCACGGTCCATGAGATTGCTGCTGCGACAGAACTTGAACCAAGCATAGTTAAGTACCTGTTCAAGGTTATGCGTATGTCGTCCGTTATGTCCATCGATGCCCCCTTAGACACACGAGAGACGGGCGGCCGCTTTGATGCGGAAGCTGGTTGGCATGAGCTGCTTGCAGACAAGTCATTCGTGTCAGCTGAGACCATCATGCTTGCACGGGAAGAGCTTGACGAAGCATGCGAACGCGTCAATTGTCTTACTGAAGCTCTCTACAACAACGAAAGAATCTCGGAACGGGATCGCGAAATCTTTGTAGAACTTCACGGCCTTAATGGTTCGTTCAAGAAGCGCACTCTTGAACATATGGGTGATAAGTACGACATGACTCGGGAGCGCATCCGCCAGATCATTGCTACGTGCTGGGAGAAACTCCAGCTCAACGGCATTGATATGGATTACGAAAGCTTATTTGAGGAATACGATCGTATTGCCGAGCTTGAGAAACTTGCCGGCAAGACTGTCGCTGTCGAATAGAAAGAGGGCCGCAACTCTGAGAGTTGCGGCCCGTTTTTTATCCAGAAACTCTGCGGAGCAATTCTGGAGTCACTTCAGTTGCGGCGCGTATGAACCGCTTCGTTTGTGGCCCGAGCCCCGTCATAACCTGGAAGCTCCACGGCATCCCGACAATTAAAGTGGCATCCTTAACCACAGAAGTCGAGGGGAGGTGGCGAGGCGTACTAGTGCTCCCAACTCGCTTATACGCCTTTCCAACGAGCGATCGTTGGTAGACTTGATCAGCGAGCCCTGCAGCAACGGCGCGTTGTAACACATTAGACTGCGCCCTGTGCAGGTGTAAGCCGCGGTTACGCAGACCTCGACGGACCCGACGGTAACTATCCAAGACCCGTTCGCACGCCAGATCGTCAATCCCAAAACGTTCACGGACGACATCCGACATTGAACGTGCCGCCCGGAACGCTGCAAGTTCAGCATATGCGTCGGAATCACCCCCAGGTGGGAATACCGGCGCACGCTCCTTCCAGGCATCGCTCTTGCCGGTTAAAACGCCGCCTTCTTCAAGAATAACGGCCAGCATGAGTGTGTCAGTATCGACATAATTGTGTCCGCCCTCTTCCTCATACGTCTCAACTACCATACGTGCATAACGTACGCTAAGGGGGATGGACGCGACTCTTCTTCCAATTTCCGTAACCTGATTGCTTGCATCAAGGCAGCGCAGCTTTTGCAGCGTACGTCGTGCTGAGTCAATGCGATCAGGCTCAGGACGGTGGAAGAAAACGAGATCTTCAGGAGCAAGACCTGCGTATGCCAGTTGCAGCACCAGTCCTTCCAGCCCCTGAGTCCGAATCGCAGGAAGAGAAAACATCCTACGCTCGGCGATAGGAGTAGGACAGCAGTCGACATAGACTCCGGGCCGGACCCGACCCCCGCGCCCGCGCCGCTGTTCGCGGTCGGCCAAGGAAATCGGACGTACGTATAGGCCCTCAACACAGTCCACCATCTCAGGTCGCCGCTCAATACCGCTATCAACAACCGCATCGATATCCGGAATGGTGATAGAAGTTTGCGCGACGTTAGTTGCTACGACGCACTTAGGGAAGTCATACGACGCAAAACAGGCCTCCTGCTCCTCCAAAGACAGATCTGCGTAAAGGGGCAGAACAATCGCTCTCGGCCTTTCTTTTCGAAGGCGTGCAACGACCCTACGTATCTCAACCTTCCCAGGCATAAATACGAGAACGTTGCATTCTTGGTCGAGAAGCATCCTTGCCGATTCAACAACCCCACCTTTAGATGAGATATCGGTAATGGAGAAGGTATGGCCGGCCGCCGATATTACCTCGACGTCATCGAAGTACGACGTAAGAAGTTTCGCCTCGATAGTCGCAGAGAGGATCACTAGGCGTATGTTCAGTCCCTGGTCCATACGATATTTGAACCATGCGATGAGCAGCTCCAGATTAAGGCTCCACTCATGTGCTTCGTCGATGACGACAATCGCGTTTTCACGCGTCTCGCCATCAAAAAGCTGTCGTAAGACCTCAAGACCGTCGGTGCAGTAGAGAAGACGGGTATTGTCCGTAGCTTTAGATCCAGTCCCGGTTCGGTATCCCACTGTCGTGCCGAGTTCTACATCCATTTCTTCCGCAACCCGTTTCGCAATTGTTGCCGCAGCGATGCGTCGTGGTTGAGTAACCACGACGCGATCTGCGAACTGCAAAAGATATTGCGGTACGCGCGTACTCTTTCCAGAGCCGGTCTTTGTCTGAATCACTACGACCCTGTGCGACTGAACGGCCTGCTCGATAGTGGAGCGAAGAGCGTCAATCGGAAGGATCTCTTTGAATGGGTTTTCCATCGCAATTCTCCGCTTGTTGTATAGAGCATCTGACTTGGGGTATACCACAAAAACTATTGACGAGCTACAAACTAGATGGCTTAGAAAGAAAGGTCTTAATTAAGAAACCTCAAATCAATATCGGGGTCTCATTCCGCTGTTTGACACCGTATTTCCTTACTGATACATTACTTGCACGCTCCCTCGGGGCGCTTTTTTTCGTATATATGGCCAAAGCCTCACAACTCGCCCGTAACCTGAAAAAGGAAAGGCTCGTCGCTCGCTTCGCTGAGAAGCGCGCGGCTCTTAAGGCTGCCGGTGACTCTGTGGGCCTTCAGAAGCTTCCTAGGAACTCCTCCCCGACCCGCATCAAGAGCCGTTGTGCCGTGACCGGCCGGAGCCGCGGGTATCTCCGTGCCTTTGGACTCTCCCGCATCAAGTTCAGGGAACTCGCACGCGAAGGGAAGATCCCTGGCGTAAAGAAAGCATCATGGTAACGGACCGGGTAGGAGATTTCATAATTCGCTTGAAGAACGCCGGAGCCATCAACTCCAAGAGCGTTTCCTTGCCGCACTCCAAGCACATCGAAGAGATTGCGAACAAGTTGAAGGATCTCGGCTTTGTTGAGCGCGTAGAAGTGTCTAAGAAGATGCCTGCAACCATGGAGGTAACACTTGCGTACGATGAGCGCGGACAGCACAAGATCCGCGGTGTGAAGCGCACATCCAAGCCCGGTCGACGCCTGTATGTATCCACTCGTGAAGCGCACTCAGTGAAGCAGGGAGAGGGAGCGCGTATCATTTCCACTCCGAAGGGCGTGCTTTCTGACTCGGAAGCACGCAAGGTGCGCGCCGGAGGAGAGGACCTTTTTAAGATCTGGTAACGCATATGTCCCGCCTCGCTAAAAAGCCCATCGTTGTTCCTGCGAAAGTATCAGTCGATACTGCAAACAGCACGCTCACCGTCAAAGGCGGCAAGGAGACGCTTGCGCGCTCTATACACCCGAGCATTTCCATAGACGTGACTCCGGAGGGTGTCATGGTCACTCCCAAGAACAACTCAAAGCTCGCCCGTTCTCTCACCGGTACATTTGCAGCGCACGTACGCGCGATGGTTTCGGGTGTTGAAACTCCTTGGAAGAAGGTCCTTATTCTTAAGGGAGTCGGATACAAGGTAGAACTTCGAGGCAAAGACCTCGTCTTTAACGTTGGCTTCTCGCATCAAGTAACACTCACCGTTCCCGAGGGTCTCACGGCAACTGCCGAGAAGAACATCATCACCATCACCGGCGCTGACAAGCAGGCTGTTGGACAGTTTGCAGCGGAGATTCGCGACGTGAAGCGCCCTGAGCCGTATCTCGGCAAGGGCATTGCGTACGAGGGCGAGGTTGTCCGCCGCAAGCAGGGCAAGAAGGCTGTATAGCGTATGGCAATACTTGGAACTAGCAAGAAGAACCTGCGCGATCGTCGCCATGCGCGCGTACGCTCTAAGATCTCGGGAACGGCCGAGCGCCCTCGCCTTGCGATATACCGCTCTAATCGTTTCGTGTCCGCGCAGCTTATAGACGACAACGTAGGGAAGACTCTTGCACAGGCGCACGGTCGCGAGTTCCCGGGAGCGCAGTCCCTACAGGCTGCTGCCGTCGGGAAAGCAATTGCCGAGCGCGGAAAGAAGGCCGGAGTGTCTGCAGTGGTCTTTGATCGCGGAGGATACTCGTACGCTGCACAGGTGCGCTCGCTCGCAGATGCAGCACGAGAGGGCGGACTCACTTTCTAATACATGACTGATACAACTACCGTAACCGATACCGACATTGAGAAGACCGAAGCTCCGGTCGCTGACGCGCCTGCCGTTGAAGCTACTCCCGAGAAAGCTCCGGAAGAGCGCCCCCCGCAGCGCGGACGTGGAGACCGTGGTGGCATGCGCGGACGGGGACGTCCCCGCGAGCGCACGCCCCGCGAAAGGAGTGAGTTCGATCAGTTGACGCTTGATGTGCGTCGCGTTGCCCGCGTTATGGCCGGAGGTCGCCGTTTCTCCTTTAGCGTCACGGTTGTCATTGGCGACAAGAAGGGGCGCGTAGGGGTTGGCCTTGGAAAGGGAGCTGACACCGCACTTGCTATCGACAAAGCAGTTCGCTCTGCAAAGAAGGCACTCGTCACCATCCCGCTCACGAAGTCCCGCTCGATTAGGCACGACGTGCGCGCTAAGTATGCGTCTTCGACCGTTGAGATCATTCCCAGTCCGGGCCGTGGTCTTGTTGCCGGAAGCGCAATGCGCAGCGTGCTTGAGTACGCAGGTGTGACTGACGTTGTCGCAAAGATCCAGACCCGCACGAAGAATAAGCTCACGATTGCGCGCGCAACCGTTGAAGCTCTGAAGTCTCTCAAGAGCGCCTAAATTTATATGCAGACCAATACCCTTAAACCAAAGACCAAACGCATTACGACTCCTCGCGTCGGACGTGGAGGAAAGCGTGGAAAGACTTCCGGCCGTGGTATGAAGGGCCAGAACGCGCGCGCAGGACACAAAAAGCGTCCTGAGATGCGCGATATCTTGAAGAAGCTTCCGAAGCGCCGCGGATTCGGTAAGAACCGCTCGCGCACCGTGCGCCCGCAGGTCATCTACTCTCCGGTGAACCTCGCCGCCCTTGAAAAGTTCTTCAATGCAGGCGACACAGTCTCTCCACTCACGCTTCGCGAGAAGGGCCTCGTAGGGAGTCGTGGAGGGTACATACTTCCGGTGAAGCTTCTCGGCACCGGCACGATCACGAAGAAGCTTGCGTGCGTTGATTGCTTTGCATCAACTAACGCGAAAGAAGCCATTGAAAAGGCCGGCGGCTCAGTCACACAATCCTAATATGCTCGGAGAATTCTTCCGGAAATTGAAGATTATCTTCGCAGACGAGGCTCTCCGGAACCGGATCCTCTTTCTGGTCGGCGCTATTGCGCTTTTCCGCTTCCTTGCGGCCATTCCGATACCAGGAGTGAACAAGATCGCGCTTGATCAGTTCTTTGCGGGGAACCAGTTCCTCGGTCTTTTGAATATCTTCTCGGGAGGTGGCTTCTCGAATATCTCGCTCGTACTTCTTGGCGTGGGACCATACATCACGGCGTCCATTTTCATGCAGCTTATGACCGTCATCTTCCCAAAGGTGAAGGCCATGTATCAGGAAGAAGGGGAAGCAGGACGCACACAGTTCATCTCCATCTCTCGCATGATCACTATCCCGATCGCCATTCTTCAGGGAGTTGCGTTCCTTTCCCTTCTTGAGACGCAGGGCATTCTTGTTACGCTCACGCCGTTCGCGTTTGCGCTGAACGTCTTCCTCGTTGCTGCAGGCTCCATGCTCCTCATGTGGATCGGCGAGCTTATCACTGAGTTCGGTATCGGGAACGGTGTCTCACTCCTCATCTTCTCCGGCATCATAGCCGCAGTACCTGCCGGCATCTCGCAGCTTCTCTTCACTGCAACCGCAGCATCCATTCCGACATACCTCGCCTTTACTGTAGCTGCGCTTCTTGTGACGTGGGCAGTGGTTGTGGTGTCGGAGTCGGAACGCTCGGTGCCCATCGCGTATGCCCGCCAGGTACGCGGCCAAGGAGGGAACACATATCTTCCAATACGCCTCCTTCAGGCTGGTGTTATCCCGCTCATCTTCGCGCTCTCGCTCCTCCTCCTTCCGCAGATGATACTTGCAGGCCTTTCGGCTGCCGGTATCTCATGGGTGACAACTGCGTCTGCATGGTACGCGGCGTTTGCAGCAAACCTGTGGGCATACGCAGCCGCATACTTCCTTCTCGTCGTCATGTTCACCTTCTTCTATACCGGTATCACCTTCGAACCGAAGCGCGTTGCTGACAACCTCCAGAAGTCGGGAGCCTTTATTCCAGGTGTGCGTCCTGGTCGTGAGACTGAGAACTATATCGCCTCTGTCGTGAACCGCATTACGCTTCCTGGAGCCGTGTTCCTCGGCCTGGTTGCGGTCATACCTTTCATAATCCAAGGGATTACGGGCATCACTGCTCTCCTTATCGGCGGTACGGCTCTCCTTATTGCAGTCCAGGTGCTTATTGACCTTATTAGGAAGATAGAGGCACAGGTGACGCTGAGGGAGTACTAGTTCAATTCTCATTGATTGCGTAGTTTATCCAACAAACAAGCCGTGGTAGAGTAGAGACTCATCATGGCGCGCGGGAAGCTCATAATAGTTATTGGTCCCATGGGGAGCGGCAAGGGCTCCCTTATTCGTCACGCAAGCGAGCACTTTCCGGACCTCGGCATCCTTCCTTCGTACACGAGCCGCCCAAAGAGGCCTGATCATGTCGAAGGAAGCCACTACCGCTTCATTTCACTAGACGAGTTCAAAGCCATGATCGAACGGGATGAATTTCTTGAACGGGCGACGTTCAGCGATAACTACTACGGCACCCGCAAGCAGGACCTCGAAGACTGCCTTACCAAAGGAAAGGTCGTTATCAAGGAGATGGAGGTTCAGGGAGTGCGTCAAGTGAAACAACTTCTACCGAAAGAGGACCTCATCACCATCTTCATCAACGCAGGACCCTGGGAAGAGCTTAAGGACCGGGCCATAAAGCGCGACCACATGAGCGAAGAGGAGCTTGCACGCCGTAAGGAGCGGTACGATGATGAAGTTACCTTTATGCCCGAAGCCGATCTCATAATCGAGAACAGGACAGGGGAGCGAGAAAAAGCGGACCAAGCGTTTGAAGCCGTGATATCAGAAGCCATTTCAAATACATAACCACCATGCAATTCATCGACACCATTTTAATAATCGGTCGCCCCGGCTCTGGCAAAGGTACTCAAGCCAAAATAATCGCGCAACGCCTCGGCTGGACGCGCTTGTCGACCGGTGATCGTATCAAGCAGATACGCGACGGGAATGAGCCCTTCTCCCCTCGTGTGCGTGAGATGTATGACAAGGGAACTCTTCTTCCTGACTGGTTCGCAGACTATCTTCTTGAACAAGCTCTTCTCGATCTTGAGCCGTACGTGGGAGTAGTGCTTGAAGGCTTCGGGCGCACTGAGAGCCAGGCAAAGCACTTCTGTGAGATCATTTCCTGGCTTGAGCGTAACCTTGTGGTAGTGAACCTCCAGGTATCGGAAGGAGAAGTTATAAGGCGCATGGCGGAGCGTGCAAAGGTCGAACACCGCCCAGACAGCGATTCAGAAACGAACGTACGCGAGCGTATCACACAGTTTGATCAACAGACCGCGCCCGCCATCGAGTACTTCAGGAAGTGCGGGTTTGTAACGGACATAGACGGAGAGGTATCGCCCGAGGAGGTCGCAGCTTCGATCGAAGCTGCTTTGAAGAAATGATTGTAAAGACTGCCGAAGAACGAGAGGGCTTCATAGAAGCGGGGAAACGGCTTGGAGAGGTGCTTCGAATTGCTGAGGAGGCTGTGCGTCCCGGTATCACAACTCGCGAGCTCGACGAACTCGCGGAAAGGCTTATACGCGAAGGAGGAGATACTTCTGCATTTAAGGGATATACCCCTGACGGCGCACGATATCCGTTTCCCGCGTCTCTCTGCGTCTCAGTGAACGACGAGGTTGTGCACGGCATTCCTGGAGACCGGGTGCTCAAGGAGGGAGACATCGTTGCTCTTGACCTCGGACTTATCCATAAAGGCTTTGTGGTAGATGCTGCAGTTAGCGTGCCCGTGGGAAGCATAGACGGAACCTCGAGAAAACTCATCGATGCTACGCGTACGGCGCTTGACCGCGCCATCGAAGCCGCGCGTCCCGGCAACCGCATCGGGGACATTTCATACGCAACAGGACAGGCATTCAGAAATACAGGCTTCTCAGTCGTAAAAGTGCTAGGAGGGCATGGTGTCGGCCGAAGCGTGCATGAGGAGCCCTGGATAGCCAATGACGGGCATCCAGGAACTGGACCCGAGATAGTGCCGGGTATGGTGCTTGCCCTTGAGCCCATAGCAAATGCCGGGAAGGCGAGTGTGATGATTGATAACGACGGGTACACGTATCGCACGCGGGACGGCTCCCGAAGCGCACATTTCGAGCACTCAATATTGATAGAGGAAGAAGGAACCACTATCCTTACACAAAGGAGTTCATAAGCTCTTCAGGAGAAGAGTTCGATACTGTCTTGGTTACTAGGCAGTAATTGAACTAACGACTGAACTCTATATGGCAACTATCGTAAACATGCCCAGCGGGAGTGATGAGGGAGGAGGTGGCTGGGCGGTCGCAGTAATCATTCTTCTCGTTGTCCTGGTAGGAGCATTTCTTCTTTGGGGAAGAGGTTTCATCGGCGGGGGTGGAGGAGGAGACACCAACATCGATGTAACGGTCCCTACGCCTGACGTAGGTGGGGGAGGCGGGGATACCGGAAGCGGAACCCAATAAGCTATCAAGAAAAGGTGGAGCCGCTTCCCAGCTCCGCCTTTTCTGCTATACTCCCTTCATACAAGCGCCACTGGCGATTTTTTACTTTAAAGTCATGTCTACCTCTCATCCAAGCACCGAACGTACGCTCGTCATCGTAAAGCCGGACGGTGTCCAGCGTGGCCTCATCGGCGAGGTCATCAAGCGCTATGAAAGTGTTGGCCTCAAGTTGGTCGGCATAAAGATACTAGTTCCTACTGCTGACAAGATCGAACAGCACTACACCCTCGATCCTGAGTGGCGGCGCATAACAGGAGAAAAGACCATTGAAAGCTATCGTTCAAAGGGAATGCAGCCTCCGTCCGAGGATCCGCAGGAGATCACGGGCGTTATTCTTCAGAATCTCAGGACGTACATGACCTCGGGCCCCGCAATCTTCATGGTGTGGCAGGGCGCACATGCTATTAAGATCATCCGCAAGCTCACTGGCGGGACCGAACCCCTCACCTCAGACGTTGGTACCATTCGTGGTGACTTTGTCCTCGACTCATACCAGATGTCGGACATGGACAACAGAGCAATTCGTAACGTCATCCACGCTTCAGGCTCTGTTGATGAAGCGAACAAGGAAATAGCTCATTGGTTTAACCCAAGTGAGCTTGTTGACTACCGCCTTGTACAGGAAGGCATAATCTACGATGTCAACATGGACGGCATCCTCGACTAAGGGTGTATACTTTTCTTAGAGCCGTACTTCAAAAGTCAACTTAATTCTCATCAGGGATTCTTATATCCAGGCGTGGCGAGCCTTGCTCCACCCGCGCCGTGCGGAAACCCACGTGGCATATAAAGTTGCTACCCGAAGGCGGCTCACACAACAGGCCGATCCCACAAGATCGGCCTTTTGCGTGCATGGTACGCTAGGAACACATGCGTCTCGTCTGGCTCCTTGCTGCGCTCGTGCTTGCGTCCCTGCTTGCGGGTGTACACCTCTACGCTCTTCTGCACTATTGGTACTGGTACTTTCCCTGGCTTGATGTGCCGGTCCACTTCCTGGGCGGGGCCTTCATGGCAACTGCAGTCGTCGGAGTGTTGAAGAATTTTAGACCGAAGACTTTTCTTTTGATAGTTGTCGCTGGAGCCGTCGGCTGGGAGTTTTTTGAACTTCTCATAAATGTCGAACGCGAGAAGAACTTTCTCTTCGATACCTCACTTGATCTTCTCATGGACGTGCTCGGCATCGTGCTTGCGTATGTAGCTGCGCGACTCACCATATGGCGCTGACTCTCACTTTTCATGGTGGTGCAGAGACCGTTACCGGCTCAAACTTCCTGGTTGAGGGAGAGAAGGGGAAGATTCTTGTTGACTGCGGCATTGAGCAGGGCCAGGACTATTGCCAAGAGTGCATGTACGACCCATTTCCGTATGATGTGTTCTCTATAGACGCACTTATCATTACGCACTCACATCTTGACCACATAGGGCGGGCGCCGAAACTGATTCGCGAGGGCTTTAAAGGAAGCGTGTACTGCACTCCTCCGACACGTGATCTCATGGTCCTCATCCTTCTTGATTCCGCACGCATTCTCTTCCAAGAAGCGCGACGCAGGCAGAGTGAGCCTTTATACAACGAGAATGATGTAGAAGCCCTCATGTCCCGTGTGAAGACCGTCGAGTACGGAGAGGAGTGGGAAGCTGCACCTGGACTTTCTTGCGTGCTTCGCCAGACTGGGCACATACTCGGGTCCGCAAGCGTACGTATCAAGGCCGAAGACGACACGACACTCGCTATCACAGGCGATATTGGAAACGCCCCGTCTCCCTTTCTTCCCGATCCCGAACCCATACCTGACGCTGACGTGCTCGTCATGGAGAGCGTGTATGGCGATAGGGTAAACCCCCAGGAGGGAAGAGTGGATGAGATGAGAAAGGCTCTGAAAGCGGCCATTGCGCGGGGAGGGACGATACTCATTCCTGCTTTTTCCATAGAACGTACACAGCTCATGCTGTACGAGATCTCGAACTTTATGGAAGCCGGGGAGATACCGAAGATCCCGGTATTCCTCGACTCACCTCTCGCAATAAAAGTTACGAACGTATACGCCAAGTGGGGAGAGAAATACTTCAAGGACGCAGTTGAGGACGAACTCCACCGAGAGCATGACATCTTCCGTTTTCCGTTCCTGACACAGACCCCTTCAAGAAGCGAATCGGAAGAGATCGAGAACACGCGCGGTCCAAAGATCATCATCGCAGGGGCCGGTATGTCTCATGGCGGACGCATTGCTCGTTGGGAGGAGAAGTATCTTCCTAATCCGAACACCACGCTTATGATCGTGGGATACCAGGCACCGGGAAGTCCGGGGCGCATGCTTCAGGACGGAGCCCACTCCATACGGGTGAATGGGCGCACTGTTCCGGTACGAGCAAAGGTTGGAACGTTCACCGGGTGGTCCGCTCACGCAGATCGGAACGGACTCCTCGCATTTGCAGAGAAAACTCTTCCTCGAGCAAAGACCATCTTTGCTGCACTTGGTGAACCAGCCAGTGCGCGCTTTCTTGCGCAGCGCATACACGACTTCCTTGGAGTGAAGGCAATAGTGCCGACGGCAGAGCAGAGGTGGGAGATTACGAAGGGAGGAGCTAAAGAAATTCGTTAGAATCTTTGCAGCTTTTGATAATGCGGCCTTGACGCTCATGTAGTCTAGATATATGTTTTAAGTACATGACGACGCAGGTATCGTTTACGATTGACTCTAAGCTCAAGGAACTTGCTATGAAGAAAGCTCGAAAGGAGGGAACTACTCTTTCAGCAGTCTTGAGACTCTTTATAAAAGCGTACGTTGACGGCAAAATTGAAGTCACACAGTCTTCTATAAGATATAAGTAATACAAAAACCGCCTTGGTTTGCAGGGCGGTTTTTGTATTGAGGAGGTTAACCCTGCACCTGCTTCGCAACCCGCGTGAATGACTCAGGATGCTTCTGGGCCATCTCTGAGAGGACCTTGCGGTCGAGTCCAAAGCCCTTCTTCTTGAGCGCGTTGATGAACGTGCTGTATGACTGGTATCCGTTCTCGCGGATAGCAGCGTTCAGGCGTACGATCCAGAGCTGCCTAAAGTCGGTCTTCTTATCTTTGCGGTGGTTGAAGGCGTTCTTGCCGGCGTGCACCAAAGACTCCTTTGCAAGGCGTTCCTTCGTGCTCCGTCCGTGACGGAATCCCTTCGCGCGCTTCAATACGTTCCTGCGGCGCTTTGCAGCTATGATGCCTCCTTTTACTCGTGCCATACGTGACTATTTAAATTGATTACTTGCTTACCGTTGAGAGGAACCTCCGGCGGATTGCCTTCGGTACGTTCATGAGTGTCTGCCCGCGCTTCTTAACCCCCTTGGTGCGCCCGCGCTCCTTGGCATTAAAGTGGTCCTGACCGGGTGCGCGAGCAACCAGCTTTCCTTTCTTTGTGACGCGTATGCGCTTCGTGTATGACTTGTTGGTTTTCATAATTAAGTTGTTTCCGGAACTGCCGGTGTCTCACTAGATTCTTTCAGGGGCTTTGCAGCTGCTTTGGGGTCTCGCTCGAGGATGGCTGCGAAGCCCTTGGGAGCGCGAGCGACCGGCTCAGCTATCCTGTACGGATAGGGGATGAGGAGTATAAACTTCTCGAGGCGGCTTTTGAGGAACGCCTCATCCATACCCTTGTATCGGCCCTTGAGGAAGAGTTCGGCTCGGACTCGGTGGCCGTCTCCGAGCCACTCGGCCGCCTTATTGGCTTTGAGCCGCATATCATTCTCACCAGTGCCGACCTTGATCTGGACCTCCTTAGTTTCCGAGACCTTAGCCTTCGCCCGAGCGGCCCCCTCCTTTTTCTTCAGCTCGTATTGGAATTTACCATAATCTGTAACCTTCGCAACGGGGGGCTTGGCGTTTGGCGAGATCTCGATGAGATCGAGGCCGGCCGCCTCCGCAGCTTTGAGGGCGTCGGATAAGGAGAGAACGCCGAGGTTCTCTCCCTCGGCGCCTATGACGCGCAGCTCGGGTGCGCGTATCTCCCGGTTGATGTATATCTTCTCAGCCACTGGTGTCCTGATGATATCAGCAATAACGGCCAAAAACAAGGCGCTCATTGACTCTTTAGGTTCTATCGTGCAGAACTGTATCCATGGACTGGGACGTACAGGAGGGCTGGAAGCAGCTTCAGAACTGGATACTCAAGGAGTGCCTCGGGCGCCGTAGATATGTGGAGGTAGTGATTCTTACCGCGCTTGCCGGCTTCACGGTCATTTTTGCTCCATTCTTTATCATCTTCCTACTCCCTGACTTCAACAGCGACTTCCTTGAGCTTCCAATAGCGGCAGTTGGCATTGCAGTGGCCATTGTCATGATTCTCGTCTACTGCGCAGCATCAGTAGCGCGCCTTCGGGACATAGGATATTCGTCCCACTGGTTCATTCTTGGACTCATACCGTACGTAAACGTTATCTTTTTTGTGCTCCTGGCTCTTGCGGAAGGGAAGGTCGCTAGAGAAAAAGCGAAGAAGGAAAAGAAATAGCCATGGAGAAGCGATACAAGATTGTTGTATACGTCCCAGAGAGTCATGCAACAAAGTTGCGCGAGGCGATAGGAAACGCCGGTGCGGGAAAGATTGGGAACTACTCGCACTGCACGTTCACCCTTAAAGGAACCGGACGCTTTAAGCCTGAGGAAGGAGCAAGCCCTACAATCGGAGAAGTTGGGAAGCTTGAAGAAGTGACAGAAGACCGAATTGAGACCGTTTGTTCTGGAGACAAACTACAGGCCGTCCTTGGGGCTATTAAAGAGACGCATCCATATGAAGAGCCGGCAACTGACGTATATCCGATAGAACTCATTTAAATCCATCGGTTCTGTAAAATCGTCTAGGACGAAATAGTGACGTAAAAACCTAATGAATGCGTATAGCTACTAATTACTTACTAATATTCGCCTAATTAGTAGCTACTTGTGCTACTACTAATTTATGCTAAATTAGTAGTAAATTAGTAGTAACTTATCTTCATGCTGCAGAAACCACCAGATTGGCAGAAAGTACTTCAAGAAAAGAGTTCCAAAATCTTTTCAAAGCTTTACTCTTCATCAGAAGTAGAAGCTATTTTCAGTCGTGCACAGGAGAAATACGTATATTGGGATACGTTCCGTCACTACACCTTTCCAAAGGGAGTAAAGGCGGATGAAGCATGGGCTTTTTTAAAACTGACTCAACGCGTTAGGCAGGAACGTACTCCAGCAAAATCAATTGATGGAAAACATTTTGGATTTTCCTATACCAAAGCTCTCTATAGGCGTCTCAATATTATTGACACAAATGCGGCCGGGCTAATTCAAACTTTAGCTGCAAAACCAACTGCAAATCAAAAGGAGCAATTAATTATTAGCGGTCTTTCAGAAGAGGCAATAGCCTCTTCGCAAATCGAGGGCGCAAACACTTCGAGGAAGGTTGCAAAAGAAATGATCTACTCAGGTCGTAAGCCGCGTAATCGAAGCGAGCAGATGATTGTGAATAATTATCAGGCAATGCAACTTCTGGATAATCTAAAGGACTTGGACCTAACTGAAGAGATTCTTCTTGAAATTCAGGACCGAATTACCAAAGGTACCCTTGAGGATTCTAATGACGCAGGGAGATTTAGAACCGATGCTGACGATATCGTAGTAACCAACAGACTTACAGGAGAGATTGCTTTTGTTCCACCTGACGAGAAATTAATGCGAGCAGAACTTGCCCGCTTCTTAGACTTCGCAAATAACGACGGGGAAGACGAACAAAACTTCCTGCACCCAGTTATTAAGGCGATTGTGCTCCATTTCTGGCTGGCATATATGCATCCCTTTGTGGATGGGAATGGGCGCACTGCTAGAGCAATCTTCTATTGGTACCTAATGAGGAAGGGTTATTGGTTGTTCCAGTACCTATCTGTATCTCGGATCATAAAGTTAAGTAAGAAAAAGTACGATGATGCATTTCTCTATACAGAACTAGATGAAAACGATTTAACTTATTTTCTTCTCTACATCACAGATGTCACCTGTCGTGCGATTGGCGACATGATGGAACATTACGAAAGAAAGGTTAAAGAAGCAGAACAATACAAGAAAGTCGCAAGAATTTATTCCGATCTAAACGAGCGGCAGGTTGCTCTCATGGTTTACCTAGATACGCATCCAGACGAGACCGTAGATGTAACAACTCATAAAAATAGAAGTGCCGTTGTGTATGAGACGGCTAGGCGTGATCTTATGGGTCTAACAACCAAAGGTTTACTCGCAGAAATTAAGAAAGGGAATAAAAACGTATACGTGCCGAATATTAACGCTATTAGGAAGTTACTCAAGAAGTAGAAGGTAAAGAATATATACACTCAAAGGCACAAAAGTGCCTTTGAGTGAAATTGGGTGGA
>DATDUD010000046.1:0-5976 GCA_036517735.1 Minisyncoccota bacterium | reverse complement strand
ATACAGTGTATGACGTTCCCTCATGAAAGCAAGGCGCCGCGAGAAATCGCGGCGCCTTGCTTAGGGATTTAGTAGTCCATCCCCATGCCTTCAGCTCCGGGGGCTATCGGCTTTGGTTCAGGAATGTCCGCCACTGCTGCTTCGGTCGTGAGGAGAATGGCCGCTGCAGATACGGCATTCTCAACCGCGCCGCGTGTGACCTTCACCGGATCGATGATACCGGCCTTCACCATGTCCGGAACCATTTCGTCCTTGAGCGCGTCATATCCTGCAAAGCCTTTGGCGTCCGCAACTTCGCGAAGAATAACGGAAGCATCATCCTTTCCGCAGTTGAGCGCGATTTGGCGAAGAGGAACGGTAAGGGCGCGAACAACGATGTCGTATCCAGCTTTCTGGTCAACGGTCATCCTGCCGCCGTTTGCGATCAACTGCGCCACTTTCGCAAGGGCTGTTCCTCCTCCAGGAACTATTCCCTCTTCAATGGAAGCCTTAGTTGCTTTCACGGCATCATCGATCTTATCCTTCAGGTACTTCATCTCAGTCTCTGTGGCAGCACCTACACGAATGACTGCGACTCCTCCGGTGAGCTTGGCGATGCGTTCCTCAAGTTTCTCCTTGTCGAACTTGGACGTGGAGTTCTCCGCAAGGGTCCTTAGCTGTGATACGCGATCTTCGATGTCTGCTTTCTTTCCCTTGCCCCCCACGAACACAGTCGTGTCCTTCGTCGCGACGACGCGGCTTGCGCGTCCGAGCATGGAGAGAGTCGCGTTCTCGAAGGTGAGTCCTGTGTCCGATGAGATCACCTGGCCACCCACAATTGCTGCGATGTCGGCAAGCATCTCTTTTTTCTTGTCGCCGTATCCGGGAGCCTTCACGGCAAGAACGTTGAACGTACCGCGAAGCTTGTTCACCACGAAGGTAGTGAGAGCTTCTCCCTCAATGTCTTCAGCTACGATGACAAGCTCCTTCTTCCCTGCCTGCGCGACCTTTTCAAGAAGCGGGAGTATTTCCTGCACGCTCCCGATCTTCTGATCGGTGAGGAGGATCTGCGCATCCTTCATCTCAGCCTCCATGCGCTCGGGATTTGTGACGAAGTATGGAGAAACATATCCCTTGTCTATCTGAAGTCCTTCCACGACCTCGTACGAGAGATCCATACCCTGCGATTCCTCGACAGTGACCACACCGTTCTTGCCGACCTTCTCAACGGTCTCGGCGATAATGTTACCGAGCTCTTCGCTCTCTGCGGCGATGGTTGCGACCTGGCGTACATCCTTTGAGCCTGTGACAGGCTTGGCCATACGCTTAAGTTCCTCTAGTGCGGCATCGCGCGCCTTTTCCATGCCGGCGCGTATGCCCATGGCGTTCGCCCCCTTATCAAGCTTATCGAGTCCTTCACCCACGAGGGCTTCAAGAAGCACAACTGCAGTCGTGGTTCCGTCACCGGCATTATCATTCGCCTTATTAGCGACCTCCTTCACGATCTCTGCGCCCATGTTCTCGAATCTGTCCTGGAATGAAATTTCCTTTGCAATAGACACACCGTCGTTGGTTATGCGAGGACCTCCGTATCCTTTCTCAAGTACTACGTTCCTGCCGCGAGGGCCAAGAGTGGCCTTCACCGCCTTTGCGGATTTTGCGATGCCGTCGTGGAGCTTTCTTCGCGCTTCTTCACCGAAAAGAATCTGTTTTGCCATGTGTATTGAAGGTTAGTCGTTGATAACAGCAAGCACGCTCGACTCGGAGAGAATGAAGTATTCCTTTCCATCGATCTTCACCTCGTCGTATCCGTACTTTGAAAAGAGGACCGTATCTCCAACCTTTACGGTCATGGGGATACGCTCGTTGTCGTCGCCGACCTTTCCGGGACCGACGGCCATGACCGTACCGCGCTCGGGCTTCTCGGCCTTCGTCGTATCGGGAATGATGATGCCTGAGGCTGACACCTCTTCTTTGGACGCGGGTGCTACCACGACGCGATCGGCGAGAGGCGTGAGGGCGAGTTTCTTCGTCGTTTTTGCCATGGATGAATATATTAGTGCTGCCTGCGCAACTTGCTTATTAAACCTGCTTCGGCTTTGCCGGGTCGGGCTCAGTATATAGAGACGGGAGCATCAATTCAAGCCTTTCACTTGTCCCCCATGAGGCCGCGTGGTATCCTCCCTTTCACAGATGGAGTCACTCATGGCATACCTGCCCTACGTTGAAATAGTGCTCTCCCTTCTCCTCATCACCGGCATCGTGCTTCAACAGCGCGGTGCGGGCATCGGAGGAGCTTTTGGGGGCGACAACTTCGCTTCGACCTTCTATAAGCGCCGAGGCGCTGAGAAGTTCCTATTCAACGCCACGATAGTTATCGCGGTTCTCTTCGTACTTTCCGCGATCACTCACTTCCTTACCTTCTAAGGAGGCGGTCGCCGTGCTGCCCCATCTGTGCTTGCATGGCTTCCTTTAGAAAACAAACCAGACGATGGACCCGAAACATAGCGAGTGCTATGAGCTATGGACGTGGGCCAGTTGCCTGGCTGTCTGCGTACGTCAGGAGCCTTTCTCCAGGCGATCGTTTCATTGCAGGAATTCTGGGGATACTCGTTGCCCTTACCGCCCTTAGTGGCATGGTTGCTCTCGGGCGGTACTTCCAAGTCGAGGTACCAGTACGCGGAGGGAGTCTCACTGAGGGCGTTATCGGAGCTCCGCGCTTCGTGCATCCCCTGCTTGCGCTTTCGGATACCGACCGCGATCTAACTGCCCTTACGTATGCCGGCCTCATGGGACACGACGCGGACGGAAACCTTGTCCCCGCGCTCGCTGAGAGCTTTGTGAGAAGCGAGGACGAGCGCTCGTACACCTTCACCCTGCGCGAGGGCGCTAAGTTTACGGACGGAAGCCCCGTGACTGCTGAGGATGTGGTCTTCACCATTGAGAAGGCAAAGGACCCTGCACTGAAGAGTCCCGTGCTCTCGAACTGGGCGAATATAAGGGTTGAGGCAGTGGACGCGCGCACCGTACGCTTCACGCTGCCGAAGGCATATACCCCCTTCCTTGAGGACGCGGTGCTAGGGATTCTTCCATCGCATATATGGCGAGACATCCCGAGCGAGGAATTTCCCTTCTCACCGTATGCAAGTGAGCCGGTAGGAGCAGGACCTTTCCGAGTGTCAAGCGTCGTGCGGGACAGGGACGGACGCATAACTAGGTATGAGGTAGTGGCTAACGATCAGTATGCACTCGGACGGCCGTACCTCGACCGGATACGATTCATTGTCTTCTCCGATTATTCCTCCCTCCTTACCGGACTTCGAGGCGGCCAGGTGGAAAGCGCGTACGGCGTGGCGCGGGAAGGTGCGCTTCGTGTTCCATATTCACGTGTCTTCGGAGTGTTCTTCAACCCCGTGACGGAACCGTTGTTCGTGGACCGGAGCGTTCGTCGTGCGCTCTCGCTCGCAATCGACCGCCCTGCACTTGTGCGCGACGTGCTTGGTGGATACGGGACACCGAGCATCGGGCCAGTACCAGCAGGGACCGGAATTCCCGAACTTCAGCTTCCTGATCCTGTAACCCGCATCGAGGCCGCACGCTCTATTCTCACCGAGGGCGGTTGGGAGTGGAGCGGCGAGGCGCAAAGCTGGAGCAAAGATGGTGCGACGCTTGCAGTCACGCTCAAGACCTCGAACGTTCCCGAACTTAAGGGAATAGCCGCAGCCATAGAGGAGGACTGGAGCGAGATTGGCGTATCGACAATTGTTGAGCTCTATCCCCCGGGAGAGCTCACCCAGACGGTCATACGTCCTCGGGCATACGGTGCACTTCTTTTTGGCGAGGTCATCGGCGCGTATCCGGACCTCTATGCTTTCTGGTATTCAGGAGAACGGAGCGACCCTGGACTGAACATTGCCGGGTATGCAAATCCGGATGTGGATACTCTTCTTGAAAGAGCGCGCACCGAGACCGATATGGAGGCTGCACTCCGAGACCTCGCACGCGCAAACGAGCTCATCGCCGCCGACTACCCCGCCGCCTTCACGCATACCCCCGACTTCCTGTATGCGATACCTGCGGATCTTCACGGAGTGAGTCTTGCGCGGGTAGCTGCTCCTTCCGACCGCTTGCGGACTGCGCAGTACTGGTATCGGCAGACGGAATTCGTATGGCCCTGGTTTACCCGCTAACTATTTCGTAGTGAGTTCATAGATCCTGAAGCATCGCTTCGGCTCGATTGTGAACTGACCACGGTACGGTATGTACCAAACTAACTATCAACTAACAACCATTAATCAAGAACGATATGAGTCCAGCACCAGCACCGGCCCCCGCACCTAGTTTCCGGGGGCCCAGCTCTCCTCGCCCCGCATCCCGCCCTCCTCAGGAAGGCTCCCGTCCTCCTCGCAGGAACGGTCCTTCGCGAGGCCCAGGAGGCCCTCATCGACAGAATCGCGGTGGAGGCCGCGGCGTGCGGGACGCGCGTCGCATGATGCGCCGTCCCGCACCTCCAACCAAGCCTCGGGGTGCCGACTACATTCCCCCGCCGGCTCCCGAGAACGTTGTGCGCATTGTTCCCTTGGGCGGCGTCGAGGAAGTAGGCCGCAACATGATCGCAGTGGAGACGCAGAACGATATCTTTGTCTTCGATGCGGGGTTCCAGTTCGTCTCAGGCGAGACGGAACCCGGCATAGACTACCTCCTCCCGAACACCACGTACCTCGAGCAGAATAAAGATCGCGTTCGTGCCGTCTTCATTACGCATGGGCACCTTGATCATATCGGCGGTATTCCTTTCCTCATGAGCCGTTTCGGGAATCCACCGATATACACGCGAAACCTTTCTGCAGTGATGATCCAGAAGCGCCAGGAGGAATATCCGGACGTGCCAGCTCCCGAGATTGTGATAGTGGAGCCGGGGTCAACGCACACCGTCGGCAACACGAAGGTAAGGTTCTTTCCGGTCACCCACTCCATTCCGGACTCAATGGGCATCGTCGTTGAGACTCCGTATGGAAACATTATTGCAACCGGAGACCTGAAGCTCGAGCACGAGAACGGTATCCCAACTGAGGCCGAGCAGAAGAAATGGGGAGCGCTCGGCAAGGAGAAGAATCTCTTCTTCATCGCCGACTCAACGAATGCCGAGCGGGATGGCTTCTCGATCCCTGAGAAACGAGTGCATGAAACTCTTGAGGAGATCATCAGGACAGTTAAGGGACGTCTCATCATTGGGACCTTCGCTTCGCAGTTCGACCGCATGATCCACATCATCATGACGGCGGAGAGGCTCGGGAAGAAGATCGTCACGGAAGGAAGGTCCATAAAGTCGAACATTGAGATCGCGCAGAAGACCGGCCTCCTTACACTCAAAAAAGATACGATCATTCCATCCACGGAGATTGGAGACTATCCTCCTGATAAGGTGGTGGTCCTTGCGACCGGCGCGCAGGGAGAGGAATTCGCCGCGCTTATGCGCATTGCGACCAAGCAGCATAAGTCCGTTGTTCTGAACGAACGCGATACTATTGTGCTTTCATCTTCGGTCATTCCGGGGAATGAGATCTCAATCCAGAAGCTGAAGGACAATCTCTTCCGCACCGGCGCCACCCTCATCCACTACCGCACCTCAGATGTGCACGCTACCGGGCACGGCAACTCCGGAGAGCTTGTCTGGATCAACCAGCAGATTGGTGCGAAGTTCTTCATGCCCGCCTATGGCTATTACTCCATGACCAAGTCGCATGCAAAAGCCGTGGAGCAGGCGGGACGCCCGAAGGAGACCATTGTGGTCGCTGACAACGGGAGCGTCATCGACATCATCGACGGCGAGCGCATGGAGGTGCACAAGGAGAAGGTTCCTTCCGCACCTCTTGTTGTGGACGGCTTTGCCATTGGCGACATGCAAGAGGTCGTCATACGTGACCGCCAGATGCTTGCGAAGGACGGCATGTTCGTCATCATCGCAACGGTGGCGCTCAAGACCGGGAAGCTCAG
>DATDUD010000045.1:0-7686 GCA_036517735.1 Minisyncoccota bacterium | reverse complement strand
TGAGGAGCTTGTAGTCCACATATGGTCCTTTCTTGAGCGAGCGAGACATGAGTGTAGTGAAAACCCGCCGTAAAGCGACCGAGCGTCCTCGCGGACGCTCGGAGGTGCTTTGCGCGAGATATGGCTAATGTATAGGAAACGCACAGGAGTGTCAAATTACGCGGTATATGCTATCGTCCGACCAGGAACAAAGATAGGAGGAAGCGATGGATATCGCTACGAAAACTCACACCACAGTCCTTTTGGAAATGCGGCACACCGACCCGAAGGGGCTAGCTATGCTGCGAGCCGAAAAGCGGGTCGAGCGAGGTATCGATTGGCTTCTCAAGAACGCTCCGTTTGGATGGCGGCGGAATCTCTTCCAGCCGCTCCCACAGGAGGAGTGTAGGCGGCGCTTCCGGGACTCATTCGACAACGAGTGCGTCCTCGCTCTTGCGTTCGAGTCGCGTCGAGACTGCGCAAACAGGTACGGTTACGTCACCTACGCGAGCGTGACGAACGAGCTCGGCCTCTCGAACGAGACGGCGCGTCTGCTCGGCTTTTGCTGCGACCTATACGGCTCGGGTCCAAGCCGCGTCACGAGCGAAATCTTGGACGAGGTCTGGGACGCCAAACTTACCGGGCCAGAGTGGCACAACATTCCAGTCCGCTACCTGACTCCGGAACAGGAAGCTCGTCGGCAGGAAGTCCTCTCGTATGACTTCTCGCTTCCGCCGGAACCGAAGGGGTGGTGGGGACGTCTTCGGGAGAGACTTTCCTTGGCATTCAGCTCGGCCTGAACGCGAACGGGGGCGGCGGAAACGTCGTCCCCCTTTTCATATACCGCTATCCATGTACGGGAGAAAGTGTTCTACTATTACGACATGAACAACAAGCATCGAGCTCTCTGGGCCGTAGGGGGACTCCTCGTCATTTTCCTCGCCCTCCTTATCTGGTACATGGCCACACATCCGGCCACGCGAGTAGTGGCACCTGGCGATATAGCGACCACTACCCCTCTCTTCGTGGACGAGCCGCAGCACATCGTCGATAACGGACCGTATCACGAGATAGACGTGGCATATCCGGGAACTACTCCTCTTAAGAGCTCTGCCGGAGCTGAGGCCGACGCTGCAGCAGTGTTTGCTATGCGGAACTTCTCACAGAACACAGTGAATGCTTTTAAGGAGAGTGCCGAGATGGACATGCCCGGCTTGGGCGAGTTTGCGCGAGGACGTAAGTACACGATGGGCGTTGAGTACAAACTCTTCGAGAGTCCGGAGACCGTCTCCTACGTCTACCAGATCTATCAGGACACGCTTGGCGCACACCCAAACACCTATTACCGTACCTTCTTGTTTGATCGCGCTTCAGGCGAAGTGCTTCATCTTGAAGACTTGTTTGTTCCCGGTGCTCCGTATCTTGAACGACTTTCGGAGCGCACTCGTGCTGAACTTCCTGTCATCATGGCCCGTATGGCGCAGATGTCTCCGAGCGAAGTTGATATGGACTATGTAAACTCAGGGACGATGCCGATTGGTGACTCATTTGGAAACTTTAAGATAGACGGTACAAATCTAGTCATGATCTTCCCGCCGTATCAGGTTGGACCGTATGTGTACGGAACGATCGAAGTACCTATTCCTCTTTCTTCGCTCGGAGATATCCTACGCTCTGAGTATCGCTAAGTAGCAGCCGCTTTCTCAAGACGGCGAATGCGACGTTCGTGATTGATTATCTTCTCCGAATCTTTGTCTGTTGCGTTAAAGGAAATTCTTAGCTCATCCTGTATATCAAGTACGGTGACTTCGACCTTACTAAGCTTACGTTCAACATTACCAAGTCGACCATCTATGCCATCCATACGTTCATTCATCAGGGCGAAACCAGTCCGTACATACGTGTCCGTACCGCGCATATACGTATCCATATCAGTGAGCTTGGTGTCCATCTGAACAAGTTTATCGACCACGTCATGGAGTGTTGGCTCAGCTTCAACTTTCTTTTTAGCGCGAGGCATTGCAATCATAGTACCGCGCCAAACCTTTTCCACACAAATATTGAGTCACGACTTTGTTATTATTTCTGCAGATTTAGGCAATTTCAAAAGAAAAGCCCCGCATTTGCGGGGCTTTTCTTAGCGCTTCTTTCCAACCTTGCGCCTGCTGACGATAAATACGTTCGAATACTTCTTTGGCGTGCGGGTCTTCTGTCCCTTGCCGGTGGGCTTACCCCACATACTCTTTGCGCGCCTGAGGCCGCGACCCTGACGTCCTTCACCACCTCCGTGTGGGTGGTCAACCGGGTTCATGGCCGTACCACGAACAGTCGGGCGAATTCCCATCCAGCGAGAACGACCAGCTTTGCCGATCTTCACGAGACGGCTCTCCTCATTTCCAACTGCACCGATGGATGCATAGCAGAGGTCGGAGACCTTGCGGACTTCTGTGGAAGGAAGTTTCAGCTGTGCGTATCCGGCGTCGTGCGCAATAACTTCTGCATAGTTGCCGGCGGAGCGTGCAAGGCGTGCGCCTGCACCGAGCTTGAGCTCGATGTTGTATACGAAGGTGCCCGAAGGGATGCGGCCGAGAGGCACGCGGTTGCCAGGCTTAACCGGAACATTCTCACCAACCATAAAGGTGTCGCCGACCTTCACGTCCTTAGGAGCAAGCACGTACCGGCGCTCGCCGTCTGCGTAGAGAGCGCGAGCAATAAAGCCTGTACGGTACGGATCGTACTCGATGGTCTCGATCTTCGCAGGGATGTCCTTCTTATTGTACTTGAAATCGATATCGCGCAGGCGACGCTTGTGTCCTCCTCCCTGGTGGCGCGTGGTGATGCGGCCTGCATTGTTGCGGCCTGCCTGTCGTTTCTTCGAGGAAAGGAGCGACTTCATCGGCTTATCGCCAGACAACAGCTTCTTGTACGGAAGCGTGGTCATGTTGCGACGGCTCGGGGATGTTGGCTTGTACGTTTTCATATATATGCGTTAGGCAAGCTGTATGGAGTCGCCCTTCTTCAGGTACACATACGCCTTGTGGCGTCGTGCACGGGTGCCGATGCCGCGGCGGGTACGGAGTGACTTCGTCTTTGCAGGAAGATTCACCATGCGCACCTGGCGCGGGGTGACTCCATAGAACTTCTCGACTGCTGCCTTGATCTCAGGCTTGGTCGCATCAGCGGGTACGCGGAAGACGTACACGCCGTTCTCGCTCCCGATGAGGGCCTTCTCCGAGAACCAGGGTGCCGTGAGCACGTGAGCAAGGCGCCCATCGAGAGCCTTGGGCGAGGTCTTAATGCCTTTCTTTGAGTTGGATGTAAAGAGTGCCATAAGCTGTTCGTTATGCACCGCGCTTGGCGAGTATCTCAATCGACGCCTTGGGGTCGACCACCACAAGGAACTTCTTCGTCATGAGGTCGACCGGGTTGAGGTTTCGTACCTCCTCGGAGATGAAGCCAGGAATATTACGGAAAGACTTAGCAGCAATGAGGTCACGGTTCGGGAAGGCGATGATCGCTGCATTGTTGCGACGGGTCGCAAGAGCAGTAACACCTGCACCCTTGGCAACAGCAGCAAGTGCCGCCTTTGCGTCCTTGGTCTTCGGAGTGCTAAAGGCGAACGACTCAACAAAGACCACTTCACCGTCAGCCCACTTGCGGGAGAGTACGCTCCGGAAAGCGGCGACGCGCATCTTCTTATTGAGCTTTACGGAATAGTCCTTCTCCGCGCGCGGGCCGAAGGTGACGCCTCCTCCACGCCATATGGGAGAACGGGAAGAACCATGGCGTGCGCGACCGGTGCCCTTCTGCTTCCAGGGCTTCTTTCCTCCTCCGCGCACTTCGCCGCGGAATTTGGTGTGTGCGGTCACTGGGCGTGCGTTCGCTTGCATGCCCACCACTACTTGGTGCACGAGGTCTGCGTTCCACTTGGCGCCGAAGAGCTCTGCTGGAAGTGAGATGGTTCCTGCTGATGCGCCGCTTGCGCTATATACGGTAGCCTCAAGACCTCCCTTTGCGGGCTTTACTGCCTTCTCGAGAGCTGGTTTTGCAGGAGCCTCCTTCTTAGACGCAGCTTTAGCGACGCTCTTTGGAGCAGCCTTCGCTACAGTCTTCTTTGCCGGTGCTTTCTTTGCAGTTGCCATAGTATGTAAATTTATGCGGACACTATCTCAACGAGCGTGCCGCGTGCTCCCGGTACAGCACCGGAGATGATGATCTCTCCCTTCTCGCTATCGATATGAAGCACCTTCAGGTTCTCGACCGTAACCCGGTTGCCTCCCATGCGCCCACCCATGCGCATTCCCTTAATAACACGTCCGCCTGCACGACCTCCTCCTCCGATGGAGCCGGGCTCGCGCTCGGAGTGCTTCTGGCCGTGGGTGCGGGGGCCTCCGTGGAAGCCGTACCGC
Source organism: Minisyncoccota bacterium (assembly GCA_036517735.1). GTDB lineage: Bacteria > Patescibacteriota > Minisyncoccia > Phycocordibacterales > Phycocordibacteraceae > C7867-001. Next base: position 3,298 of record DATDUD010000045.1, on the reverse strand, counting down.
TTCACGACTCCTGCGAAGCCCTTCCCTTTGGCTGCACCTGCGACAGTGACACCGTCGCCGACAGCAAACGCATCGAGTCCGACTTCTTTCCCAACTTCGTACTCTGCCGAGTTCTCAACACGGAACTCCTTCACAGTCTTGAATGCCTTTCCTTTGAGGTGTCCGCGCACCGCCTTTGATACGCGCTCGGGCTTCTGCTCGCCAAAGCCAACCTGTACGGCCGCATATCCGTCCTTGCCGTCCACGGTCTTCACCTGAGTGACAGTGAGCGGAGAGGTCTTGAGGACGGTACCAGCAAAGACGCGACCTTCCTCATCGAAGATCTGCGTCATTCGGTCCTTCTTGGCGAGAATGAATTTCATAAAAAATAAAAGCGCGCTCAACAGCGCGTTAGGATTTCTCCCTCCGTGCCATTGGTCCGGGCAAGTCCCGTACGTAGCGATAGGGGCACTATACAGAACCGGCCTGAGGAATGCAAATCGGATGCTACGATATAGGCAACGAGTGCATCTAGCGCCAGAAAGGAGGCCAACATGGCCGAAAGGTGGCTGGACAAGCCGCGCCTACGGCGGACTATTCCCCCGATAACAGTTGAGTCCAACGATAGCGACTCTTTATCTCAAGAAGAGCAGGAAGCATCGAAGCGCGACTCAAGATTGCGTATCCTCGACTGAAGCTGGAGCGGCTAACGCCGCTCCCTTGTTTTAAAAATAAAATCCAAGGATTAGCTTGCTTGAGCTCTATGCTAATATTGATCAGTAGAGTACTGATCAGTATTCCATCTCTTATTCAGGGAGGAAATAATGGCAGGATTGTTCCTTACCTCTCGTAAGACAACAACGTTCCTTGAAACGCGCTTGGCCTACTACTTAGAGCAAGACGAGGTTGCAGAAGCGCTCGGAGTTACCGTGCAGGATATCGAAGACTTCGACCGGGGAGTGAGGGAATCACCCCATCCTATTCCCTGGCTCAAGAAGGTCTTTTGGGATCATTTCGTGAGCCTCCAAGGTAGCCATAAGAATCTCATGTACGGGACCTCTCCTCTGTCGATCTTGCGGCACCTTGACGGCCACACGCTCGAAAGGATCGCGAGTCGGTTCGGGTATACGCCCTCCGAATGGCGCGAGTTCGAGCTCCACCAGAAGAAGCTGCCCGAAGAGAAGATCGATGTGATCGAGCGATACCACGAAAGAAGGCTATCGATTGCCTTTGCACGAAGCTGGAGGGACTGAAGCGGAACTGGGCCGGCGCGCACGCCGGCCCTTTTAATTGACTGGGAAGCAAAAACCGCCTTGCGGCGGTCTTGCTTCTTATCCTCGTCTGGTAACGAACGCAGAGTTGTCAGTACGAGTATAAGCTCCATGAGTATCCTGTCAACAGTGACTAAGCCGGCGAAGGGAATCGAACCCTCGAGAATAAGATGACAACTCCTTTCTCGCCACCTGACCGCCGGCGCATGCATGAGCATACGAAATAGGTGGTGATAAACCCGTAACAAAAAGATAAAGAAAAACTGCACCATTTCTGATGCAATTTTTCTTTCGGTGAGCTATTGGCTACACCATCTTCACGTCAATCGTAACTCCCGAAGGAAGATTGAGATTCGTGAGGGCCTCGATCACTTTCGCAGAAGGCGAAAGGATGTCGATGAGGCGCTTGTGGATGCGCATTTCGAACTGCTCGCGGGCGTCCTTATGGACGAACGTAGAGCGGTTCACGGTCCAGCGCTTTATTTCGGTAGGAAGCGGCACGGGGCCTACGATCTTGGCATCGAGCCTGTTGGCTGTATCCATAATCTGCTTCACCGAGAGGTCGAGGATCTTGTGCTCGTAGGCACGCACGCGGATGCGGAGCTTCTGCTCGACTGCGGGTGCATCGGCCTTCTTGGCCGGAGCCTTCTTCGCAGGAGCTTTCTTTGCAGTTGCCATATCGAGCTGTATCTGCCGTTACGCGACGATCTTGGTCACGACGCCAGCACCAACCGTCTTTCCTCCCTCGCGGATTGCGAAGCGGCCGGACTCCTCAAGCGCGATAGGCGCAGTGAGCTTGACCTTGAAGGTAACGGTGTCGCCCGGCATGACCATCTCCTTTCCTTCCGGAAGGGTCACCTCACCGGTGACGTCGGTCGTGCGGACGTAGAACTGGGGCTTGTAGCCTGTAAAGAACGGCGTGTGACGTCCGCCCTCGTCCTTGGAGAGGATGTATACCTCTGCCTCGAAGTCGGTGTGCGGAGTAACCGAGCCGGTCTTTGCAAGCACCTGGCCGCGGTGGACGTCCTCCTTCTTCGTACCGCGAAGAAGGATGCCGGCGTTGTCGCCTGCTTGGCCCTCCTGAAGCTGTTTGTTGAACATCTCAATACCAGTGACGGTGGTCTTTGCAGTCGGCTGAAGGCCGATGATCTCGACTTCCTCACCAACCTTGACGATGCCACGGTCGATGCGGCCCGTAACCACGGTTCCGCGTCCTTCAATCGAGAAGATGTCCTCGATTGCCATAAGGAACGGCTTGTCGGTCTCGCGAACAGGGTCCGGGAAGTAGCTGTCCATAGTGTCGACAAGCTCCTTCACCTTAAGCGCCCATTCGTCATTAGCATCGGTTGCTTCAAGAGCCTTGAGACCCGATCCCTTGATGACCGGAGAGTCGGTGAAGCCCTGCTTTGCAAGGAGCTCCTTGATCTCCTCTTCAACGAGGTCGATCATGTCCTTGTCGTCGACCATGTCCACCTTGTTGAGGAAGACGATGATCTTCGGCACTCCCACCTGCTTTGCAAGAAGGATGTGTTCGCGAGTCTGCGGCATCGCGCCGTCGGTCGCAGCGACCACGAGGACAGCACCGTCCATCTGGGCGGCACCCGTGATCATGTTCTTGATATAGTCGGCGTGGCCAGGAGCGTCGATGTGCGCGTAGTGGCGCTTTGGGCTCTCGTACTCCGAGTGGTGGAGTGCGATGGTAATACCGCGCGCCTTCTCTTCGGGCGCGTTGTCGATGTTATCGACGTTCTCGGCTCGGGCCTTGTAGCCCTCGCCTGAGTTCAGGTTGAGTACGTTCAGGATAGCTGCAGTGAGCGTGGTCTTACCATGGTCGACGTGACCAATGGTACCCACGTTCATATGCGGCTTCGAACGATCGAATGCGTCTGCCATAAGTTCGTAAGTTACTGGTAGTTACAAATAAAAGTGCGTCGCCTGCCAAGTTTCCTTGGCGACCAAGGCTGTGCGTTTACCCGCGCAGCGCTTTTACCAGTCTCACTCACCTCTATAGGCAAGCGAACATGTAAAAGAGCGCCGTACTCGCGTTA
>DATDUD010000044.1:0-19141 GCA_036517735.1 Minisyncoccota bacterium | reverse complement strand
ATAGCCATTCCCTTCTTCGACTCTGCGAAGCCCGTACCAGCCGGGATGAGGCGGCCGAGGATCACGTTCTCTTTGAGACCGCGGAGTGTGTCCACTGCACCTCGGAGAGAGGCATCAATGAGAATCTTCGTGGTCTGCTCGAAGGATGCAGCCGAGAGGAAGGAGCGGCGTGAGAGTGCGGAGGTCTTGATACCAAGCACCATCTCGCGCGCCTTCGGAGGCAGTTTCCCTTCCGCTTCCATGTTCTTCACGATCTCGCCAAAGTCGAGGTGCTCCACAACATCACCGACTGAGTATTCAGAGTCACCGGTATCTACGATCTTCACGAAGGAGAACATCTGCTTCACGATCACTTCGAGGTGTTTGCGGGACACGGATGCGCCCTGAAGTTCATAGATCTTCGAGGTTTCGGCGATGATGTACTCCTGTACTGCTGCACGGCCTGCGAACTCGAAGAGGTCGTCGAGGTCTGCGGAACCGTCCGTAAGGAACTGGCCCTTCACGACCTTATCTCCCTCGTTCACGAGTACCTGGCGCGGGAAGACAACAGTGAACTCGGTTGCCGAGCCGTCCTTCTTGCCTTGGCCCACTTCTGGCTGCAAGACAATGGTGCGGTCGCGTCCCTCCTCGCGGATTTCCGTGACCATGCCGTCGAACTTGGATATCGTAGCGGCGTTCTTCGGCGAGCGCTTCTCGAAGACTTCCTCAACGCGAGGAAGACCCATGGTGATGTCACCGCCGACAGACGCCGTACCTCCGGCGTGGAAGGTACGCATGGTGAGCTGGGTTCCCGGCTCGCCGATAGCCTGAGCGGCAACGGTACCGACGGCCTCGCCGAGATCGATAGGCTCCTGGCTGGTTAGGTCCATGCCATAGCAGGCAACGCAGATGCCATACCGAGTCTCGCAGGACATCGGAGAGCGTACGGAGACGTTCGTCAATGCCGCATCTGCATTAATGATGCGTGCGTCTTCTGCAGAGAGATAACGATTTTTCTTGAAGGTAGCGCCTCCTGCAACGGTCTCAATGGAAAGCGTGCGGCCCCGGATGGCTGCGGAGAAGTCAATCTGGATGCCAGACGCTGAAATGCGGTTGATGGTGATACCGCGCTTAGTGGAACAGTCCTTTTCCGTGATGATCGAGTCCTGTGCTACGTCGAAAAGACGGCGCGTGAGGTATCCGGCGCGAGCCGTACCGAGCGCCGTGTCAGTGAGACCCTTGCGGGCACCGTGGGTACTCATGAAGTACTCCACTGGATTCATTCCCTCCACCATGGAGGAGACAATCGGAACTTCGATGGTCTCCCCGGCCGTATTCTGAATGAGTCCCTTCATACCGGCCATCTGCGTGAGGTTACCAATAGTGCCGCGGGCACCTGACTTGATGATGTCATGCACGGAAGAGTTCGGGTCCATGTTCTTCTCGACGAGTTCCTCCACCTTGTTCTTCGTGCCGTGCCAGATCTCGATGACCATGCGGCGCTTTTCCTCTTCTGAAAGAAGACCGTTCTGGAAGCTCTCCTCGAGCTTTGCGACCTGGGCGCGTGCCTCAGCAACGACTGCTCCCTTTTCTTTCGGAACCGTAACATCCTCGAGGGACCAGGTGATTCCTGACTTGGTCGCGTACTCGAAGCCGAAGCGCTTGATCTTGTTCACGATGTCCGGGATCTTATCCAACCCATACTTCACGATGCAGTCGTTGATGATATCGCGGAACACACTCTTGGTGATCGCGTCGTTCACGAAACCGTAGTCGGACGGAAGGACGGTGTTGAAGAGAAGGCGACCAACGGTGGTCTCGAAGATCTTGCCTTCGAATCCTTCGTACTTAGCCTTCTTCTCATCCGTCGGCTTTATGTGCACCTTCGCACGCAGGTCGACAACGTCATAGTCATAGGCGAGGATGGCGGCGTTCGGGTTTGCGAAGTACTTCCCTTCTCCCTTGGCTCCCTCAACGATGCGGGTGAGCCAGTAGCAGCCAAGTGCAATGTCGTGCGAAGTCGCGATGACCGGAAGACCGGAGCCTGGCTTCAGAATGTTCTTGTTCGCGGACATGATGTTCTTAGCCTCCCACTGAGCCTCCTCTGAAAGAGGCACGTGGATGGCCATTTGGTCTCCGTCGAAGTCGGCGTTGAAGGCCGGACACACGAGCGGGTGCAGCTGGATAGCGTCGCCTTCGATAAGGGTCGGGCGGAATGCCTGGATACCCTGGCGGTGAAGGGTCGGTGCGCGGTTCAAGAGCACGTACTTCCCTTCAATAGCTTCTTCGAGTATTTCCCACACCTCCGGTACGCCGTCTTCAATGAGACGACCTGCACCGCGGATGTTGAAGGCGAGTTCGCGATCAAGGAGTCCTGCGATCACAAATGGGCGGAAGAGCTCGAGAGCCATGTGCTTCGGGATACCGCACTCATCAAGTTCAAGATCAGGACCGACAACGATCACGGAACGGCCGGAGTAGTCAACGCGCTTTCCAAGAAGGTTCTGGCGGAAGTATCCCTGCTTTCCCTTGAGATAGTCTGCGAGAGACTTAAGGGGACGGCGCTGTGCAGGAGTGAGTGCACCACCTGACGCACCACTCTTCCTGATGGAGTTATCAAGCAATGCGTCCACAGCTTCCTGAAGAATGCGCTTCTCGTTCCTAAGGATCACCTCAGGCGCCTTGATATCAAGGAGTTTCTTCAAGCGGTTGTTGCGGTTGATGACGCGACGATAGAGGTCGTTCAAGTCAGACGTTGCGTGACGTCCTCCTTCAAGGGCGACCATAGGGCGGAGTGCCGGAGGGATGACCGGGATCTTGGTGAGGAACATCCACTCGGGACGGGTTCCTGCAGCAAGCATGTTCGAGATGAGCGAGATGCGCTTTGCAAGCTTCTCACGCTCAGCTGCTCCTGCCTTTGGATATCGCTCCTCGAGAGTGGCCTTCAGCTTTGCGAGGTCGAGGTTCTTGAATATGTCGTAAATGGCCTCGGCACCAATCTTGGCCTCAAAGAGCGTTCCGTACTTCACTGAGAAGCGGTGGTAGCTGATCTCGTCAAAGACGTGACCTACCGCAACCGAGTCGATCTCGCTCTTGGCGAGAGTCATACGCTCCTTAAGAGCGTCCTGCGTCTTAGTGTCCTTCAGTTCCTTGTGCTTGGACTTGTATTCACTCTCAAGCTCCGCGAGAAGGCGCTTCTTGGTCTCCTCGTTCACCTTGGTGACAATGTATCCGGCGAAGTACACGACCTTCTCGAGGTCTGCGGACGGTATGCCCATGACAGTCGCCATACGCGACGGCATGGAGCGGAGGAACCAGATGTGAGCAACCGGAGTAACGAGCTCAATGTGGCCCATGCGCTCGCGGCGCACGATGCTGCGGGTGATCTCAACCCCACACTTGTCGCAGATGATGCCCTTGTACCGGATGCCCTTGTACTTGCCGCAATAGCACTCGTAGTCGCGCTCAGGACCGAATATCTTCTCGTCGAAGAGCCCGTGCTTCTCGGAGCGCTGCGTGCGGTAGTTGATGGTCTCGGGCTTGGTGATCTCACCGCGACTCCATTCAAGGATGCGCTCGGGAGACGCCACTGAAAGACGAAGCGCGTTCCAGTCGGCGGACCTACTTGGTCCTCGCGTGCCGAACCTCTTTCCGCCCGTGTTTGTGTTGTTGAATGCCATAGTTGAGAGCGGATTATTCAGCGTCGGGTAGCTCGACCGGCTCGATATTGAGCGCAAGGCCGCGGATCTGGTTGGTAAGGACGCCGAAGGACGCCGGTGTGCCGGAGTGGGACACCGGCTCGTTCTTCACGATCGCATCGAAGGTAGCTGAGCGTCCCGTGATGTCGTCGGACTTGATGGTGAGCATCTCACGGAGGGTATAGGCAGAGCCGTACCCAAGGAGCGCCCACACTTCCATCTCGCCGAAGCGTTGGCCTCCGTTCTGAGCCTTTCCACCGAGCGGCTGCTGGGTGATGAGGCTGTACGGACCGATGGAACGCATGTGGATCTTGTCCTCCACCATGTGATGGAGTTTGAGGATGTACATGTATCCGACCGATACGGCCTGTGCGAAGGTTTCGCCCGAACGGCCGTCGAAGAGTCTCATTTTACCGCTCTTATCGAAGCCTGCTTCCACAAGTTCAGCGCGAATCTCATCTGCGGAAGCTCCTGCAAACGGAGGCACGATCGCCTGGTATCCGAGGGTGTTGGCTGCGAGTCCTAGGTGAAGCTCGAGGATCTGTCCGAGGTTCATGCGGGACGGCACACCAAGAGGAGTCAGAATGACATCCACCGGATTACCCTCATCGTCATACGGCATGTCCTCTACCGGAAGCACACGTGAGATGACGCCCTTGTTACCGTGGCGTCCGGCGAGCTTGTCGCCCACCGACACGTTACGCACCTGCGCAACGGTCACGACGATCTTCTTGATGATGCCGGTCTCGAGTTGGTCGCCCTTCTCACGTGAGAAGACGCGCACGCCAATGACGCGGCCGCGCTTCCCTCCTTCCATGCGGAGCGAGGTGTCCTTCACGTCCTTGGCCTTGTCGCCAAAGATAGAACGGAGAAGACGCTCCTCAGGAGTGAGCTGGGTCTCTCCCTTAGGCGTCACCTTTCCGACGAGAATGTCTCCCGGGCGCACTTCAGCACCGATGCGGATGACTCCTTCCTCATCGAGATTCTTGAGGCGCATTTCTCCGACGTTCGGAATGTCGTGCGTGGTTACTTCTGGTCCAAGCTTGGTATCACGCACGGCTGCATCAAAGTCTTCAATGTGCACGGTGGTGAACTTCGCGTCCTCAACAAGGCGTTCGGAGACGATGATGGCATCCTCGTAGTTAGCACCGCCCCATGACATGAAGGCGACGCGTACGTTCTGACCGAGAGCCATCTGGCCCTGATCTGAAGAAGATGCATCAGCGAGCACGTCTCCCTTCTTCACCGTATCGCCGATCATGACTGATGGGCGCTGGCTGAAAGCGGAGTTCTGGTTGGTCTGGGTGAGAGACTGGAGCTTGTACGACTTCGGCTTTCCTTCCTTCCCTTCGACGACGACAGTGCGAGCGTCTACGTACGATATGGTTCCTGCTTCTTCGGCCATCACGAGGCGGCCGGTGTTCTTGGCTGCATGACCTTCGATACCGGTTGCCACAAGTGGTATCTCAGGAATGAGGCACGGAGTCGCCTGCTTCTGCATGTTCGAACCCATGAGCGCACGGTTGGAGTCGTCGTGGTCCACAAAGGGAATCATGGCGGTTGCTGCGGAGAACATCTGGAAGGTCGAGGTATCGATGAGGTCGATCTCGTCGCGTGCCACGACTGCCGGCTCTCCTCCCTTGCGGGCTTCGATGGTGTCGGGAACGATACGGCCATTCTTATCGACCGGCGTTGCGCCATGCGCGATGACCTGGTCCTCTTCCTCAAGAGCGTTCAGGTATACGATCTCGTCGGTCACTTTTCCTTTGGAAACCTTCGCGTACGGTGTCTCGATGATGCCAAACTCGTTGGTGCGAGCATGAAGTGCGAGGCGGAGGATGAGACCGATGTTCTGTCCTTCAGGGGTATGAATCGGGCAAAGACGACCATAGTGGGAAGGGTGGACGTCGCGGACTTCGAAGCCTGCGCGCTCACGAGTAAGTCCACCAGGGCCCAGCGCCGAGAGAGTACGCATGTGCTCGAGCTCAGCAAGGATGTTCTGCTGGTCCATGAACTGCGAGAGCTGGTTTGCAGTGAAGAACTCGCGGATGCTCGCCTGGTACGGGCGCGGGTTCACGAAAGCCATCGGAAGGCTTGTTTCCGATTCAATGGTGGACATGCGGTCCTGGATGTTGCGCTTCATTCGGGACATACCAACGCGCATGCGTGCCTGGAGAAGCTCGCCGACGAAGCGCACGCGCCGGAAGGCGAGATCGTCAATGTCGTCAGGCTGCGCCTCAGGGTCCTGGTTCAGTCGGGCAATCTCTCCGACGATACGGACGAGGTCTTCAAGCGAGAGGGTGCGACTGTCGAGGGCCTTCTTATCAGTCGGGAGGCCGAAGCGGGCGTTGAGGCGATGGCGTCCAACCTTGTTCAAGTCATAGCGGTCGGCAGTGAAGAGGGTGTTCACGTATGCCTTGGCGTTCTCAGGAGTAGCGAGATCACCGTCGCGCATGCGGCGGTGTATTTCGACGAACGCCTCCTCGATGGAGCCTGCAGTGTCGTGGGCAAGCGTTGCGCGCACGGCGTCGACAGCTGCGGGATTGGTACCGAACTTGGAAAGAAGTTCCTCCCCTACCCCTCCGCCAAAGATGGTGAGAAGGTTGGTGACTGGAAACTTCCTCTTGCGGTCGATCTTTACGTATATGGAACCGTCGGCATCGGACTCAATCTCTATCCATACGCCGCGGGATGGGATGATCTTCGCGCCGAATAGTTGCTTGCCCTTCACCTCTTCTGCGATGAAGAAGGCGCCGAAGGAACGTGCGAGCTGAGGAACGATGGTACGCTCGACTCCCGAGACGATGAACGAGCCGTGCGGAGTCATCATGGGGATGTCAGTGAGGAAGATCTCCTGAGTCTTCTCAGATCCGAACGTCTTATTAAGAAGGGTGATGGAAGCCTTAACAGGTGCTTCGAAAGTGCGCATGTTCTCGCGCGCTTCCTCCTCGGTCATTTTGGGCTCTCCTACTTCGAACCCATCGATGCGAAGTTCAAACTTCTTGCCGGAATAGTCGGAGATCGGAGAGAACTCTTTAAACAGATCCCCCAAGCCCTCCTTAAGGAGCCATTTGAACGAATCACGCTGGTGTCCTACCAGGTCCGGAAACTCAACGCGCGGAGCCTGATATGCCGCGAAGGTTTTCTGTACAAGCGCTTTGGTCTTAGGCATGTGGTTACAGATGAAATATTTCTCGAGAAAAGGTGAAGAAACACGAAAAGGGCTCCACACACGCAGGAGCCGCGTCCCTCTTTTCCGAGACGCTACTAAAAGTTTTGATTCCCCTCTAAATGTTGCCCTCCAGACTGCCCTCGCCACTCAATCTGTTCTGGTTAATTCTAGTCTATACCTCCTGGAATGCGCGTCAAGAGCTACTGGGGAGATAAAGCGAAAGGCGGCCCTACGGATAAGGCCGCCCTTTTCGACCATTACTGATCGGAATGATATCTCAGTGTCACGGCAAGTGGTGTCGGGAACGACCGAGAGGGATCGTAAGTACGCAGAGCGCGGCGGTAACGATTAGACTCTCCGTAAGGTCCTCGCCTCCTGCGTACCCCACCCCTTGGAAGCCGTAGGTGGCAGCCATCATCATCGACCAGTATGCGCCAGTGGGCCATATCCCAATACGTTGTATGGAGGGCAATCCATACGACCCCATAACGCTCGCCACGAAGTACGCAGGCGGGAGAAGAAGGGGAATGTGCACCCACAAGGGATACGCAGGGTGGACCCCCAAGCCAAAACCGACCAGGAGCATGGCGCCCGCCGAATAGAGCTCAGATCCGCCTGGAAGCCCGTGCTGAACCGAAAAGCAGAACTGTATAGTGCCGAAAACGATGCTCACCCAGCCAATCACTGCGAGTATTTCGGCAGGGTCTTCGCCTTTGAAGCTCACGGCTCCCACGTACGCGCCCCAACAGAGCAGTGTCCACACTGCTAGGAAGCCGGACAACTTCCACATCGCTTATCTCCCTTCCCTTTTGTTTTACTGTCTTGGCGCACTCAACGCCAAGTTCCGTTACCTTTATACGACTTTAGTATAGGAAATCAAGAACTCTTGCGAGAAGGCTTCTCTGCTTTCCATGTATCGATATTCTTATGATGCCCCGTCTTAAGCACTGCAGGCACTTTGTACTTCTTCCCTTCCCACTCGATCACTTCCGGACGCGTGTACACCTCGCGTGACGCCATTCTCCGCTCTTCCACAGACTCGTCCTTTCCCAGCACTCCGGGAATGCGCCGGGTGACCGCATCAACAATCGCCATAGCCGGCACCTCCCCTCCCGTGTATGTCGCCTTCCCCACCGCAAACTTCTTTACTGTCCCGAAAGTCTTCAGGATCTTGAGCGCACGTTCATCAATGCCTTCGTATCTGCCGCAGACAAGCACGACGTCATCAAACTTCGAGAGCGAGTCGGCATCCTTGTTCGTGAATTCCTTGCTGTTAGGCAGGAACCAGACAAGTGCGATCTTCCCTTTCCTTCGCGAAAGAGCTTTCTTCACAGCTTTCGCAATTGGAAGTGCGGTCATGACCATGCCGGGTCCTCCTCCGTACGGGCGTTCGTCCACCTTGCCCCAGCGATTAGTGACATAGTCGCGGGGAGACTGGTAGTCGACGGATATCTTTTTATTGGTACGGGCGCGACCGAGTATGGACGCAGAAAGATACGCCTCGCAGGCTTCGGGGAAAAGAGTAATAAGATGAAAACGTAACATCTCCCTCAGGCCTTATGGGAACCTTGAGCTTCTTTCATCTGGGTGAGGAATTCTTTAAGTTTTAAGTACTCTTCGATTTCTTTGTTGTTTCCTGTGTGTATGCCATCTTCGAGTGCGTAGTGAGCAATGTTAATGGCTGACAAGAGATAAGCCTGACTGAATATCAATTCCCGGGGCATCCGGAGCAGGAACGGTGCAATCCCCATATCAGCAAGCATTTTCGGTTCATTAGACTCAAGGAGCATTCTCATGCCGGTGATGTCATTCGCGCGGATCATTGAATCAATTCTTCCCCGCATGAGTTTATGGACTCCTTCTTCAAACGTTTCCGCTTCCGCGCTGCCCATATTATTGGAAGCTTCACGTGTCTGACGGACAGCCGAATTAAATATATTTTCTTTGATGCTTTGCGCGATAAGGGGATATTTCACCTGCAGCATTTCCTCGAAGTTAGTGTCGTTTGGTGAACGACTAAACTCTTCACCGCGCAGTATCTCGTCAGCTGCATCCTGATGAGAGGTCATTGGCATGCCATACGCCGACTCTTCCTCGCGTCTCTTATCAACAAGAGCATTAGCCTGAGTTGCCTTCTCCTTCAGAATCTCAAAACCAGGTACTTTATTTTTTCCTGTAAGCTTGTCTAGGAAAGATCGACGTGCATTTCGAGCATTCGCCTGATCCTCAAACTGCTTGTTCGCGGCTTGGGTCTCAGGTGAATAGTTCGCCTTAGGAAATTGCTCCATATGGCTCTATGAGAGCAGGCTTAATAAGCTTTGTAAAGGGAGCTCAGTGCGCACTTTATGCGCGACTGATCGCACCTACTCAACACCTCCGAGAGCATCATCCAGAGACTTGTCGTCCCGTACGCGCTTGCCGCCGACCGGCTCGTTTATCTTCAGGTTCACGCGAGCATTATGCTTCATGCCGACGACTCGTAAGAGCGTACGGAGAGCTTTGGCGATATTGCCGTCACGGCCGATTATCTTGCCCATGTCGTCTGGGGCAACGGTGAGAGTGAGGAGAACACCCATTTCGTCTACCGAACGGCTGATGACTACAGCATCGGGACTATCTACGAGCGCTTTAACGGTGTATTCGAGGAATGCGTGGTCCTGGTCCATAGCGTGTCAGAGTTAAAGAAGTAAGAGCGTTTCAGAATACAGAATACAGATGCTTCTTGTGGGAAGCGTGAAGACCGCTTACGCAGCCTTTTCCTCCTCAGCAGGAGCTTCTTCAGCTGCAGGCTCCTCAGGAGCGGGTTCAGCTTCAGCCTCTACAGCGGCTTCCATCTCAGCAGGTGCCTCAACGGTTACTTCGTCCGAAGCAGCCTCCGCTGCAGCTGGTGCTTCGGATGCAGACTCTTCAGGTGCGGGAGCTGCAGCTGCTGCCTCCTGCTTAGCCTTGTTCTTTTCAAGATTCTTCTTTGAAACTACAGGAATCTTCTTCCCTTCAAGTACTCCCTGCTTCACGAGGAGATTATGGAGGCTCGGGGATACCTGGGCGCCTTTGTTCATCCAGTCACGAATGCTCTCCGGTTTAAGGGTCATGGCCTTGGTCTTGGGGTTGTACGTGCCCACGAGGTCAACGTACTTGCCCGCTCTCGGGCCTGAGGTCTTCTCAAGGACGACAATGCGAAAGGCCGGGTCGTTCTTGCGGCCAATGCGCTGAAATCGAATCATCAACATAATGTGTGAGAGCGTACCAGAATGGTTGGCTTTGGTCAAAAAAGTTATGGCGACCTCTCTGAGGTCGCCGGCAAAGGACATTCAAATTATTCGGAGAATTAGGGGACGACGGTGTTGGGGGGCAATCCAACCGTCGTCCCCCGCCCGGCAGCAGGCTAGCTCGCACTGTTCTTGGAGCCGAACCGCGCCCAGGCTCCCGCACGCGCTCCTATGCGGGATAGGGACACCATAGCATCAAAGGTATTCTCTGGTAAAGTTGCTTTATGAATCCAAATAACGGCCCGTACGAAGGGCCTATCGTTATCACACGCACTGGCAAGGGCTTCTTCACGGTAGATCCGGAGAAGGACGATCTCTTCATTCCCGGAGAGAATCTCGGGGGCGCCTTCCCCGGCGACATCGTGAAGGTCGAAGAAGCGGGCATGTCCGCTCCCGACCCTCGCACGCGGCAAGCGCGCCTGCAGGGCAAGGTAGTTAAGATCGTACGCAGGAACCGCACGACCTTCGTGGGAAAGCTGGTGAAGGGCGATGTGATAAATCAGAATCCAGCCGAGGTGTATCTCCTTCCTGATTGGAAGAAGATGTATGTTCCTTTCCTCGTGCGCGGAGAGTCGCTTCCTTTGGGACAAAAGGTGGTGGTGCGTCTCATAGGCTGGGAGCCAAGCCACAACTTCCCCACCGCCTCCTTGGAAGAAATCATCGGTCCTGCGGGAGTGCACGAGACTGAGATGCGTGCGCTTGCCCTAGGATCAGGCTTCCGCAGTGACTTCCCTCCCGGCGTTGTCACCGAGGCCAAGCATCTTGAGGAGCACGGACTCGAAATGCTGAACTCAGAGGTTGCAGAGAGCATTGCCGCAGGACGCAGGAAGGACTTCCGAGGCGTCACTACCTTTACCATCGATCCTTTCACGGCGAAGGACTTCGACGACGCTCTGTCCATCCGAACACTTGAGAACGGCAACACTGAAGTGGGCATACATATCGCCGACGTCTCGTTCTTCGTGCGGCCGGGCACAAGCATAGACGATGAGGCGCAAGCGCGCGCGACAAGCGTGTACATGGTCGACCGCACCATCCCAATGCTTCCAGAGGTCCTCTCAACCGACCTCTGTTCCTTGAACCCCAACGAGGACCGGCTTTCCATGTCTGCCGTGTTTATGCTTGATAAGGAGGCGAATATCGTTGAAGCATGGTACGGCGAGACAGTGATGCACTCCGACAAGCGCTTTACATACGAGAACGCGCAGGAAGTGCTCGATAAACAAGAGGGTGAATTCCTTGAGGAGCTGAATACTTTGAACACGCTTGCCGGAAAGCTTCGCATCCGCCGTGAACAGGCCGGAGCCATCGCCTTTGATACGCCAGAAGTGCAGATCGAGCTTGATGAGAGCGGCAAACCCATAGCCGTGCATCTCAAGGAACGTATGGCAACGAATCTTCTCATCGAAGACTTCATGCTTCTCGCCAACGAGAACGTCGCTGAGTATCTCTCGGAGAAGATAGGCAAAGAAGGAAAGTACGACTCCATCTATCGCGTGCACGATTTGCCTGACGCTGACCGTATCGCCAACCTTTCCGAGTTCTTGAAAGTGCTCGGCTATCATCTCGAAACCCACGCAGGAAAGGTTAAAGGCGCCGACATCAATGCCCTCCTTGCCCAGGTCAAGGGAAAGCCGGAGGAATACCTGATCAAGATGGCGACGCTTCGTTCTATGTCAAAGGCGATTTACACCACCAAGAACATCGGCCACTACGGTCTCGCCTTTGAGTTCTACACTCACTTCACCTCCCCCATCCGCCGGTATCCTGACCTCCTCATCCATCGCCTCGTGAAGCACTTCGCAGGCACTATGCCCATGCGTCCCGAAGAGTTCGCTGAGTTCGACGAATTAGCCCTTCATGCAAGCGAACGGGAGATCGCAGCAACTGAAGCAGAGCGCGACTCTATTAAGATGAAGCAAGTTGAGTATCTTGAGGGTCGTGTTGGTGAAGAGTTTGACGCTGTAATCTCTGGAGTCTCCGATCGCGGCCTCTACGTCGAGCTCAATGAGACGCGTGCTGAAGGGATGGTTCGCATGCGCGATATTGGTAACGACTACTTTACCCATGATGAGAAAAGGTACCGTCTTATCGGCGAGCGCACCAAGACACAGCTCGCGCTTGGTGATCCGATTCGAGTAAAACTCATAGCAGCGAGAGTTCCGGAGAAGGAGCTTGATTTCGCAGTTGTTGACAAGAAATAAGGTGGGGTATTACAATGCCCGGACTAGCTCGCGGCTCTGCCGCGAGCTAGTGCTTTATATTCATCGTTCCCTCATGAGCTATATGAGTTCATAAGGCATGAACGTAAATGATAAGGAATTTGAGCCTCAATCCTCTCCAGGACCCATAGAGGACGCATACCTTCACCGCGATGTGCATCCGGATGAGAAGGCTGAACATTCCTCCCCAGGAGGTGAGCATGCAGCCTTTCCGAAGGCCGATATCAATATGCCTGAAGAAGATCTCTGGATGTATAGATAGGCTTCACTTTTCTTAATGTACGCAACAAGGCCCCGCTTTTGGCGGGGCCTTGAACATTCTTAATAATCGTAGCCGAGAGCACGATTGAGACGTTCGGGTGTGGTGGTCCGGTAAGCGACAGGCCTCCCGTCCACTGCCCACCAGTCCAGATTTGTGTGCATGTCCGGCGGATATTCCGTGATGACTTTCGGTCCGTAGGCCGTCATCACGATGACCGGCTTCATACCTTGCTCCTGATATTCGTCATACTTGCGGTAGGCGGATTCCATCTCCATGGCGCTGAAGCGCCGGATCTGCAATAGCTTCCACAACACGAAGACCGGTACTGCCACTCCTATGATTCCGTAGAGGCTGTACGCCATGGCCGTTGTCTCGTCGAAGCCGTACTTCAGCACGAGCACGGAGGTGGCGCCGAATCCCATGGTGAAGGTAATCGTAATGAACTTCGTGACTACCGACTGGTTATAGCCGTTACTGATAGTGGCGGCGAGGCTCAGAAGAAACGTCATGAAAAACAGGAAGGCGGAGTACTCGATCACGAGTGGATATGAAAGAAAGGCGAACATCACTGTCTCCTTTTGTCTGTTCTATGGCGAATATAGCACAACGCCCTGTTCGTGCTATTTCGCCACTTGCACTGCCTCCTCGAACTTAAGGGAAAGCAGCTTTGAGATGCCGTCCCCTCCCATGGTGACACCATAGAGTACGCTTGCTCGGCTCATGGTCTCGCGGTTGTGCGTGATGACGATTAGCTGGGACTTCTTTGCAAGTTCGGTCACAAGATCGCCATAGCGGCGGCTGTTCGCCTCATCCAAGGCTGCATCCGTCTCATCAAGAATGAGGAACGGAGGTGGGTTTACCTGGCTCATGGCAAAGATGAGTGCGATGGAGGTGAGTGCGCGTTCACCTCCCGAAAGCTGCATCAGTGACTGTATCCGTTTCTTGGGAAGGTTCACTGAGATCTCGATGCCGGGCTTCTGCTTCTTTTGTGATGCTTCCTCCTCATACTCACCTTCTCCGAACTCGTCCTCGAGTTCGATGGTCTTAAGCTCCTCAAGCACGAGCTTCGCGCTTCCTCCTCCGAACATGAGAGAGAAGAACTCGCTGAATGAGGTATTCACTTTCGCGAGACCTTCTGTAAAGGTCTTAGTGAGTTCGGTCTCGAGGTCAGTGATGAGGTCTGCAAGGCCTTTGGCCGACTTGGAAAGATCTTCAAGCTCGCGGGCAAGGAAGATGTCCCGGTCTGATACTTCCTGATATTCCTTCTTGACGTCCTCTCCTCCACCCCCAGCTTCCTCTACGCGGATCTTGAGGCGTTCAAGCTGGCGCTTGCGGTCTTCTTGAGCTTTCCGGTCTTCTTCCGGAAGTTTCGTCAGAGGTTCGTATGAAAGTGCTGTCGGACCTGCAAGCGTAGCGGTCTCTCGGCGTTCGCGTTCCAATTCTTCTTCAAGGAGTTCAAGCTCCCGAACCCTGCCATCAAGACGTCCGAGAGCTCCATCCTCACGGGCCTTTTCCTCGGCGAGTGTGAGTATCCGGTGTCGTTCCTCACGGCCGGTCTCGTCATGAGCCATGGAAGCTTCGCGCGCCTTTGAGAGTTCTTCTCTTACCTTGTCGATCGCGATGGTGAGCTCCTTGTCCTTTGCAAGAAGCTCAGTGCGTTCAATCTCAAGCGTATGGACCAGGGTCTCTTCTTCTACGAGATAGTCATCATTTGGAAGGGCAAAGCGGTCGAAGAAGGCCTGCATGAGGTTCCCGAGGCTCCGGAGAGCAGCGTAGAGGGTCGTGGGAGGTAAAGTCTCGGAGAGTTGGGATTGCTTCTCCACTTCGTTCCTGAGAGTGATGAACTCTTCACGGGGCACTTTGACGTACGGTTCATGCGCAACTGCAAGACTCCGTTTCTTCGCACTCTCAAGCGCTCCTTCGTTCCGCCCTATTTCTCGGGCAAGTGTGGAGCGCTCCGAGGTATGCCGGTCGAAACTCTTTTCAGCTTGGCGTATACGGTCGGCGAGCTTTGCCCCTTCAGCGTTGTTGGTGTTTCGCTCATCAAAAGCAGTGAGTTCTGCGGTTGCCTTCTCAAGCCGTCCCTTAGTGTCCTTCCTTTCGCGCTCTGCTTTTTCCTTCTCAAGGCGTACGTATAGTTCCTCGGTGGCGAAGTACGTGCGGGAAGCGTCAACTAGATCCTTGATGAGACTCTCCGCGCGCTCAATGCGCTCAACCTGCTTCTTGAGGAAGCGGATGTGGGGAGCAAGTTCCCTTCTGAGACTTTCGACCTCCCGTACGTTCTCTTCGGTCTTTTCGAGCTTACGTTCTGCTTCCTGCTTCTTGAACTCAAAGGCGCGGAGACCGAGCGCGTCCTCGAGCATGGCACGGCGCTCACGGGGATGAGCAGTGAGGATGCGGTCGGCCTCTCCCTGGGAGATGATGTGGTGGCCGCTCTCGCCGATGTTCGCGCCTGCGAGAAGCTCCTGTACATCCCTGAGCCTCACCTTCGACCCGTTTATGGAATACTCGCTCGCCCCGTCCCTGAATACGGCTCGCTCTATGGAAACCTCGTCAAAGTCGAGCTTCGGGAATATCTTCTTCCGGTTATCAAAAACAATAGAGACCGCCCCCCTGCTTGAACGGGGTGTCGTATGGGAGCCCGACCAGATGAGATCTTCGCTCCTCTTCCCGCGTATGGACTTCATTGACTGCTCTCCGAGGGCAAAGCGGAATGCATCGGCTACGTTACTTTTACCCGAACCGTTCGGTCCTACAATGGCGGTAGTCGCGCTCGAAAAGTCGAGCAGCGTTTTCTTGGCGAATGATTTGAATCCGGCGATCTCTAGTCGCTTTAGCATGTTCGGTATTCAGTATATCAGGCGGGAATACAAAAGGCCGCGACGGGAGCGCGGCCTTTCAAGTTGATCTGTCAGGTTATGAAGCGTCCGGACACTCGCCTTCCGCGCACCACGGATGAGTCGCGGGGATGGCGGTGATCAGATCTTCCGAGATCAGCGGGTCGGCCAACTTCATCGACAGTCTCAGACCGATGAAGAACAGGGTGAAGAACACGATGAGGCCCAACGTGGCGATAAGCTTCTTGCCTAGCGACGGCTCTTCCCTTCTTTCCCGAGGGGCATAGGACATGTTACTCATTGCAGCACCTCTCCTTTCCTGAGGAGGATTATACGTATTTAGTCTACTTTGTCTAAGGCTGCACGTGCTGCCGCCTGCTCAGCCTCCTGCTTCGATTGCCCTTCTCCTCGTGCGATCTCTTTGTCATTCAAATACACACCGACCGTAAAGAGCTTGTCATGGTCCGGTCCTTTCTCCTCTATGGTCCGGTACTGCGGTGTAATGCCTTCGCGCTCCTGTGCGAGTTCCTGGTATTTGCTCTTGGCGTCCTGCCATGAACGGTTCTCAAGGACGTTGTCTATCTTCGGGTACAAGTGCTTTCCAATAAATACTTCTGCGGCATCGTATCCCTGGTCGAGATAGATTGCGCCGATGAGGGCTTCGAAGGCATTCGCGAGAATGATCTGGCGCGCGCGTCCGGTATCACGACTCTCCCCCTTTGAAAGGAAGAGGAGATCGTTAAGGCCAATAGATTCGGCGCTCTCGGCAATGGATACGGTATTCACGAGTGCTGCTCGAAAGGCAGTGAGGTCTCCCTCTGGCTTTCTAGGGAAACGGTCATAGAGGAAGCGGGTGACGGCAAGCTCAAGGACGGCATCTCCAAGAAACTCGAGACGTTCGTTATGCGCCCGCGCGGTCTTGTTCTCGTTCAAGAATGAGCGGTGCGTCAAAGCTTCCTCGAGAAGATCGAGGTTATTGAAACTGAGGTTCAGCGCTTTCGCGCGCTCTGCAATGTCTGCCATATCTCGTATATACTCCCCCGTCTCTATGAGGGCAAGTTAGCTTCTCGACTTCGCCCGCGCCTTATCAAGCAGTTTCTGCACTGCCGCCGTCACGATTGGCAGCATATCGTCATAGAAATTGAGGTCGAGGATGTCGGTGAGCCGGAACCATTTAGCGTCATCGAGTCCTCCGCTCTTCTTAAGAGTGATCTGCTCGAACTCGGAATACACAAGGAAAAACCAAACATGCTTGCGGATCTTTCCCTTCTCAGGATGCGAAGCGATGTATTCGTTCTCTCCCACCATTTCCTCAACGCGGCCAGTGAGTCCGAGTTCCTCAAAGACCACGCGCTTTACTCCCTCCTCGGGACTTGGATCCGCTTCTATATGTCCCTTGGAAAGAGTCCAGCGCCCGAAGACATCATGCACGAGTGCAAGATAGTACTGGCCTTCGTGCTCGGCGTATACAATCGCTCCTCCAAGTTTCTCAAGGGGAAGATCCTCCCTGCGTACCCGGTCCTTCTTCCCTTTCTCGTCCTTCCCCGGCTCTCCCATCTCCTTGTACACGGCGCCCAGGACGCCGTTTACGAAACGGCCGGATGATTCCCCTCCGAATATCTTCGCAAGCTCTATGGCTTCGTTGATGGCGACTTTTGCAGGAACTTGGGCACGGTCTGCAAATAAAAGTTCAAACAATCCAATACGTAAAATGTTCCTGTCGACCGGCGCGATTTTCTCGAGGGGCCAGTCAGGCGCAGCCTTCGTTATGACGAGATCGAGATCAGAGCGCTTGGATATAACGCCCGAAAGGAGGGCATCCATGAATGGCCGGTCGCCGTCCTCGCCGCCGAATTCTTCGACGTTACGGGCGAGGATGTCCTGTACTGCAGCCTCTTCAGTTTGAGTGGTGTCCCACTCAAAAAGAGTTTGTAATACGACTGAACGTGCAAGGTGGCGGTTGGCCATATGGAAAGAGCTGTATATTCCAGACTACCAGTACCTGCTTTGTATGCAACCGGCACCTAGTGTGCATAGCGAAAGCGCGACCTTGTAGTCGCGCTTTGCAGGTGTCTCTGGATTATGAGGACCCTCCACCAAATCCCGAGCGTGCCTTCGCACGACCTTTAGAGAAGCGTCCCAGAAGTCCGTCCTTCTTAGTGGTCGCCTTCTCGGAAGCGATCGGGTCTTCAGTCTGGTGCACCGGCTCGCGAACGCCTTCAGTGAGCGGATTCTCGCTCTTCTGTTGGCGCTTCTTGGCGCGCTCATCGCGGCGCTTGAGTTCGTCTGCAGGAACAATCTGCTTGCCGCGGTATGTACCGGTCACTTCATCCATGCGGTGCGGAAGGCGGAGGTTCTCTCCATCCTTCACAAGGGAAGCTGACCGAAGCGCATGATGGCTTCGGCGGTTCTTGGTGTGGCCGCTCGTATGGCGCATGCGTACTGACATGGGGAGTACCGTACCACGGGGCCTATAAAAACGGAAGGTTTGGAGATTTACGGAATCTTAAACTATTGCTGAGGTATAATGAGGAGGCTGTAGCGAGACAGGAACCTCGCAGAAACAGCGGCCGACTTCCGGTCAGATCCGGAAACAACGTTAACGATCGTCATGGAAGGACGCAAAAATGCGGGTCCTCAAGCCACCGGATCAAGCACCTTTCAGACTTCCCAAGTACGGATAAAACCATCGATCTTTTCCAAGTATCCAAGGCCCTTCAGGGTCCCAAAATCAAAGTCGGCGGGAGTGCATGCTTCCGCCGATTCGAATGTATATTGCTAACACCGCTCAACCTGAAAGGCTGAGCGGTGTGTTCTTCATCATCTCCTGCTGCTTACGAGCGTGGAGTGTCTCTCGCAACTTAGTTGCTCCCGGACACTTTCTCAGCGCGCGCGAAGATCTGATGCGCGATTCTTCTTTAGATAGATATATAGCGCGCAGTATGCAGAAAATATAGGGTCCTGAACTGTCGCTGCCTTCCTTTGCTGCCCAGCAATCACACTTCTGAAGGCAATCCTTCCTTGTGTTGGTGGTTGAAATTGAATTCTCCGTTTTAGCATGAACCGGCATGCGCGACCTTCTCCTGAACCTGAATTGAAACGAGCGAATCAGCCTATGGTTTACCTCCGCTAACGAACCGAGTCAAGCTCTTCCAGGTGAATAAAGGTGCGGCGGTGAAGGTCGCACAATCCGTATTCCTTGAGTGCTTTGTAGTGGAGATCAGTGCCGTATCCTTTGTGACGCTCGAAGCCGTATAGAGGGAACCGTCGCGCAAAGCGTGTCATGTAGCGGTCGCGGGTCACTTTAGCTGCGACAGAGGCGAGCATGATCGCAGGAATGAGCGAGTCCCCCCGAACGACTGTTTCCTGCTCATATCCTTTCGGAGCCTTGAGAAGGCCATCAAGCCAGACCTTGCCATCGGCAGGTTCAGGCATAAGCTTGCGCACTCCCTTGCGTACTCCCCTCTCAACTGCGTGCGTAATGCCCCGTTCGTCTATGACCTTATGACTCACAAGCTCGACGTGGTACGACACTTCCCCGTTAAGAGCGTGCGCAATCAGGAGTTCGAAGAGCATGTCACGCGTTTTCTCTGTAAGTTGCTTGGAGTCGTTCAGGCCCGGGAATGCGCTCTCCAGATCAAAGTCTTCCCTAGCCGCTACCACGCCGACAGCGACCGGCCCTGCAAGGGGTCCACGGCCTGC
>DATDUD010000043.1:0-3771 GCA_036517735.1 Minisyncoccota bacterium | reverse complement strand
GTCCACAAGGCCAACGCATCGAACGACATACGCCTTGGGTGAGGCGCCGCCGATGCGGAAGATACTGGTTCCATATTGTTTTTACTCCGTAATTACGGGATTAACCCTGCACAGTTGATAACGTATTTAGTATATCGTGCTGAGAAATGGAGGGTTTTAGGCGTGGGGACAATATAGCTGGCAGTTTAGGTTTCGAACCCTAGAATTCTCTGTCTTTTATGCTATATTCCTCTCGGACCGGCCCAGACGGTCGCTGAGCTTCGGCTCAGAGGAAAGTCCGAACACCGGCCTCATCCGAGGCAGCAAGGTAGCGGGTAACGCCCGTCCAGAGCGATTTGCGAGGTGCGAACAGAAACGACCGATTCCGAAAGGATAGGTACTCCCCAGTGGAGTGTCCCGGGAGCAATTCCGGGCTGAAACGGCTAAATCCTTACCCCGGTGCAAGGCCGTGCCCTTTTAGGAGGGAGCGCCGCTCGAGGTGATTGGTAACAATCATCCCAGATAGATGACCGTCCTCGCGCAAGCGGGACAGAATTCGGCTTACCGGACCGGTCCGAGAACATGCAAGAACCCGCCTTCAACAGCGGGTTCTTGCTTTACCCTTCGCTCTTTAAACTATGTCGCAGACTCCCGAGACGCAGGCTAGTTCCTTCTTGAGTTCGGTCTCGTCCTGGCGCTCGTAGAGCATGAGCTTTGCGTAGTCGACGAGCGGAAAGTTCTTGGCGCGGTTCTCGTATTCTTCCTTGCTGATAGCCTCGTACGGAGCAAGACGGTACGCATGGTTCTCTCGCGGAAGGAATGAGAGGCCTCCCACCATGTCCCAGTTCTCGTACACCCAGTTAGCAACCTCGATCCATTCGTTCTCCCCTACGGACACCGTTACTGACGGATTGTGTTCAGTGTAGTTCTGCTTCACCTTTTTCCAGTGCTCAAGCTGGTCGAGAGCCGTAAGATCATCTTTGGCGATCGCTCCTGTGGGAGCCTTGACTGGAAACTCAAGCACGAAGGTGTTTGCGGTATCCGCTGCCTGCCCCACTTCTGGATGAAATGGGACTCCTGCATCCTTCATAAAGCGGAAAAGCGAGTCGGTTGCACTAATACGGATGCGGCGGATGTAGTACGGGGAGTGGCGCGCATGCATGCCGCTTGCAACATCGAAAGTCTGGGAGACGGTGCCAGACGGCTTCACACAGGTAATTGCCATTGACTCGTTGACGCCGAACTTCTGTGCGTACTTCTTATTGGTCTTGATGGTTTCTGCACGCATCGCCTTGAGTACCTCTTCCTCGCGAGACGCTTTGGAATCCCACTGACCCGTAATGGATACTCCAAGGAGGCGTTCTTCATTGCAGTTCTGCTTCCACTCTTCGGAAAGGTACCCGAGCTTAGTGAGCGTTGACTGATACGTGCCGAGAATAGTTGCGAGTCGTGCCTTACGTACGAGGGACTCCTTCGTGTCGTCTGCACGCGCGATAACTTCTGTAAGATTGCAGAACTGCTTCGACTTGAGGATAATTTCACCGCAGGGATTGGTGCCTGCCGGACCGACAACCTTATCGTTCCTGATATACCCGCTCTTTTTCCAGAAATCGATGCGGCGCTGTGGGAGCTGCTTCATGAGGCCACCGCGATTAAAGATACCGCGTTCTCCTGTACGACTCTTCATAAGAGCCACCCACTCGTCCATGAACTCCTCATTGCTGGGGCGTTCCGTATATACGGCCGAATTGTTCGCAATTGAGCGCTGAGGATTACTCATCCAGAACTGGCCTTTCTTGGCATCGCGCACCTGGTCGTCGTCAAGATCCGAAAGCGATATCATGGCGCTCCTGCGGACTCCTCCGGCGACCACACATTCGCCGATCTTGCAGATTAGATCATGCGCATCGATGTTTCTAAGGCGGCGTCCCTGACGCGCTAAAATGACTTCGCGCGCAAACGCAAGAAGCATACGGAGAGGTTCTGGGCCGGAAGCCTTACCACCCATGATCTTCAAGCGCGCACCGGCGGGACGGACTTGGGAAAAGTCAAAATTAATGTCCTTGCCTTCGTACCAAGTAGTAAGGCCAAGCGTGAGAGCAGTACACCATCCCTCCTTTGAGTCGCCGACTACGTGAGTCGGGAGTTTCTCGCCGGTTTGAAATTCGATTTGCGGAAGTGCCTGTACGTTCGCACTCTCAACCGAGTATCCAACTCCCGTACCGCACATAGAGATATACATGATCTCGGCGAAGTCCTTGATCTTTGATGGCGCAATATACGAGCAGTTATATGCAGCGACATTGCACCGGCGCACGGCCTCACCGGCAAACTGCATGAGGCGCATCGAAGGCATGACTTGCTGGTTAAGGATAGCGTCGCGGAGTTCGGTGTACTCTTTCGAAGAAAGTTTGTTTCCGATATTTTCTTTCATAAAAGAGAGATACCGATCGACAGTCTCGATCCATGTTTCGCGACGGCCTCCTTCTGGAATCCACTTTGAGTAACTGCGAAGATATACGAACTCGCCAAGTGCGTTATTCTTGAAGTAGCTCTTGCTCTCGTCGGCAAGTTTCCGTACCTCTTCAGGAATATCGATCTGCTCCGCGCGCATCTGATTGCGTTTGTCGCGATAGAGGATGTACGATTTAGCGGTTGCAATGAAATCGTTCAACATGAGTTTCGTTTCCACGTCATCCTGAACGCTTTCGACTGTGGGAAGGAAATTCTTGTGCTTCTTTGAAATGCGTGCCAGGTCGCCTGCAACCTGATGCGCTACGAGTACTGCATCCTCGTATGAGCCCTCCTCTGCTGCAAGCATTGCCTTATGTATTGCCGATACTATCTTTTCGAAATCAAAACTTACTATCCGCCCATCCCGCTTTTCCATCTGAGGAATAATCTCCCTATAGCGCTTCATCTCCCTACTTTCAGTTACGGTAAGAGAGGGATTTTTCAGAGCAGCTTTCTTCACACGCGCAGAGGACTTGGCGGATTTGGGCATAGGAAATACGGTGAGTGATAATCGGCGTCGAGGGCAGGCTATGGAGTGGGTTCGACGTTTATCTATTTTACCGCGGACTTCCCTGAACTCTGCCTGGGGATAGAGGTCACTCCGAAATAGTCTGGCCGTATGGCAAGGGTAAATTGAGTTTTGTACCGGTCGTAATACCCAGTTTTAGGGCTTCTCCGGCTCTGGTCTCAAGAACGTACCGCACAGATTCAGGAGAAATGAAGACTTTCGGGAAGGTGTCGGGCGACACTTCTCTTTCTATGCCGACAACCACCCCGTCGTCTGCGATCCAGAGGATGTCTATGGGAACGAGCATATCTTTCATCCAGAAGGACTGTTTAGCCTTTTCAGGGAAAACAAAGAGCATGCCGTAGTCGCTTGGTATCTCTGAGCGGCCCCCGAGTCCTTTTCCCTGAGCTGCCTGAGTGGTCACTATCTCGAACTGAAAGGGCTTTTTCGCAGGAGCAACGGAATCTGCTTGACGAGAAGTCGTTGTAGCGAGGGCTGTTTTTATCTCAGATACTTCCTGCATATCGGACAGCTTTTCCTTTCGGACAAACATGTATGCCGATGCGACGGCGAGAAGGACAATCGCGCCAATGCCGTAAAGGACAAGATGTCTTTTAGTCATGCTCCTATTGTATCAGTGGCTTGGTATAGTGAAGATATGAAAAGTGACTTTAGTGCACGAGTGTATAAAGTGGTTTCCGTAATTCCTAAGGGAAAGGTTCTCACCTATGGCCAGGTTGCAAAGCTTGCAGGAAGTTCGGGAGCTGCGC
>DATDUD010000042.1:0-11734 GCA_036517735.1 Minisyncoccota bacterium | reverse complement strand
ATTTCAATGGAGCGCTCTGGAGTGAATCGGTGCAGAGAACCGTCCAAGTGCGAAGTGAACGTAACGCCTTCGTCATCGATGACGGCTAACTGTCCATGTTGGCTCTGGACGCTTTCGTCATATACAGCGATTCCATGTTCGCGAGGCAATTCCTCGCCTTTAGCGATCTTTGTCACTGATCTTCCAAAAGCAGCGCCGAGCGAGAATACTTGGAAGCCTCCCGAATCGGTCATGGTTGGACCATCCCATCCCATAAACTTTCCGAGTCCACCTGCCCTCTTAACCAGTTCCTCTCCTGGCTGGAGATACAGATGATAGGTGTTTGCAAGAACTACCTGAGCCCCGATTTCTTTAAGCAGATTGGGAAGTACTCCCTTGACCCCAGCTTTTGTCCCGACCGGTACAAAAGCTGGAGTTTGAATAGTGCCGTGAGGGGTGGTGACCACACCCCTGCGAGCATTGCTATTTGGAACTTTCTTCTCGATGGAGAACTTAAGTGCAGACATCGTTTTACGGTACGGTTTAGGCCGTTATTTAGCAAGGAATCAGGCGCCATGGTGGGGCTTGACAAAAGTCTTTGCGACTGTATTATAGTGAATGG
The DNA here is from genome assembly GCA_036517735.1 of Minisyncoccota bacterium. GTDB lineage: Bacteria > Patescibacteriota > Minisyncoccia > Phycocordibacterales > Phycocordibacteraceae > C7867-001. Next base: position 11,133 of record DATDUD010000042.1, on the reverse strand, counting down.
AATGGGAGAAATATCTTCTTCTATGCACCGAAACAACTGCAACTAACTGGAAAGGGTCTTACCCCATGCGCAAGTTAACCAACCTGCTGGCGGGGGTAGCCCTCGTCAGCGCCAGCATCTCTCCGACCGTTGCCCAGGCGCAAATTGCGCCCGGCGCTCAGTCGGGACCCGTCAACGCCTACCCCGCTTCGCCTGCCGCCACTCCGGTGGCTCAGGCAGCTCCGGAACAAATGATCGCAGTTACTCGTGATCATCTCACCGGCGGAGTCCGCGCTGTGCGCCCCGGCGATAACGATCGCGGGGTTATCAGTCTCGAGAAATACATGCTCCAGTATCCGGAGGAGGGCGAAGCCGGCTTTCGCGCTATCCAGCGCGAGAACGAGGAATCCTGTACCGATACCGGCGGCATCGTCCGCGAATCAATCGCAATCGCCGAAGAAGCGCGCGAGATCGATGTCGACCTCGGCGACCTCGGTCCCATTCTGGTGAACCTCGGCCGCGCTCAGAACAGGGCGGCCGGACTCAGCACGGGGATGGCCGTCGTCTCGACAGCAGCGCTCTGCGTTCTGTCGCTCGGCTTCTACTGCTTGGCAGCTTCTGCCGGCGGAATCGGGAACATCGGACAGACCAGCGCTCACAAGAAGACCCAAAGGGTCGACCGTGAGACGCGCGTCATCAATGTCAGGCAGTCTCGGCTCCAGATCAGGGCAATGCTTCTCACGATGCGCGCCAACATCATCTGGGCGAATGCCATGCAGGGCTACTGCCTCCGTCATTTCCCGCAGCAGACGCTCGGGACCGTGACGTAGGGCTGAAACTCGGCGAAATGTACCCTAAAGGCCGGTGGAGCGATCCGCCGGCCTTTTTTTTACCCCCTAAGTTGGTTTTTCTAAAACATCCCTATTTAACCTCGAGAAGCTCGATATCGAAGATAAGCGTTGCGTTTGGAGGAATGATGTCCCCTGCGCCTTGTGTGCCGTATCCGTCCTGCGGAGGAACAACGAGGCGACGTTTTCCTCCTTCTTTCATACCCTGTACGCCAATGTCCCATCCACGAATGACCTCGCCTGCGCCAAGCGTAAAGGTGAAGGGCTGTCCGTGGCGACTCGAGGCATCAAAGACAGTGCCGTCTGGAAGCATGCCTACATAGTTCACAGTCACCTTACTTCCTGCAGTTGCCTCAGTACCGATACCGACGATTATATCGGTCCCACTAAGTTCAGTCGGGAGCGGTCCCTCAGGCAAAGGCATTTGATCCATGGTTGAAGTTGCTAGTGAAGTGTCAGTAGTATCGCTTGGGCTAAAAGGTTGAAATATGGTCGGACCGAGAAACAGCATTGCGAGCGCGACCACGAGGGCAAGCGCTACCGCTATGCCAGTGGAAGTAACCTGCATGTTCGTCATAAGGGCAAGGATTATAGGAATTAAGTACCCGTAACTGCCAGTATATCACTGTGGAGGTCCGCAAGGGTCTCTTCCACAGCCGAGCCTGCGTCTGGAACCCTGCTCTTAAGGAAGTCCGTAACCTCGTCCTCGGAAGGGTCCTTTTCCATAAGAGTATGGAAATCGTCTTTAAACTTATCATCCATCCGTTCAATAAGGCGGAGCATAGATCCCCGAAAAACAAGATCTCCAAGGTCTAGCAGAAGCTCTTCCTTCTCCTCGGGAGATAGCTCACTAATATCTAGTGCCTCAAGCAGATTCTTTGTTTTATTAGCGATCGGGTCAGTCATATGCAAACTATACTATTCTTTGCTGTAACAAGTTCCGGTCGATCTGGGTAAGTGTCTGACCGTTTTGCCCACTCACCTTCTCGACGAAATCTTTTAGATTGCCGTAGCGATCGAACTCAAGCATACCAACTCGTTCTGTTTTAATACCAAGCCAAGAACTTGTGTTGTCGAAATAGATCTTCTGGCCTGGATGCTGCAAACCATACTCGCGCGCAAGCGTAAGGCTCTGCTCAGGCGAAGTTGCGTGCGCATACAATGCGTTTGGGGATTCACGCAATGTATAGACGGCATTCTCACGTGGCAGTTCAGGCACAGCGTTGGACTGAGGATGTACAGCTGGTCCTTCTGCAGAATCGCTACCGGAAGATGACTGCTCCTCAAGGCTCCTAGAATACTCTTCCAGGCTTCTTATTCCTGTAACCTCCTGAGAGGAGCTTGGTACCTGATTTTCAACCTCGGAGTGAGGCGCGAGCTCAGGAGTTTGCAGGGCCGTGTTCGAGTCGGACATATAGTCTTCAAGCGGAATAATCCCACTTCCTCCTTCTAGTGAGGTGGGAGCTTCCTGAGGAAGCTCAGAAGAAGGATTCGGCGTTTCTGTTGGGGCAGTGGTTGCAACTTCTAGAGTATTAGAAATTCCTATCTCCTCCGAAGGAGGGTTGACTGTCTCCGAGGGAGAATCAGCAATAGATGCCTCAGTTGGCTGCAAGGCTCCATCCTGCGGAACGATTGTATCGATACTCGGCAGCGATTCAGCATTAATAGCATGTGTTTCAATGCTTCCGTCAGTCTTATTCTCAAGGAAAATCTGCGGGTCGCCGTTCACTGGGTCGTAGTAGAGGTTCTGGTCAGAATCGAAATAGAAGCGGTCGCCCGGATGCGTAATCATGCCGCGGGTACCGTATGCGTCTCCCATTTCTCGAGAAATCTCGTTCGGATCCGATTCCATAAAGTGTTTAAGCACCGGGGAAGCGGCGGCAATTTCTTCATCGCTCATCGTATTCTCCAGATGTTGCTGAATCTCTCGGAACGCTCTGTCGCTTCCCTCTCCGGGTTCGTCGATAAGTCCGGCCGACCCCGTTTCCGCAATAGGTGGCGCTTCTGCAGGCTCGGCTACGGGACGTAGTTCTTCAGCCGGAGAGGAAGGGGATGTTTCTTGAATATTCGATGTGCTCGTTTCTTCTTCGAGCTGGCGTACGGTTGATTCTAGATTTCCGCGAGCTTCGGCTGGGGTGGCATCAGTGCCTCGCACGGTAGTTTCGTCGAAGAAGTTTTCAACGCTTGGGAGAGTTGGGAGCAACTCAGCGGTACCGATACCGAAGCCAAGGCCAGTTATGACACGGGTTAGCATCTTACGTTTCTCGCTCGCAAGTGCGCCAGTTTTCTTTGAGATCTCGAACTGCCGTGCATCAAGTTCTTCCAAACCTTCTGCCAACGAAAGCTGTTGACCTAGAGCAATCTTTTCTTCTTCTGAAGATTCTCCTCGACCCTGTTCTCGAATACGGCGTTCCTTTTTCATTTGCTGACCCGTCGCTGTCTTATCGACGAATTGTGCGGCCCCTTCTGCTGCAGCGCCTCCAACGATTGCTCCTATGAACGATTTGCCCCAACTCCATGCGCCAACGCCAAGTGCCGCAAGTCCGATCGTACCGGCCAAGGCACCTGGTCCAGCAACAACGACCGCAACGATCGACGCTCTAATCGCGCGCGCGCCGTTCTTTCCCCACCTCTCCTCGAGCTTTCCATTCTGCTTAGCCACCCAGAAAAGGGCTTTCTCGTATGTCTTTTTCTCCTCTTTGCTCATAACGTCGTACTCTGCGTCGCGCTTATGCTCGGCATGACGCTTCACAACCTCGCGGTAGCGTACAAGGCTGTTATAGCGATTCATAACCTCCTGAACGTCCTGGTGTTTCTTGCCGGGCATCATGGTTCGCTCCATGGTGCGTGACAGGACTCGTTGTCCGGCATCCTCCTCGAGCTTTTCACCGTAAGCCCCTCGGGATTTATTGAAATTGGCCCTTAGCGCTTGCAGTTCTTCGCTATCCTCCGGCTGTTTGCGATCTTTTCTCTTTGCTGCGCGCTGCTCACGGAAGAACTCTTTATACGCGGTGAGATACTCCTTTTCCGCACTGTCCATTGCCCGTCTGAGCCCTGCCATCCTAAGTTCGGTGTCTTCTATCTTTCTTCGTGGTTTTTCAGCCAAGTCAGCTACTTCTTCTATCGAAGGAGTCTCTGCAGCGCGTTCCTCTATACCAATTTCGCCAACGTGCTCGATCGTGCGTCCCTGAGGCGTGCTTCGTCCCGAAGAAAAGTCTGGTTCCGGAGCTTTGATACCCTCAGTCTCCGATTGCCACGCAGTTTCCCCACCAAGCACAATAAAATGCGCTTGAATGGGAGTCATCATTTTGATCTCTTCTTCTGAGTATTCAGCATCCTCCAAATCCCTTTGCAGTGCCTTCGTCATCTGGGATGGAACACCACCGACTTTCTCTACGACCCATGCCACTTGTTCCTCCGTAGGAGTAGAGAGTTTAATTCTCTCAGCTCCAGCCTGTTCAAGTTCTTCAACGCGAAGAATCTTGGGTTTGTCGGGGGGAGACTCGCTACCGCGTGGCATATTTAGGTTTATGACAGATACCTGCTTCTAATAGTCTCCTCAACCATACCACGCTCTCGACCATATGTCAGGTATGAAAGCTCCCGCAGGTCGTCTACTTGTGCCGGATTTCCTGTAACTGGAGTGAGCGTCTTAACATTAAACGGCTTCTGCGGTACTCCGCGCGCAAGCATACGTACGTATGCGTTATAGTTCTCGATGTTAATGAAATCCGGAGCGTTGAACGTAGGAGCGAACTGCTTCCCGAAGAACTCTCCGTCCTCCTGTCCCACGCGGAACACCGCCATGCTACCCACGTTGCCGAATACCGCGTCCCGTACCTTCTCGTCCACCTGCGCGAGGAACTGATGCGCGATGGTAAGGGAGAGTTTGTACTTGCGTGCTTCTGAAAGAATGCCTGGAATGGAGTCGGTAGTGATGTTCTGGAACTCGTCGATATACAAATAGAAGGGCGGGAAGTCTGCGCGCGGATTGTCCGCACGCGACAGCGCAGCCATGAAGAGCTTGCCGACGAGAATAAGACCAAGGAGGTTTGCATTCCTTTCTCCCAGTCTCCCTTTCGAAAGGTTCACCAGAAGTATCTTCTTATTGTCTATAACGTCTCTGAACTTAAACGACGACTCTTGCTGGCCGATAATGGGGCGCATGAAATCATTCGCAGTGAAGTCGTCGAACTTGTTTGTGATGTATGGCACGATGTTCGCAAGCGAGGCCTCCCCTTCAGCCTTCGTGGCAATCTCCTGCCAGAATTGATTCACCACCGGATTCCTGCTCTTTGAGAGCTTCATGTTCCTGAACGCGGTATTTGAGAGCACTCGGCCGATATCCATCAGGGTTGAACCTGATTCCGGATCCTCCATGACAAGAAGCGTGGCGTTTCGGAAATACTGCTCAAAGGCGGGGCCCATACTTTCGGGAACATCGCCATAAAGTCGCCTGAAGATAGCGAGAAGTTCGTTCACAATGAATGTCTTCTGCTCCGGATGCGACTGATCGTATTCAAGGAGGTTCAGTCCAAACGGACGGTCAATGTATGCGGGATCGAAGTAAATGACGTCCTCGTATCGTTCGGGAGGTACTGCAGCTAGAACATCGAGTATGTCGTTGCCGTGCGGGTCAATGAAGCAGACACCATTCCCGGCTTTGATGTCCTGATCTATGAGCGTCTTCATGAACGAGGTCTTTCCTGTACCGGTTTGTCCCACCACATACAAATGGCGAAGACGATCCTCCGGCGCAAGGCGTACTTCACCTGTTTGTCCCCGATAGGTGTTGGTTCCGAGAAGAAGTCCTTCCCTTGGTAAGTCGATGGGAGCTGCGGCAGCCGTGAAGCGCGCCTGCTTAAGATTCGGGGAGGACTCGATACCCTTCGGCGGGAAGTGGTAGAGGGTGGTGAGCTCGCGAAGGGACAAAGGAATTTCTGTACTCGTTTCAAATATACGAAAGGCCACGTCCCTGAAGAGCCTGCGCGCTGCTGCTGCATGCACCCGCTTCCACTCAATACGGTTTCCGGAAGCGTTCTCAAACTGATTGAATGCAGACTCAAGATCCCGAAGTATCTGCTCGGAACGGCTTGAATCCCGAGAGGACACTGAAAGCCTAAGGTTAGTTCCCACAATTGGTGCACCAAGCTTCTTCTCGACCTGTTCAATGTCTGTCTTGTTCGCACCACTTTCCCTCCTCTTCGCACATTCCTCGTCAAGCTTCGACTCGGCCTTTCCGAAGAATGTCTTGCCAATGTCGCGCACGGCCTCGCCAAGGAAGCTTTCGGGGAGCCTAAGCGCAGTATCCCGATGTTCTCCTTTTTGAAGGAGATTAAGTATCTTGCGAAAATGCTTTTGGTACCTATCCCCTCTCGGCTCGATAACTATCTGTAGCGAAGCCCCCTCCTCCTCTGCTGATATCTTCGCAAACGCGTTCAGAAGAGTGTTGAGTGGGTCATAGTCAAAGTCCGCATAGTCTTTGAGTGGAAGGGCTACAGGCCGCGCGAGCGAAGCGAAGGATGCAATCGCCGCTCCGTTCTGCACGAAGACGTTGTAGTCGTTCGGCTGCGGTACAAGTTCAACTCCTGGAAAGATGGCAGCAATCTGCTTTTCAAATAGATCGCGACGAGAATTGGGAACGGCAGCATAGAACATGAGGTGAGCGCGGCCAACCGGAACAGCAAGTTCAAGAGTGAAGTTCGCGGGTTCGTTCTGATATGCACCCTCGACCGAGAGCATCCCTGCATAGAACTGCTCCATGGCGGAGATCATCTCGCGAAGAGGCCTTGCCTTGTCCTGTTCGTTCGCAGCCACCTCCGGCAGCGCTATCTCGTACAACGTCATATGGAGCGCCTTCCATGCAGGCTGCTTTTCAAGTCCCTGCACTGGCATTCCGTCTATGAGATACCGGACAAGAAAGCGATGGAAGTCGTCCTCAAGGTGGGGGTTCTGAAGCTTCTCAAGCACGGCAAACGCGTTCTTGATGCCCTTTGATTCAATAAGGCGCCTAAGCTCAAGCATAGTCTCGTCGTCGCTCTCGGGGTCAAGATTAGACGCCAGTTCAGAAAGGTGCGTAGGCTCTAGATGCATCTCGGGAGCAAATACTGCTGATGCCGAAGCCGCACGATGAGCAGTTAAGTGTTCGGAAGCAATGTCCTCGCGTGGACGGCTTTCCCGAAGCGCCTCAAGCTCCTTCTCCTTAGCGGCAATTTGCTCGCGCAGATACACAAGTTCGTCCTCAGGGGTCGCCAAAGGTGATGAAGGTGCTTCAAGGGCCATTAACAATAAGTATAAAGGATGTTTACAGAATGATGTGGAGTTAAAGGGATAAGAAATGGCGCGCCCGAAGACGCGCCATCGCAATTCACATCCTTAAGTCTGCCGAACGAGCCTGAGCATCTCGCCGGTGAGGTGGGCGATGTAGGCATAGTCGGCCTTCGAGTCCTCGATGCCTTCAACTCCGTGGATCCGGATGACCTGCTTGCTGTACTCCTTCCCGTCCTTATCCTCCAGTCTCCATATATCGTTATCGTAGCTGTCGGAGTGAAGTAACTGTCCATCAGGACCAAACCCGTATTCCTCCTTCCAATCCTTGAGGTTGAAATCGTATAGACGGAAGGCGTCTCGAACGATGCCGAAGGATCTCCTCGCCATGACTTCCAGCTGTTCGAATGGCCACATCCCATCTTTGTTCCAGCCAAGAAGCTCCGCCGAGATGAAAATCTCACCACCTCGCGTGACCGGCTTCTTGGAGTGATGTACCCAAATCCCGACATCTTCCTTGTAGCGGGTAATGAAGGGATCAGTATCTGGAAGATGCTTTCCCTTCCATTCAGGACCATCGGTCTTGAGGAAGAACTCGACTAACGGTTCATCGAGGGGAACTCCGACGGGAACGCGAGGGTTCCGCTCCAGATACGAGCTTTCAGGATCAATTTGTCCACGAACGATCACTTCGAGAGGGATCATATCGCAGTAGAGCGTGCGATCGGTATTGGGTCCGGTGGTATGTAGAAATGCCACAGGCAGACCCGAATGCCGCAATATCTCGCAGATGTTGGCGTTAGTCGTATTTGACCAATTTCCCTTGCCATCCATCGGCTCGCTGAACTTGTCCTTCCAGGTTACGACGTGCTTATGCTCCCTGTCTGCTTCGGACAAAACCTCAGGATCACGCCGAACAATCTTCGTTTTCCCTTCGATCACTATACTTCTCCCTTAAACTAGAATAGTGCGTCACGCACGGTAACAGGTATTCCAGGGCGAGTATACAGCAGCCTTATGCTATTGGAAATCCTGGCTTCCAAATGGTAATGCCCTTACCTGCGAGCAACTCCAAAGACAGCGTTAACAAGCGCAAGCACGATGCCAAAGAAGAACGCCGCCCAGAAACCTGAGATAGCGAAGCCAGGGACGATCATTGCCGCAAGCATAATAAGGAGCGCATTCAGCACCAATGAGAAGAGACCGAGCGTAATGAGGGTGAGCGGGAGCGTCAGAAGCGCAAGGACCGGCTTTACAAAGAGATTGATGATGCCAAGAACCACCGCGAGAACGATTGCTCCAAGAAGCGTAGCGTCTACTCCAGGCAGAAGGTACGCAGCGATGAGTATGCCAACGACAGAGGTGATCCAGTGTATGAGTGTCATAGGTATGTAGGTTATGAATATAGTCTATCGTGCAAAACCGAAGCTCTGGATGATATACCCAACTTGTTCCGTAGGAGCTGTATTTGCAGGAAGCTCGTACGGTTCAAACCCCTCAAGCGCGAAGCACTGCCCGTCGTGCAGAGTGCGGTAGCTAGTGGCGCGACGTTCGTCCTCAGTGCCGAGCTCATCAAATGTGAACACCTGCCACAGGGCCTCTCCGAACTCTACAGGTTCCCCCTGTGTCTCAGAAGGTCCGGCCTCTTCGCAGCTTTCAAGCGCACTAGAGTTGCTTGATGCCCCTATACGTACCTCACCCCCCGTGGTCGTGAAGCGCACGATAAGTATTCCCGGATCAGGTACATTCGCTCGCCACGAAAGCCCTCCCTCCGAGAAGGTATCTTCCACATCTGCGCTTGCAGGATACTGCACCGTAAAGCCGTACTCGCCGTTTGCGTGGATGTTGAGGGATGAGTAATCAACAACCGGAGTAAGGTTCCCATCTTCAAGCTTCGGGGCCGACTGCCGCGCAAATCCCCAGAGAAGGAGCGCGATGCCAAGTGCCGCAATCACTACTCCCGAAGCCACGAGCCAGCCGAAACGCGTCATATGCGTTCAGTATATACCTTTGACGTTCTCTATGAAGAGCGCAGGCTATACAGCACGCGTGCAACACGCAGATCGTCGTACGTGTATTTTCCCTTAAGCATCTCGTGCACAGGACCTAGTTTTTCACTCCCTTTCTTCTTGAAGGCTGTAAAGATGGCCGGCAACTCCTTCTTAAGCTCAGGTGGTACGCTCTCGCCAATTATTGATGGATCGAGCTTTCCTGACTGAACAAGCTTCTCCACGTGGTCGCAGATCGTGCCGTATGTAAGACCTCTTTCAAGAGCAGCTTCGCGAAGCGTCACACCGTCTTGAAGCAGTTCCAAAGTCTTATCATACGTACTTGCTTTCGGCGACTTCTTGCCATCCTTCGAGGGGGTGCTGCTTCCTCCACAGGCGCGTATGAAGTTCTTTTCAAGCTCAGCGCGTTCACCTGACTCTTCAAGCTCTCCAAAGCCAATAGCTGCTTCGTTTGAAAGTTCCCTGAATCCCGTATCCCTCTTGGCAACCTCAGGATGTACAAGAAGTGCGTTCTCGCTCCAGCCGAGAATAAAGAGTCCCTCGAGAGTACGTACCCTGGAAAGCGCAACGTACCCTTGTCCGTACTCAAATGCACGCGAAAGGTCTACAACGGCGGCATCGAGACTCATTCCCTGGCTTTTATGCACGGTAATGGCCCACGCAAGACGAAGCGGTATCTGGGTAATCTTCGCCCGTACCTTTCCGCCTTCTTCTACCGCCCATTCGGCAGGTGCAATGGTGAGTTCCCTTCCGTCTCTCGTTTCTATCTTTGGATAGTTGGTGCCACGTTCGAATCCTATAACGATACCGAGCGTGCCGTTCCAGAGCCCCAACTGAGGAAGGTTCTTCGTACCCATCACTACTGCTCCCTCTTTCAACGTAAGGCTTTCGGGCGAAAGGCATCCGCGTTTAAGGGCGTCAACCAGGAGAGGTGCTCCCGTTCCCTGCATACCGAACGACACCGCGTGTCCGGAAAGCTTTGCAAGCCTCTCTGCATTCAGCCGGTCGACGTCTACGTTGTGCGTGAATAGTCTCGGTATGTCATCGTGTTCTTCCGATGTCTCCGTCTCGCGTGCAAGTATGGCGCTTGCAGTCAGATGGTCGGCTTGTTGCGAGCGGATGCTTCCCAAAATGGAGAGAAAGACAGGATCCTCCTGTCGGTGCTGTTCGGTTAGATAGCAAACAACTGGATTCAAGTCGTTCCATACCGAAGACTCGAAAGCAAAAGGAGCATTCCCTCCCCGCACTATAGGAGGCAATTGAAAGAAGTCTCCCACAAGAACCACCTGCATGCCTCCAAAGGCTTCGGGACGCCTCCGCACTTCCTTGCATACACGGTCCACCATGGAGAGCACGTTTGCCGAAAGCATAGAAATCTCATCGATGATGAGGATGTTCGTCTTCTGTATACGGCGCGCCACATGCTCCTTGCTCGCAATCTGGTCAAGCTCGGCTTCGGACAGCTCCTCCTTTATGCCAATGCCGCTCCAGGAATGTATGGTCATGCCGTGGATATGGGTTGAGGCGATGCCGGTTGATGCAGTGATCGCAGGATCTATACCGTGCTCGCGCAGCCACTGTACGTACGCGTTCACCGTATGGGTCTTCCCGCTTCCCGGCTCACCCGTGAGAAAGACATTTACACCGGTCTTGAGTATCTGGAGAGCTTCTGACTGCAGCATCAGCGTATTGTATCAAGAAAGGCCCTCATAAAAGATGAGAGCCTTCTGACGCACTTATGAAGAAGTTATTGCCACCAGCTCCTGCGTTCGGGAGTAGGTGTAGGGAGCGTTTCGGTGGTGGTAGCTGTTTCGGAGGTATCAGTTGCTGTGTCCACCTGTATGAGGATGTCAGCGTTCTTAAGAAGCGTTGAGACAATATCTGAGGAGCGTTCAGCCTCGTGCGCCTTTCTAAAGGCCCTCTTTATGTCTTCGGGATCCTCGCGCTCAAGCGACTTCTTGGCGTCCTCAAGGGCCTCATCGGTGTTGGCAATGTGTTCGACTACGGTCGGAAGAATGGTGGCCTTTGCC
>DATDUD010000041.1:0-28929 GCA_036517735.1 Minisyncoccota bacterium | reverse complement strand
GATACGCTCTCTATCATGGGAGGCGTATTCGAAGGCGGATTCCTCTCGGCTTCCGAGATGAACTCCATTGCGACCATTCCACCGGTACTCGTACTGCGCGGCATGTTCGTGAACGTCATCAACAGTCCGATCCAGAGCATGGCTATAGCCTTGAACGCAATCGCGACAAAGAAGAGTGCGTAATTAATACATTAAGTACGGAAACATGGCAGACGAAGTAAAGCAGGAAGAGGGTGCCGAGGCTGTTGCCGAAGAGGCAGCTGCTCCGGCCGAGGAGGCCGCTCCCAAAGCCGAGGAGAAGAAGGAGGAAGCTCCTGCTCCCGAGGCTGAGGTAGAGGTTCCCGCGAAGTTCAAGAAATTCGTCGACGAGATCGAGAAGATGAGCGTCATGGAACTCAATGAACTCGTGAAGGTCTTCGAAAAGAAGTTCGGCGTATCGGCAGCAGCCGTAGCCGTAGCTGGTCCCGCAGCGGGTGCTGCAGGCGGCGAGGAGGAGAAGTCCACTATGACCGTCGAGCTTACGGATGCCGGAGCCAACAAGATCTCCGTCATCAAGGCGGTGAAGGAAGTACTCGGCCTTGGCCTCAAGGAGGCAAAGGATCTTGTGGACGGCGTACCGTCGGTCCTCAAGGAGAACGTAGGAAAGGACGAAGCCAACGAACTCAAGGCAAAGATCGAAGAGGCAGGAGGAAAGGTTACCCTCAAGTAACATCCTGTTTCAAAGGCAAAAGGCCCGCATCTGTGGGCCTTTTGCTGTTCCTTGCGTCCCTCCGCCGCAGGTGGGTACAATGGACGTATTCATGGATCCGCTCGCACGACTTTTCGGAAGCAACACCCTCCTGAAGCTTCTCCGTCTCTTTCTCTTCAACGACGACCAGTCATTCACGGTCGCCGAGGCAGCAGCGCGTACTAAATCCCCGAAGGACTCCGTACGCCGCGAAGTGAACCTCCTCATCTCCGCAGGTGTTATTAAGAAGCGCACAGGTAAGGGGGGCTCCGTGCATGCAGCAAATCCTAAGTTCCCCCACTATGCAGCGCTCCAGAACTTCATGCGGGCGACAAGCGTCATCGATGATGCGGACATACTTTCCGCGCTCAAGCGTACAGGAACCCTCCGGCTCGTGGTCCTCTCCGGCATGTTCACGGGTGCAGTTGATACGAAGGTCGACCTCTTGGTGGTGGGGGACCGGCTTGAAGAGCGTTCCCTCGATACGGCCGTTCAGAAGCTTGAGGCAGAGCTTGGAAGAGAGCTCCGTTTTGCCGCCTTCTCAACGGAGGAATTCAGGTACCGCGTAGGGGTATATGACCGACTGATACGGGACGCCCTCGACTACCCCCACAAGGTTATCCTCGACAAAATAGGGCTTAAGGAGAAATAACCGCCCAAAAAGGGCGGTTTTCGGGTATCCACACCCTATGGCTCTGCTACACACGTCTTTTTCTACCCCTGCTACACTTGATAGTAAGCAGCTAGACGGGCTGCGGCGCTTAATAAACAAGTAAAAGTATCTATGTTCATAAACACTTGGGCGGATGTGCTCCAACAGTCCTTCTACGGACTCTTCTACGGGACCGTAGCTTTCCTTCCTAATCTCATCGTGGCTCTGGTGATCTTCATCATCGGTTGGCTCGTGGGTGCAGGTCTCGGAAGGCTCGTCCAGCAGGTCGTCACGGCTGCCCGTGTTGACGATGCGCTTCGCTCCGCAGGAGTGGAAGCAGTCGTTGAACGCGGCGGTCTTCGGATGAACTCGGGCGCGTTCCTCGGCGGACTCGTGAAGTGGTTCTTCATCATCGTCTTCCTGGTTGCCGCACTCGACGTGCTTGGGCTTACGGAAGTGACCATCTTCCTCCGCACGGTCGTTCTGGGATACCTCCCGAACGTTATCGTAGCCGTCTTCATCCTTCTGGTGGCGGCCGTTCTTGCGGACGTAGTACAGAGGGTGGTTGCGGCCTCCGCGGCTGCGGCGAACCTTCGCTCGGCCAATCTCCTCGGTTCCCTCGCACGCTGGGCTATCTGGATCTTCGCCATTCTTGCGGCGTTGAATCACCTCCAGATCGCAAGCGACTTCGTACAGCCCCTCTTTACGGGCCTCGTTGTCGCTCTTGCGCTTGCGTTCGGACTTGCCTTCGGCCTCGGTGGCCAGACTGCAGCCGCACGCATGATCGAGAAGATGCACGAGCAGACCCGTTAACTAGCCTTACACAGGCAAAGAAAAATCGCGCTTTCGGGTGCGGTTTTTCTTTATTTGTTCTGCAGAATATTTCTATCTTTTCTTTAACGGTTCATAAGCACCTTTTGTATATAGTCTGACTGCGCCGGCGGTCTGGCGACGAGGGTGCACTCGTCACGTTACCCTCGAGGGTTCGATTCCCTCCGCCGGCTAAGTTGGTGTTGACAGGTCCTAGACCGGGAATATACTAGAAGTACTGACGAGTGCACCCGTTTGAAGTACCAGACGAGGGTAACGCAAAAGCCGCCGAGAGGCGGTTTTTGTATGCTGAGCAAAGCAAAAGGTTCGAAATCTAAACTGCCAGCAATTTGCTACCATTACCGCATGGAAAACATCTCATACACGTCATCGCTTGAAGGCGTTTCGCCAGAAAACCTTGCGGGCTTCTTCATGGGTTGGAGTACGATTCCCTCAACTGAGACCCACTTCACGCTGCTTCAGGACAGCGATTACGCAGTGCTCGCTAAAGACGGCGAAAGGGTAGTCGGCTACGTTACCGCCATAACTGACAAGACGCTTTCTGCATATATTCCACTTTTAGAAGTGCTGCCGGAGTATCGAAAACAGGAAATCGGGACTGAACTGGTGAAGCGCATGCTCGAGCTCCTCAAGGAGTTTTATATGATTGACCTCCTGTGCGACACCGACCTTCAACCTTTCTACGAGCAGTTCGGGATGGAACGCGTCCAGGGCATGTACATACGCAACTCTTCAAAGATTCCTGAGGACTAAGGCGGTTCCAACATCGTCCCAGACTGCCAGCAAAAAGAACCGCCTGGTCATAGACCAGGCGGTTAAAGAGCAAATCATATTGGAGCTAATTTTCGTCAAATTCTGCTTTAACGCCGATAGCTTCCAAGACAGATGTGGCGGCTTCTTGTGGCCGCGGCAAGTTCTTGGAAATCAGATTCGGGAGAGTTTCGCTGACGATGGCAAGCAGGAGTCTCGTGTCCCATTCCTGCCAATCGTAGCTTTCTGAGGACTCAAGGAATTCCACGTCTTTTGCCTCAAGGATCTTGCGGGCAAAAGGCTCTTGGTCTGTATAGACCGTGAGCTTGCAGAAGGTGAAAGCAAAGACGAAGTACAACTCCGTCGTCGGGAAATCAGTGCGCATGTTTGCCTCCGCTGGTATCTAGACAGAACCTACCACATGTTGCACAAAGGTTCCAACATCGTCCCAGACTGCCAGCAACTTTAATTTAAAGAGAGGCCCCGAACGCAGTTCGGGGCCTCAGGCCCAAGGGCCTTACCTTGAAAGATCGAAATGGTCGGCGGGCGCGATATCGACGAAGAAGGTCTCGTCCAGATCGAGCGGTTCGTTCAGCGCGGTGATCCTGCCGTCATCGAACACGATTCCAGCCAGGATATATTGCCTGTCTTCCCAGGTAATGACCGTTCCTGCGTAAGCCCTCTTGTCGTGAAGCTGTTCGCGGATCTCGTCCGGGATCCAAGGTTTACGACTGGGATCCGTCTGCATGAACCTGGTGATGGGAATCTTGAGGCTCTCGAGCACCTTGGACCACGAGAATAGCTGGTCCCAATCAGCGTACATCTGGCTTGAATCGTTGTCTTGGAGGGACGTCTCCTCAACCATCCTCATTACGAGGCTCCCCGGGATCGTCCACTTGAGTGAGACGATGAGCTCAACTACCTTTTCGAGATTTTCACGACCGGCGTCGGTGGTCAGGAAATGCAACATTTCCACAGTACCGCCTTTGCTGTCGGTCTCTTCGATGAGGAGGGAGAGCAACCGCACCCCCATGCCGAGCCCGCGAATCATTTGAGGAACTGCTTTGGCCATCATGGCCTCCTTTTGCTACCTAGCCGACCTCACCATGAGGTGTTCAGGTTGAGAGAAAATAGCATCTTGGCTTGACATAGTCAATTTATATTGAGGAAAGGTTCCAACATCGTCCCAGACTGCCAGCACCCTTTACACGTCCCACGATAGTGCTTTAATTAAGGAATGAGGCAGGAACCATTTGATAAAAAGCGTCTGCTACGAGAGCAGGATCGACTTACGCGACCACCGCGGCTTGAGGGAGGGGTCAAAAACACCATGATGGAGTCGGCCAAAAAGCCCAAGAAAAGCTCTGGCAAGAAGTAGCTATGCATGCTTTCTAACCCCCTCCACTTTCTCGACAGAAGAGATGCTGGGATTCGGCTTGCAAAAGCGCTTGCACGGTATGGCAGCGATGATGCGGTTGTATACGCCTTGCCACGCGGAGGTGTGGTGATAGGAGATGAGGTAGCTAAGCAGTTGGAATTACCGCTCGCCCTCATCATTCCACGAAAGATAGGGCATCCCGAGAACGAAGAATACGCTGTCTGCGCCGTTACTGAGGAGGGGGAGCTGGTGTGCAACGAAGAAGAATCGTCAAAACTTGATCCTGTATGGCTTGAGGCTGAGCGGAAGAAGGCGTTGACAGAGGCGAAGCGCCGCCGCCTCACCTATGACGACCGGGAGCGGTTATCAGCCTCGGGCAAAGTTGCCATCATCGTTGACGACGGTATCGCTACCGGACTGACAGCGCGCGCGGCCGTCCGCTCTCTTAGAGGGGAGCTGCCGAGTATGGTGGTTATAGCGGCACCCATAGCCCCCCAAGAAGTGGTTGAATATCTCCGAAGCGAAGCTGATGATGTGGTGATACTTGATAATACTGAGCCCTTTTTAGGAGCTATAGGTGCCTACTATGACTCCTTCCCCCAAGTATCAGATGAAGAGGTTATTCGAATCATGGGAGAGCAGGAAGGGACGTCGAGATAGCGGTTCCAACATCGTCCCAGCCAGCAATAAATGAGAAGGTTTAAATTCAAGCACCTCACCAGAAGAGGACTGTGGTAATGTTGCTCACAGATCCAACCCTCATGGTAGGAGGCCAAGATGGCTCTTTTTAAACGCTGTTCGCATTGCATTTTGCCGTTGCAGCTCGATGTCATCGAAAAGATGTATCCGTACGAGATTATCTATTACGGCGACCTGCGGTCCAAGCTCATGACATTCCTTGCCGACGAGTTTGCCGATGCCGATGGTGATACGGAGATCATTAATCTCAGCCAACACAACGGCAGGGGCCGGCAATGGGGAATCATCTTACTGCGGTTTCCAGGAGAAGATGACTGGGAGCTTGCTGCACAGTTCGGTCACCATATCTGGCAGCGCTTCTCTCCGAAACGATTCATCGCAGTCGACTACTTCTCCCTCATTCGTTTGGGAACAGTTCCTGAGTCGTGGCGAGGACCACCGGACCGTGTCCCGACTGTTCGTTGCCTCAAGGAACTCACCGTTTTTTGCGAGCGACTCGATAACTGGAAGCCAGAAAGTCCGCTCATGCACATGGCAAGGCAGCGATATCTTCAGACCAAGTAGCCTGAGCGTGCCGGCCACCTTTCACGAGGTGGCCGGTTTCTTATACGCATAAAGGTTTCAAACATCGTCCCAGCCAGCCAGCAAAGCAGAGTTTGACACTCAAAACCGCCTCCTATATACTCCTTAAACGTGTTAAAAGCAGCTAAGAAACCACGTACCGAACGGAGCGGATAGGTCGCCAGACCTTTGCATGTAAATGCGCCGCCCCGAAAGGGGCTTTTTCTTTGCTCAGTGACACGGGAACCTTGAAAACCGAATATGTAAGGTAAATCAACTAGCTTCTGCGCAAGCAGGAGTGAAATTGATATTGCAATCAAAAATAAAGTTAAGTGGTATTCAGGTTTCCGCACTGGAAACTGAAGGGTGCACGGTGGATGCCTTGGCTTATGCATGCGATGAAGGACGTGACTAATCTGCGAAATGCTTCGGGGAGGCGATATGTAGCCTTTGATCCGGAGGTGTCCGAATGGGGAAACCCGGCCAGTAATGGTCATCTTGCCCGTATGTGGCAAGAAGCGAACCTAGGGAAGTGAAACATCTCAGTACCTAGAGGAATAGAAAACAATAGCGAGTTGCCTTCCGTCTGTTCGATTTATTCGAATGGATGGAAGGCAACTCTCGTGATTCCCTGAGTAGCGGCGAGCGAAACGGGAACAGCCCAAACCTCTTTCTTCGGAAAGGGGGGTTGTAAGGTAGGAGCTCCGTACTTGTACGGCAAGAGTTACAAAGGTTGTCTATAGCGGAAGTTGCTGGGAAGCAACGCCACAGAGGGTAATGGCCCCGTACGCGAAATAGATGACCCTCTTGTGCTCCTATTCTTGAGTAGTTCGAGACACGAATAGCTCGAATGAATCTGCCGGAACTAACCGGTAAGGCTAAATAATGCATAGGACCGATAGTGAACTAGTACCGTGAGGGAAAGGTGAAAAGAACCCCGAGAGGGGAGTGAAATAGAACTGAAACCGTGTACTTACAAAGGGTTAAGGGGGGCGTTCGCGTCCTTCTTAGCGTGCCTATTGAAGAATGAGCCTGCGAGTGTATGTATGTTGCCTATGGCTAAGTCCGTTATGGGACGGAGCCGCAGGGAAACCGAGTGTGAATAGCGCGTTAGTAGCATACATACGACCCGAAGCCAGGTGAGCTTGCCATGGGCAGGTTGAAGTGTGTCGAAAGACACATGGAGGACCGAACCCGTAGATCGTACAACGTCTTGGGATGACCTGTGGCAAGGAGTGAAAAGCTAATCGAACCTGGTAATAGCTGGTTCTCTCCGAAATAGCTTTTGGGCTAGCGTCGTGTGATCCCTCCGGGGGTAGAGCACTGGAAGGGACAAACAGGGGGAAACCTCGTTGTTCCTATCAAACTCCGAATACCGAGAGGTTACAGCACGGCAGTTAGACGGTGGGGGCGAAGCTCCACTCGTCGAAGGGGGAAGAGCCCTAGATCGCCAGTTAAGGTCCCTAAATTAACGCTCAGTACAACTTAAGGAAGTGAGGATCCTTTGACAATGAGGATGTTGGCTTAGAAGCAGCCACCATTTAAAGAAAGCGTAACAGCTCACTCATCGAGGGTCCTTGCGCCGAAGATAATCGGGGTTAAGCGTTATACCGAAACTGCGGGCTTGCATATTGCATGGTGCGCGCGATTTATTTCGTGTGCACCATGCAGTGTGCAAGCGGTAGGAGAGCGTTCGCATCCGCGATGAAGCCAAAGGGGTGACCCATGGTGGAGCGTTGCGAAGTGAGAATGCAGGCACAAGTAACCACAATGCGGGTGAGAACCCCGCACGTCGAAAGAACAAGGTTTCCTCAGCTATGGTGATCAACTGAGGGTTAGTCGGGCCTAAGGGGATGGCGAAAGCCGCACCCGATGGACACATGGTTAATATTCCATGACCGATCATGCATGCGATGGAGTGACGGATTGTTGTACCTATTGCCCATTATTGGATTTGGGTTCGTGAGTGAGGGGGTCTTCTAGGCAAATCCGGAAGACATTAACCCCGAGCGGAGCGACAATGTTCTCCCACGGGGGAGCAGAGAATAGGGAGCACGGTTCCAAGAAAAACTTCTAAGCTTCAGTGCATGACGACCGTACCGGAAACCGACACAGGTGTTCAGGTCGAGTAGACTAAGACGAACGAGTGAGAGGTCCTCAAGGAACTCGGCAAAAAAGCGGCCGTAAGTTAGCGATAAGGCCTGCCTCCAGCAATGGAGGCCGCAGCGAAAGATTTTCTGCCAACTGTTTACCAAAAACACAGCTCCCTGCGAACTCGTAAGAGGATGTATAGGGGGTGACGCCTGACCAATGCCGGAAGGTCAAGCACGAACGGTGATATGTCTTCGGATGTGTTGCTTGGTCGTATAAGCCCCGGTGAATGTCGGCGATAACTATAATCGTCCTAAGGTTCCGTATCCGATTTATCGGGTACGGAACGGATTGGGACGATTATGGGAGACCGTAAACAGCCCGAGAGGGTAACGTCAAAGAAGCTACCTCTTTTAACCGGAAGGTTAATTGAATCCACGACTCAAATGAGAGGCCATACGTCGTGCCCCCAGCAATGGGGTGAAGATATGGTCCTACTTAGAGGAATAGTAGAGCGTAATTCCTAAACAGATTGGGACATTCTACCGTAAGGTAGATTGCAAATTTCGCTATATGCGGGGAACCCCGGTTGTATCTGGAGCTACTTATGTACAGGCGTTTACTCAGCATTGTCTGGTAAATGATATACTGTACCTATGAGTAAAAATGCTTCCAGTGGTTCTGATGAAAATCAGAAGCCGGACAATCCGCAGGAAACGTTAGAAGTAGAGAAGTACTATTACGCTGGATTTTTTGCAGGTGAGATGTCCTGTTCGGTCATCAAAGCAGCAAATTATAATCCAGTTGGGCACTACTATTTCGCAATTGATATCACTGTTACAAACGCAGATAAGAATCTGCTACAGCGAGTCAATGAAATAGTAATGCAAGGGAGTGGAGTAATCAGTCCGGTCAAGGGAGCATTCAACCTAAGCGCGCGAGGTAAAAATCGCGTGCGGACAGTGTTAGCCTTCCTTGATCAGTATCCGATTATCGTTGGTGATCTTGCGAGAAACCGTATTGCGCTTATGAGAGATGCACTGGCATATCTCGAAGAGCATAGGGGATCACGCGGGCATCAAGAAAAGATTAAAGTAATGGATGACATACGTAAAAAGTTACGACAGATCAAAGAATCTGGAGTACCTTTGGTATCGTATGCTCAAGAATTCGTAAGTACTGACGCCATAGGTCATTTCCTAGCGGGAATACTAGATGGTGAAGGTTCTTTTGGATTCAAGAAAAGCGGCAATCATCAGGAGCCTTTTCTAGCAGTAGCTATGAAGGATCGGAAGATCATCGAGCTATTCGTAGAATTTCTACAGTACGGAAAAGTGCGTCTCCGAAGTGATGGGATGTACCATTATGAAATCAATCACTCTCAAGTACTTCAAAAAATATGTTTGTTATTCCTCACACGCTACCCACTGCAACATGCACTGCAACGTGAAAGGATGACAACGCTTCAACGGATCCTCAACGACTACACGCGAAATCCCGTATTTTCTCCAACAGAGAAAACGGGAATGATATAGTCTGAACTCTATGGCGACATAGAGAGTTTGGCTCGCGCCAAACCGCTTCATCATTAGATGGAGTCACAAGTCCACTAGGACTTAACAAGTAACAGAATGTGTCTGGTAAGTTCAGACGTGCACGAATGGCGTAATGAGTGGAAAACTGTCTCGAGGACTCGCTCGGTGAAAATGCAATACCGGTGAAGATGCCGGTTACCCGTAGTTAGACGAAAAGACCCCAGGAGCTTTACTACAGCTTGATATTGGGGCTGTGTGGTTCATGCGTAGCATAGGTGGGAGGCTTTGAAGCAGATCTTTCGGGGTTTGTGGAGCCGCCAGTGAAATACCACTCTTGAATTGTGCAGTCTCTAACCCGGTTAAGAACTAATCGGGAACAGTGTCTGGCAGGTAGTTTTAGTGGGGCGCTATCCTCAACAGCAGCGCCCATCCGACTAAAATATCAAAAACAGGAAAATATAAGTAAGGGGGACTGTATCGAGCGATCGATACAAGCAATCTGGCCATATGCTGGAAACTCCGAGTATCTTCAAGTACTCGTTCGCTTCGCGGACAGTGAAAATCTTGAAGTGCGGACAATCAGCAGGGAAGACTCGTAAGAGAACCCTCAGAGACTACATGCCAGACTCCGCGAAAGCGGATGAAGATATAGTCCGATCTGCATGGCGACATGCAGGCGCAATTCCGTGATTGCGCGCTTGAGTAATCAAGTAACATAAAGCCTAAAAAGTAACGGAGGAGTCTATTAAGGTTCTCTAGGCGCGAATGGAAACCGTGCCGATAGTGTAATGGCATAAGAGAGCTTAACTGTAAGGGGTACATCCCGCACAGATGCGAAAGCAGAGCATAGTGAACCGATGGTCCGCCTTAGATGCGGCCAGAGATTAACGGATATAAGTTACCCTGGGGATAACAGGCTAGTTCCGCCCAAGCGTCCATAGCGACGGCGGAGTTCGGCACCTTAACGAATCGGGGTGCCATGCGAGTAATCGCATGAGCCTGGATCCCTAAGATATTGGCTCCAAATCTTAGGGATTCAAAATCATGGCTTATAACGGTGGAATCCTAATACTTTCGAGTATGGACAATACCGTGGGAAGTTCATATGAGGTATGGCGATCAAGTACAGCCAGTGCATTGCACGCCTCATTTGTAACCCCGTAGAGACTTGCTTCCTTAGCGAAGCGGAGTCGCTCTCGAGAGCGGCTAAGACGCCATCTCCTCTCAACTGATCGAGAGGATGAAGATATAGTCCGATCCTTCTAGTAATAGAAGCAAAACAATCGACAGCGATGTCGGCTCACCTTAGCGCGGGGCTGGAGAAAACATACCTTCTCTCCCTATCGGAAACGGTAGGGCAATAAACAAGCTCAAAACGGTGAAGGCTGACTCATGCAATGACCTCTTGTTTCGGAGGTCCCAAGTATTTATACTTGATGTATGAGAGCTAACGCCGTGGGAAAGGGGTGTTCTGAAGTTGAATTAGCGTATATAGCTGGTTTCCTAGATGCTGATGGCGCTATTATGGCGTGCATTGAAAAGCATATCGGAAAGCGGTTCGGGTTCCGCGTTCGAGTTTCGGTGAAAGTCACCCAACACGACCGCGAAGTTCTCGACTGGATGCGCGAGAAACTCCAGGTCGGAATAGTGCGGGCGAATCGTCCGGCGAGTGATCGTCAGACCTTTGACCTCCACATTCGTGACCGGGAGCACGTGCGCCAAGTATTACTGGCACTTATGCCCTATGTACGCGTAAAGCGTGCGCAGGCGCAGATAGCGCTCGAGATTCTCGACATAGTTGTTGAGACTCCCGAGCACGTAATTCAGAGCGCTGAGTTAGCAGACGCTTTGTCGCGGTTCAACGTCCGGTCCAAAAACCGGCGGAAGAACTTTGTGGCAAAGGTCCAAGAACATCTCTCCCCTAACGACTGAGCGCTCCCTTTTTGGAGGAGAGCGCGAGATATGCCCGGAGTAAGCGCCGGGGTATAACACGGCTTGCATCTACGGTTGTAGTGGTGACATTACAACTATGATGATGGAATAGTCTGATACTTGCGGGAACGCAAGAGAACAAAGAAATGAGGTCCCAAGCGTTTGGCTGTTCGCCAATTAAAAAGGTACGCGAGCTGGGTTCAAACCGTGAGGGGATTGAGTAGCAATACTGGATCTCCTCACCGTTTGAATCCCTTCGAGATTTCTGTTGTCAGAACTTGAAAAAGTGCGAAGTGAATGTTTTTTCGTCTTGAAATTAAGATAGAACCAACCATGACACGGCGGTCTGTTGCAGGAATGTAATAGAAGCAAATCAACTGATATCGGTAGAACCCCACGCGGGCAATACCGAGGGAAGCGCAAGCACCCGTAGAGACTGAATGTTGATCACGAAGACCTCGTGAAGTTACAGTCCGATCCTCCGAGCAATCGGAGCAAACGAAATGCGTGAGACAGGTTGGTCTCCTATCTACTACGGGCGTTGATTCTTGATGAGCGTTGCCCCTAGTAAGAAATTGCTACTTCAGAGAGAGATCTCTGATGACAACGCGGCTTATAACGGTGAAGTCTACGGCTCACCTGGTCTTAGAGTTAGATATCCCATCGGTCCGTGGATATCAACTTGCTTGAGGACCAGACTGACGCTATGATAATACCGTGGGAAGTCGATCAAGTAGTACCAAAGATACAAATCTTGCTTATATCGCAGGGTTTCTTGACGGTGATGGAAGCTTAATGCTCCAGGTCAAGAAGCGAAGCGATTCCGGAAAAGGTGTGCGATTTATGGCGACCATATGTCTTTATCAAGACACGCGCCACGAAGAACCCCTCCTCTGGATTCAAAAGCAGGTTAAGTGCGGGTATATATCCCGCAGGAACGATGGTATGACAGAGGTGCGCATTAATGGTTTCTCTCAAGTTCGAGGGATACTAGAGATGCTTCTGCCATATATTCGTTTCAAGCGTGTGCAGGCGCGGGCGCTTCTAAAAGCATGTCTTATGCTTGAGAAGCAAACGTTGCGCACTCTTAGCCAGCGCGATATACGCACTATTGTTGATCTGATCCTCCTCATACAGCAAGAAAACTATATGAGTAAGGGAAGACGGACAAAAGAAGACTTGTATCAACTACTTGGTTTGACCCCGTAACGACTTGAGTTGAAAGACACTCAGACTCATGCGATGAGGAATCGTTCCAAAGAGAACGACAGCACGCATGGGTAAGATGCCGCCATCCTCTTTCTATCCAATACAATCGCAGTGGTATGCGAAGGATAGAACGGATGAAGATATAGTCTGTGCTCCCGGAAACGGGGGAATACACGACGAGAGGACCGGGGTGAACTGACCTCTGGTCTACCAGCTGTTCCGCCAGGAGCATCGCTGGGTAGCTATGTCGGGATGGGATAACTGCTGAAAGCATATAAGCGGGAAGCCCACTCAAAGATTAGGAATCGTTATGAGACACCTAGCAGACTACTAGGTTGATAGGCTCTAGATGTACGCACAGCAATGTGTTCAGTCGAGGAGTACTAATATGTCCAATGGTTCCGGTGCGGAATTCTGTGTGTCACTTAACTTATTTGTTTGCATACCTTACATGTTCGTATTTCCGGAAACATAAACGCGCCCGGAACGCTGGTGATTCATCGGAGGGGCCATACCCGTTCCCATTCCGAACACGGCAGTCAAGCCCTCTTGAGCCGATGGTACTCCGTAAGGGGGAGAGTAGGTTGTCGCCAGCGTTCCGGGCGCGTTTTCGTATATACTTAGGCCATGTCTTGGGCAGGTGAACGGCGGGCAACCATCATAGCGATCGCATCGTTCGTGGTACTTGCTGCGCTCCTCATACTCGGCTTCTCCATTTTCTATGACACCCCCACCTGCACCGACAGGAAGCAGAATCAGGATGAGGACGGGATAGATTGCGGTGGTTCCTGCACGACGTTGTGTTCCTTCCAGGTAGAGGACGCTCCAGTAGTGAGCTTTGTGCGCGCTCTGACTCCCCAAATGGGCCGCACCGATATCGTTGCGCAGATAGAGAACCGTAATGAGACCGCTGAAGCGGTTGATGCACCGTTCCTTCTTGAGGTGTACGATGCCAATCGTCGGCTCATTGCGAAGAAGACCATACAGGTCGATCTTCCTCCTGAAACAACCGTTCCTATTTATCTTGCTGACGTCGCACCTCGCGAAAGCGTTGCGGCTCAGGCCTTCCTTGTACCTGATACGGAGTCGATCGTATGGAGGAAGGTATCTGGAGAAAGGCTTTTCCTGCCCACGGTGACGCAGATCCTTATTGCTGAAGGGGATGCTCCCCGTGTCACTGCAACGCTCGTGAATCCGTTAGCGCGTGTCATATACGATATAACCCTGATCGCCATTGTGCGTGACGCATCCGGAAACGTCATTGCGGCGTCCCAAACCGTTGTTTCGGCACTACCTTCGCAGGGAACAGCACCGGTCACGTTCACTTGGAACACCCCCTTCAGTGCATTCTCGCCGCGCGTCGATATATATCCTGTGCCTGAACTCTCTTCCCGTGTGCCATGAGCGAGATCGTACGCACTCATTCCTTCCGGGCAGTTCTTGCTACCTGGCCCTTACTTGCTCTTGGGGTCGCACTCTCGCTCCTTGGCGTGCTGACCATACATCCCTTCGACGGTTCTCCTTCGCTTGCGCCACGCCAGCTTGTGTTCATAGCGGTTGGCATAGTTGCGTACATCGCCGTTGCCATTACGGATATGCGCTTCATCAGGCGCACTCAGGTCATTGTCGCTGGATATCTTGTTGCAGTTGGACTCTTGAGCCTCGTTCTCATAGTGGGGGATGTTGTACAGGGAGCGAGGAGCTGGTTTGATTTCGGCTTCTTCTCCTTCCAGCCATCGGACTTGGCGAAGCTTGTCGTGATAGCGCTTCTTGCGAAGTACTTCTCGCGCCGTCACATGGAGATCGGATACGTCCATCACATCGTGATCTCAGGCATATATACGGCAGCCATTGTCCTTTTAATACTTGTGCAGCCGGACCTCGGTACTGCGGCCATACTGAGTGTGGTGTGGTTCGGCATGGTGCTCGTCTCCGGTATCTCAAAGAAGCACCTTGCGGCCGTTTTTCTTATTGGCCTCGTTGCTGCAGCAGGACTCTGGTCCTTCGGACTAGCCGAATACCAGCGTACCCGTATCCTCGCCTTCGTGAATCCGGCAGCCGACATTAGGGGAAGTGGGTATAACGCGTACCAGGCAACCGTTGCAGCTGGAAGCGGTGAGTTCTTCGGGAAGGGTATAGGGTATGGAACACAGTCGAAGCTGCGCTTTCTTCCTGAATACGAGACCGACTTTATCTTCGCGGCCTTCGCCGAGGAGTGGGGCTTTGTTGGAATTACTCTCCTTCTTGCGCTCTATGGTCTTCTCCTATACCAACTCCTTAAGATATCCAGACTCGCTGCCACCAACTTTGATGCACTGTTTGCCATAGGGGTGGCGATTCTCTTCACAGCGCACATCGGCATACATGCAGGTATTAATCTAGGCCTGCTTCCGGTTACAGGCACTACGATACCATTCATGAGTTCAGGAGGGTCTCACGTGCTTATAGAATTCCTAGCGCTGGGAATTGTTGCGTCCCTTTCGCAGCAGGGAAGGAGTGTTCCTCGGGATGCGTCCCAGCAGGAGTACGAGGGCTAGTAGAGGGCGAGGGTTTTCTTGAGCATTTCCTCCTCGGAGAATTTCTCGCGCACTGAACATTTTAGTTCTTTCCCATACTTTTGAGCTTCTTCCGGATTAAGGAGAAGACGGGTGAGGGCATCGGCTAAACCATCGACGTCGTCAGGCTCAATAAGCAGGCCGTTCTTTTCATGTTGAATGATTTCCGGTATTCCTCCTACCTTTGTTGCTATGACGGGAAGTCCAGCATATCCGGCCTCAAGAAGTGCAAGCGGAAGGCCTTCCTTCCGTGAGGCCATGAGGAAGATATCGGCTGCGGCAAGATATAGATGAACGTCTGGAACAAAGCCGAGAAGGAAGGCACGTTTCTGCATACCGTATGAGTCTATGAGGCGGGCAAGTGCCCCATGTTCCTCTCCTTCGCCGGCAATTACGAGCGCTGCCGAGTCGACGTTCGTTCGTACGCCTGCGAAAGCGCGCATAGCAATATCGATGCCTTTATTTCGCGTCAACTCTGCAGGCATGAATATCCATTCTTTGTATTTTGCAAGATCAGGGAGGGAGGGGGCGAGAAAGCTGCGGGCTTCTTCACGGGACTTAAGGGGGAATTCCCGTATGCCGTTATGTACAAGATGAACCTTCTTCTTTGAGAAAAGAGAAGGAGTGGTTGCATAGTCTTTCTCGGAAACAGCAATGACGGCATGCGAAAGTAAGACGGTCGCCCAGGAGCTAATCCAAATGAAAGCCTTCATAAAAGCGTTGCGGGGCTCGCGGTGCGGCCAACCATGCGCAGTGAAAACAATGCGCGCTAGTTTTTCCAGGCGGCCTGCGACTGCGCCGATACTGCCGACCTTCGAGCTGTTCAAATGGAGTACATCAGGACGTTCTTCTCGTATGAGTTCGCGAAGTTCTTTAAGTACTCGCCACTCCCTGAAGAAGGAAACATCGCGGACAAGACTTGGTATTGAAAGGGTCCGTATACCTGACTCTGCAAGACGGGCCGCAAGCATACCGGTCTCGCTTCCGGGCCTGCCAGTGCCTCCCAGCGCGACTGCTACATCTGCGCCCTGGGCATGACAGTGCTGTGCAAGGGTGAATACGTAGCTCTGAGCGCCGCCCCAGTTGGACTTGGTTATGACGAAGAGAATCCTTTTTCCGGCGAGACTTTCCATGGATACGATAACTGTACGGGATGGGGGCAGGGTCGCAAGCCACTTTACAGGGCCTTTTGAGGTTATAGTATCCAACAATGACCACCCGGCGCGAAACGGTACTCCTCCTTCTGGGGGACGTCATTCTCCTCGTATTCTCCCTATGGCTTGCGCTTGCAGTGCGTAATTGGGAATTCCCGACCTATCACTACTATGCCGGGCACCTTATTGCCTTTGTTCCTGTCTTCCTGATCTCGCTCCTCATCTTCTTCATCTCGGGACTCTATGAGCGGCAAACCCGTCTCGTGAAGCGTATTCTTGGCATACGGATCCTCGGAGCACAGCTTGCCAATACCGCGATTGCCGCCGTTCTCTTCTTCATTCTTCCATTCGAAATTGCTCCGAAAACCATTCTTGCGCTCCACCTTGGCATATCAGTCGGACTTATCAGTGCCTGGCGCTTTTTTGTTGTTCCCTCGTTCAAGCTCGGCGGGCGGCAGCGCGCGCTGTTGGTAGGTACAGGAGCGCTTTTGGAAAACGTATTCAAGGAGGTCAATAACCAACCGAAGTACTACATTAAGTTTGTCGAGCGCATCGATTTCGCGAATCTTTCGCCCGGCTCGCTTCCCGAACGCGTACGCTCAGCCATAGGGAAGGGGATAGGGCTTGTAGTCATCGACACGCGCGACGAAGCGGTACGACACGTACTCCCTGACCTTTACGACCTCATGGTTTCCGGAGTCTCCTTCACCGAGTTCTCCACTTTCTATGAAAGTCTCTTTGACCAAGTCCCGGTCGATCACATAGATCACGCGTGGATACTTGAGTGCCTACCGAAGCGCAACATGATGTACAGCCTGGCTAAGCGCGCCATAGACATAGTTGGAGGCCTCATCGGACTCGTACTTGCAACGCCTTTTATCCTTGCAGCTGCAGTATTGCTTGCTCTCGAACGTGGTGAACCGTTCGTATTCCACGAACGCATCGGGGAGGCCGGAAAGCGCTTCTGGATCGTAAAGCTTCGAACCATGCTCATGAACGATCACGGTGACCCCGAGCTGCAAAAGCAGAATCGGGTGACTAGGCTTGGCAAGTTTCTCAGGAAGTCTCGCATCGACGAGCTTCCGCAGCTCTGGAATATCCTCAAGGGAGAATTGTCGTTCATCGGCCCGCGGCCTGAACTTCCCTCCATTGCAGAGGTCTACGAACGCGAGATCCCGTATTACAGCATCCGTCACCTCATCGCACCCGGCCTCTCAGGATGGGCGCAGATCTACGACTATGACGCTCCGCGCGGTGGTGCCGACGTCGAGCGTACGAAGCGCAAGCTCTCGTACGACCTCTACTACCTCAAGAACCGTTCCTTCGGGCTTGATATGACCATTGCGCTCAAGACGTTACGAGCGCTCGCTTCCTTTTCAGGAAAGTAATGATATGAAAGAGAAAGTTGTTGTCACAGGAGGGGGAGGGTTCATCGGATCGCACATCGCAGATGCGCTTGTGGAGCGCGGATACGACGTGCATGTCATAGATACGTTCGTTGCAGGGAAGCGTGAGCACGTACCTGCTGCTGCAATAGTTCACGAAGTTGATATTACCGATACTGAAGCAATACGCCCCATTCTTGCTGGAGCAAGGGCAGTCTTTCACGAGGCGGCCCTGCCACGCGTACAGTTTTCCATAGATGAGCCCACTGAGAGTCATCGCATCAATGTCGATGGGACGCTGTCAGTTTTGATTGCATCTCACGAAGGAAAAGTTGGGAAGGTGATCTTTGCAGCTTCAAGTTCTGTATACGGGAATCAGGAAACGCTTCCGCTTCACGAAGGACTGCCGCCGACTCCCGTGAATCCGTATGGTCTCCATAAATACATTGGCGAGGAGTACATGAAGCTTTTTGCCAAGCTCTACGGCCTCCCGACCGTCTCTCTGAGATACTTCAACGTATATGGTCCGCGTCTTGATCCTGAGGGTCCGTACGCGCTTGTGATTGGACGTTTTCTTAAGCAGATACAGAACCGGGAGCCGGTCACTATCCTCGGTGACGGCGAGCAGACCCGTGACTTCATTCATGTGCGCGATATTGTCAGAGCAAACCTTATGGCGCTTGAAAGTCCGGTGGGGAATGGCGAGGTCATCAATATTGGTGCGGGACGTTCCATCACGGTAAACGAACTTGCTGATCTTCTTGGAGCGACTGAAAAGGTCTCGCTTTCTCCGCGTGTTGAGGCTCGTCATTCTCGTGCTGATATACGCCGAGCCAAAGAGCTGCTTGGGTGGGAACCTGAAGTACAGATCGAAGACGGCATTAAGGAGCTCAGGGAGACTTTCGGCGTATGATCGTCGACGGGAATAACATCGCTTCAGATATCCTTCGCTCCGTGAGGGCGGAATTAGGAGAACAGGAGCCGGTAGTACGCGCAGTCGTCATGGCGCCGACTGCAGTAACTGAGTCATACCTTCGTATAAAGACAGAAAAGGCACGCGAAGCAGGCATGCGTCTTGAACTTGTACGCATAGAGAGTGAAGCGAGTAAGGAAGAGATCATTCATAAAATTGGGCTCCCAGGAGCAGATGCCGTCATCGTGCAGCTCCCACTCCCAGCGAATATCGATGAGCAGTCAGTACTCAATGCTATTCCGCTCGAGAAGGATGCGGATGCACTTTCGAGCCTCGCATACGGACGCTTTCTGAATAACGAGAAGGGAGCACTTCTTCCTCCAGTCGCGTGTGCGGTTGCGGAGATATTGAGCCGTGCGGGTGTGCAGGTAGCCGGAAAACGGACTGTCGTAGTAGGTAACGGCAAGCTTGTGGGTGCACCGGTAGCGGCATGGCTTGCGCGTGAAGGGGCGGATGTAATCATCCTCACGCAAGGAACGTTCGAAAACAAAAAAGCTTTTCTTAAAGATGCAGAACTGGTTGTTTCCGGAGCAGGAAGTCCACACTTCATAACCCCTGACCTTCTTCAAAAAGGAGTTCTGCTTATCGATGCGGGAACCTCGGAGTCTGATGGAGCGATCGTGGGGGACTTTGATCCGGCCTGCGCCGAGATTGCGTCTCTCTACACGCCGGTTCCGGGAGGAGTGGGGCCCATAGCAGTCGCCTGCCTTTTCAAGAACGTGGCTGAACTTATAGGAAATAAGGGCCTGCAATATCCCTAACCTGCCTAATTGGCAGATATCTAAAAAGGCCGTACACTGGGCTTATCTATGGAATCCCGCACCCGGCATGTCGCATGGTCGGTAGCAGTGCTTCTTGTTGCAGGCCTGCTTGCATGGTTTGTTCTCACGACGAATAGTCCGGAATCACGGCATCAGGTGAAGCTCGGACTTGACCTGGCCGGTGGTACGGAGCTTGTATATCGCGCTGACACGAGCGCAGTCACAACGGACAAGGAAGGAGCTCTTTCGTCCCTGCGTGAAGTCATTGAGCGACGCGTGAACCTCTTCGGCGTTGCAGAGCCTCTCGTACAACTTGAGAAGTCGAGCGCAGTTGCAGGTGCGCAGGAAGATCGTCTCCTGGTAGAGCTTCCGGGAGTTACTGATGTAGCCGCTGCGGTAGATGCCATCGGTGCAACGCCAGTTCTTGAATTCAAGCTTCTTCAGGAAGGGGACGAAGCAGCGTCCTCAACATACGCTGATACTGGTCTTACGGGCCGCTATCTTGAGTCGGCTGAACTCCAATTCGCGCAGGGAGCCGGAGGACAAGTAGGAAGCGCGCCGGTCATCGTACTTCATTTCAACGAAGAGGGAACTACTCTCTTTGAAGAGATCACGACTGCGCATGTGGGTGAGACGCTTGCGATCTTCCTCGACGGATCTTCGGTTTCTGAACCGACCATACAGGAACCTATTTCCGGAGGCGATGCGACTATCACCGGTTCGTTCACCGCCCAGGAAGCACGCGATACGGTCCGTGACCTTAACTTCGGTGCGCTCCCGGTACCCATTGAGCTTGTCTCAAGCAACTCGGTTGGTCCTACGCTCGGAGCGGATGCGTACGCAGCCGGCTTGAACGCAAGCGTCATCGGCTTCGCGCTCGTGGCTCTTTTCATGATCGCTTGGTACAGGCTCCTGGGCTTCGTAGCCACGATAGCGCTTATCATCTACATCCTCATGACGATTGCGCTCATAAAGTTCATACCGGTGACACTTACCGCGTCCGGCATCGCTGCGCTCATCCTTTCAATCGGTATGGCGGTGGATGCGAACGTCCTCATTTTCGAGCGTATGAAGGAAGAGCTGCGACAAGGGAAGGCACCGCACGATGCTGTGGCTATCGGCTTTAAGCGCGCATGGCCAGCTATCCGCGACGGCCACTTCACCATGATCATTTCAAGCATCATCCTCTTCTGGATGGGGACTTCAATGGTGCAGGGATTTGCGCTCGTGTTCGGTCTCGGTGTCATCTGCTCACTCATTACGGCGGTCTCGATAACCCGAGTGTTCCTGCTTGCGATATTGCCGTTTGAGACGACTCCGGTCTGGAAGAGGCTCCTTGAGGCCGGTTTCGGGAAACGTAACACTTAGTACTATGTTTATCGTCAACCATCGTCGCTTCTTCTTCTGGCTCACGGGGCTTTTTCTAGTGGCTTCTGTTGTTGCACTTGTATTCATTCCCCCGAAACTTTCCATAGAGTTCACAGGAGGGTCGCTTATTGAAGTTGAGTACACTGCAGAGCGTCCTCTGCACGAGGATACAGTTGCGCGCATCGAGGCGCTCGGTCTTGAGGCCTCTGTCCGAGAGTCAGAAGAAAGGGGACTTATCGTCCGTACGCATACTCTCACTCCTACCGAGCACGGCACACTCATTTCTGCGCTTTCTGATAACGGCAATCATCCTCTTACGGAGCTTCGTTTCAATTCCATCGGTCCTTCTTTAGGACAGGAACTGGCAACTAAAGCCCTGTACGCCATTCTCGCAGTTACGCTCGCAATCATGCTCTATATCGCCTGGGCCTTCAGGAAGGTCTCCCGTCCGGTTCCTGCGTGGGGATACGGCATCATCTCGGTTATCATGCTTGCTATCGATATTATCGTTCCTGCCGGCTTCTTTGCCGTTTATGCGCACTTTACGGGCGCGCAGGCAGATACACTATTCGTCGTGGCTCTCCTAGCCCTCATGGGGTACTGCATCAACGATGTGATCGTGATCTTCGATCGCATACGAGAGCACTTGAAGACAAATGAAGAGCAGAAAATAGTTGAAGCATTTGAGATAACAGTGGGGAAGTCCATTACGGAGACATTGGGACGCTCCATCAATACCTCGCTTACTGTTGCGCTCGCCCTTCTTGCAATTGTTCTCTTTGGGAGCGAATCAGTGAGAACCTTTGCGCTCGTGATGCTTGTTGGCGTCATTATCGGCACCTTCTCCTCAATTGCACGTTCAGCACCTCTCCTTATTCCGGTCGCAGTATGGGCGGAGAAGAGATTAGTTCTTAAAAAAAAGAAATAGCATGATCATCGGCGTTACCGGTACCAACGGAGCGGGGAAGGGTACGGTTGTCGATTACCTCGTTTCAAAGAAAGGGTTTAAGCACTATTCAGCAAGAGAATTCATAGTCGAGGAAGTTAAGCGGCGCGGTCTTCCAGTGAACCGCGATACGATTACTTATACAGCGAATGATCTTCGTGCTACGTACGGGCCTGCATATGTTGTCGAAGAACTTATTAAACGTACTAAAGCTGATGGAGGGAATGTGGTCATAGAATCCATTCGGACAATAGGTGAGGCCGAAGTGCTCCGTAAAGAAGGTGGGTTTATTTTTGCAGTTGATGCGGATCCGCACACCCGCTACGAGCGAGCCGTACGTCGAGGAAGCGAAACGGACAAAGTTGATTTTGAGACATTTATTGCACAAGAAGAAAGGGAGCTTACGTCAAATGATCCAAACAAACAAAATGTTTTAGGAGTCGTGGCAATGGCGGATTATCAGCTCCTGAATAATGGAACCCTTGAAGAATTACAGTACGGAATCGCAAATATCTTTGCACAGAAGAGGTTTGACTAGATTTAGGACAGGAGCATAGTAAATAAGGTTCAATTAAGGAGGTTCGCATGCAACAGTCCTTTTCGTTAAATAGTCAGCTGGCGAACCTTGAGTCTTCGTCAGTTATGTTTGCCCAATTTCTCTTCGAAGAAGCTCGGGCTTGTGTTCAAGCTCGCAAGTACGATGTTGCCATCAGCTTCCTCGAGCGAGCGATGTTCGAATGTATCCCCGATAATCGGATACGCGCGAATCGTCTGCGGCAGCGAATGTTGCTCACGTTGTGGGCTGAGATTGAGGACAACTTTTGGACTGGTGTATCAGTCCAGGTCCATGAACATTGCATTGAGTTCGAGAAAGCAATCTCAAGGGAACGTAAGAAGTTTGCGAGAAGTGGTTTGGCAGACGAACTCTTGAAGCATGCTTCGAATGATAATCACTTATCCCACGTTGAAGCCTACTATCTCGGACAGGCCGCAGTTTTTGCTGGCACACTATGTCAACATGGTCGCCAGCTAGATAGGTCGGAGATGGACACGTTCAAGAAGCTCCTCTGCCATGGATTCATGGACTGAATGATGCGGGCGGTTCTATATGGAACCGCCCGTCTCGCTATTTATGTAATAACCGTCCCAACGAACGGTTCACCATTTAAATACTTTTCAAACTCACCAAGTCTTTTTCCGTTAATAACCGCAACCTCAAGGCCTAACGCCTCAGCCTCTTTTGCAGCAACCGGATCAAATGGGGAAGAAAGGCCGGGGTCCCATCGGTCAGGAATAAGGGAGCGGAAATGTTTCCAGTCGACTTTCTCTAGCTTATTCGCGTCAGGGAAGTCCTTCGGATTCTTGTCATACACATAGTCGATATCCGAAAGGTTCACGACGCGCTTTGCGCCGAGCTCCTTTGCGGCCATGACTGCGCAATAGTCAGTGGACCAACCCGGACGCCAGCCTGCGCCAATGATAATAGGTGAACGGGAACGGAGTCCGCGTGTCGGGTTCTTTACAATGCGCTCCTGCGCCTCTTCTTTGAAAAGCGTGCGCATAAGATGCCCGTTCAGGCGCGTTGAATGAATGCCCAGCCAATCCAAGTCATTGCGGTCAAGGTCGCCATGCGAATCGCGTCCTGCGTCCCGATACCTGCGTGCGGTAGCACCTCCTCCAGTGATTATGAAAAAAGAAACTCCTCGACTTATCTGGCCGAGGACGAACATACGAAAACTCTTGAGAAAGGAAACGTCTATAGCATCGGGAACGATGAGACTCCCTCCAACGGAAACCACTATATACTCACGTTTTTTTGCACGGGTTAAAAGACTCATGCAAGGCTTGACGGTCTTCATATCATACGCCGACGGTGGAGGGGTGCAACTTGCGGAACCGGAAAAGTGTT
This sequence comes from Minisyncoccota bacterium, assembly GCA_036517735.1. Classification (GTDB taxonomy): domain Bacteria; phylum Patescibacteriota; class Minisyncoccia; order Phycocordibacterales; family Phycocordibacteraceae; genus C7867-001. The sequence goes on along the minus strand of DATDUD010000041.1, from coordinate 5,513 downwards.
TTGGGGTAGTAAGTACAGCCTGAAAACGATATATTGATGCGCTTGACTCGCCATATCGCTTCATATAGTATGACCCTACTGCCCTCACAAGGGGCGGGCGTTCTTTTGTCCTTTGAAAACTACATAGTTCGAATGGTAGGAAACCAAGAATTCATTGTTTTCTTGTGTTCCGCCTATTCTTAATGAGAGTTTGATCCTAGCTCAGGATGAACGCTGGCAGTGTGGATAGGGCATGCAAGTCAAGGGGGCCTTCGGGCAACCGGCAGACGAGGTCAGTAACACGTACGAACGTACCCCAGAGTCTGGCATAGCCAACCGAAAGGTTGGGTAATTCCAGATGGTCCTTACGAGGTAAAGATTTATCGCTCTGGGAGCGGCGTGCGCAGTATCAGCTTGTTGGTAAGGTAACGGCTTACCAAGGCTACGACGCTTAGGGGGGGGGAGAGCCTGTTCCCCACCGAGTGGACTGAGACACGGCCACTACTCCTACGGGAGGCTGCAGTCGAGAATATTTCGCAATGGACGAAAGTCTGACGGAGCGACACTGCGTGATGGATGAAGTGCTTCGGCACGTAAACATCTTTTATGAGGGACGAAATCATTGACGGTACCTCATGAATAAGGGGCTCCTAACTCTGTAAAATGTACGGTTAGGAATAAAGAAAAAACTCTGTAATTACTGTGTGCAGCATATGCGAGCAATCGCGTATGAGAAAACTTGGCTATATGCTGGAAATCTCTTGTGGCCTGCGTCCCGTTTCGGGATCCCAAGAGACAATCAGCAGGGAAGTCCTCTGCGCGAAAGCGTATGACCCCTCAGAGACTACACGCCGAGCCCCACTAATACTGGTGGGTGATGATATAGTCCGATCCTCATAGTGATATGAGGGCGTATCGATCGTGGTACGCCGCAACGAAATGGCCAGCAGGAGCGGTAATACAGAGGCCCCAAGCGTTATCCGGAATTACTGGGCGTAAAGGATGTCAAGGCGGTCATGTTAGTCGTTCGTTAAATCCGTGGGCTCAACCTACGGCTCGCGAGCGAAACGGCATGACTAGAGGTTGGAAGAGGTGCGTGGAACTCACGGTGTAGGGGTGAAATCCGTTGATATCGTGGGGAACACCAAAGGCGAAGGCAGCGCACTGGTCCAAATCTGACGCTCACACATGAAAGCCAGGGGAGAGAAGAGGATTAGATACCCTCGTATTCCTGGCCCTAAACGTTGCTCGCTCGCTTTACGGAGTATCGACCCTCTGTGAGGCTAAGCTAACGCGGTAAGCGAGCCGCCTGGGTAGTACGAGCGCAAGCTTAAAACTCAAAGGAATAGACGGGGACTCGCACAAGTGGTGGATCATGTGGCTTAATTCGTAGCTAAGCGAAGAACCTTACCAGGGCTAGAAACCAAGCTGCACGCTCCCAGAAACGGGAGAAGCCTTCGAGGGTGCTTGGCAGGTGATGCATGGTTGTCGTCAGTTCGTGGCTTAAACAACTTGAGCCTTCGTCGAGTAATCGACGTCGAAAACTCGGCTCATAACGGTGGAACCCAAACATGAAGATAGGAAATTCTGAAAACCAGAAGCGGAAATGATAAAATGCATGAATGCATTCGTCTCTCTCGCTATCTAGCAATCAGTCCCCAATCCTTGATGTGGGCAATACCGTGGGAAGTCTGGAGTTACCGAGCGTGCTTCATGCTCGTAAAAACCTTTCTCTGGAGATGTCTGATTTCCAGAAAGAAGTTCTTATCGGGTGCATACTCGGTGACGCCTATATCAGCAAACTAGGGAAAGTCCGTATCGAGCAAAGCGTAAAAGAAGAAGAGTATGTATTGTGGAAATATTCAGTCCTCAATTCGCTTCTATATTCTACTGAACCACGCAAAATGGTTCGTTGGAACAAAAAGCAGGAGAAAGAATATGCTTCATATCGCTTTTCTTCCCGACAGTACTTTAAGAGTTGGAGAAATATCTGGTATCCGCAAGGAAAGAAGATATTCCCAAACTCTCTCATCCTAACTCCCGTCAGTTTGGCGGTGTGGTACATGGATGACGGGTGTTGGACGGGGAGTAAGGCAGTCATTGCCATTGAGGGATTTGATGACGAAAGTCAAGAATCTATTCAAAGAGCGTTAAAGTACCAATTTGGTATCGAAACGCACATCGGCAAGAACAGAAAACTTCTGATACGCAAAGAGAGTCATTCTAGATTCTTTTCGCTCATTGCAGACCATATTATTCCTAGTATGAGATATAAAATTCCAGACCCCGTAACGACTGGATTCCGCGTGGTAGCGGATGAAGATAGCGGATGTCCGCGCACTTGATGCGCGGGTAGCACCGCTATAACACGCCGAGCTCCGTTCGAAAGAACGGATGATGGTATAGTCTGATCTCATTCGTAAGAATGAGCTAACAAACAATGGAGCTGTTCCCTTCAGTGGGGTAACGAACGCAACCCTCGTTGTCTGTTACTTATGTCAGGCGAGACTGCCCCCTCACGGGGGAGGAAGGTGAGGATGACGCCAAATCAGCATGTCCCTTGATGCCCTGGGCTGCACACGTGATACAATGGGTGGTACAGAAGGACGCAATACCGCAAGGTGGAGCAAATCCCAAAAACCACCCCCAGTACGGATAGAGGTCTGAAACCGACCTCTTGAAGCCGGAATCACTAGTAATCGTAGGTCAGCCATACTACGGTGAATACGTTCTCGAGTCTTGTACTCACCGCCCGTCAACTCAAGGAAGTTGGAAGTGCCCGATATCTTGATTCATTCAGGACTACGGCAAGTTCAATGACAGGGAGTAAGTCGTAACAAGGCACGGCTAGCGGAAGCTGGTCGTGGAACATATCCAATCGGAATGAGATGTTCGAAAGAACACTCTCCGGTCGATCGCTCGCAAGAGCGGAGACATGGTACTCATCTCTAAATGGTACACGGACGCCGGAACAACGCACCGGTACTGGTTTGAAGCGCTCAATTGACGCTTTGAGTCGGTCGAATAGGCGGAACACAAGAGTACGAAGAATTCTTAGTTTACTTTCCAAAACAAGAGCCCTGTGTGAGCGATTGGTCTTCGGACCTGGTGCTCACACGGGGTTTTTGTAGTTAGATTGACAATATAGCAACAAGTGTGTTAGAGTCTCATCAGACTATATTCCCTGAGCATACTGAGATTTACACACTCGCCAATCCCAAGGAGATGCAAATGATCGAACAGATGTCCCAAGACATGCTTGAATGGCTGTCTTCCATCAGAATTTTTGGCTATCCCAGCAATACGGTGACCGCGTACGTGCTGACTGCACTCATGGTCGGACCACTTTTGGCCCTCCTGGTCTCGGGACGCCGGAGGATTCACGCTTACCGCAACTTCTTTGACTCGATCGATTGGATGGAGGTCGAGTTCTCGACAGCTTGCCGGCGCACACGGCTCCAGCGGCTCCTATTCCCGTTCAAGAGGAATTGGGTTTCGATGGGGGAATATAAGAGGAATCGTTGGAAGTATAAGAAAACGGGAATGATCAAACTATCCAAGGTGCGCCGACGAGGCCGTCCCCGATGTGGACTAAGCCAGGTTCCCGCGGAGTAAGGAGACCTTAGGTCTCCGAGAGTTCCCTAAAACTGAAGAGGCGTCACGGTCTAACCGGACGCCTCTTTCTTTATTCCTTGCCGGAAGCTTGTTTAAGCAATTACTTCGGTCGCAACTTGTGAGAGCCGGACGACTGCCCTCTGCCAGGTGCGCTTTTTATTGCGATGACGGCGTAGCTTATCTTCAGGAGTGGACGGCGAAGCACGCTGTTGGAGAAATCGGGATTCACGGGTAGTACCTCGATGAACCATGTATATCCGTACTATAACTGGAAAAGGGAGGATAGGTCTGGTAGTATCCACAGGTTAGCTTGCACGCGTAGCTCAGTTGGTAGAGCAACCGCCTGATACGCGGTAGGTCCTAGGTTCAAATCCTAGCGCGTGCACAAAGAGATCTGGCGTGTTCTGGACACGGTATACTGGATGCATGCGTGATGCGCTTGTCATTTTTATTGCGATCATTCTTTCCATAGTTATCGGAGGATACCTCTTTATGAACGGAGGTACGCAATTCAATACTCCTCCAGGAGTCGCCATAGAAACTACCGACTCCTCAGTCATGATCCTTGCCGAAGGACAGAACTCCGGCTCGGTCGATCGCCGTACCAACTACCGCATCATGACCGATGTCGAGTTCCAGGAGCTTTGGAATATGGTTCACGGCCAGAGCGGTCCGGGCGTGCCCAACATCGACTTCTCCGAATACGAAGTCATCGCCATCTTTGACGGCACTCATTCTTCAGGCGGATACGACGTTGATATAACCGATATCACGGACGCTAACGGCGTACGCGCCGTTCACATACTCCGCCAGTCTCCAGGTGATAATTGTGCTGTCACCGAGGCTATTACGAGCCCCTTCCAGATAGTGCGCGTGTCGAAATCGCCTCTTCCCATATCCAAAGAGGAAGAGGTTCGCGTCAACGAGTGTTCATAAGGCAGATCCGACCAGCTTTGATAGGATAGGCGAATGGACGCACGCTCCCACTTCCAAGGGAAGAAGATAACCGTAATGGGGCTGGGCCTTTTGGGGAGGGGCCTTGGGGATGTCCGGTACCTTGCCTCACAGGATGCCGAACTCATCGTAACGGACCTCAAGACCCGCGCCCAGCTTGCAACCTCCATTGAGGCGCTTTCCGATTTCCCGAATAGTACCTTCATACTTGGAGAGCACCGTCTCGAAGACTTTCGCAACCGCGATTACATACTCAAAGCTGCAGGCGTGCCCCTCGACTCTCCATACATTGCTGAAGCCCGCGAGCAGGAGATTCCCATAAAGATGAGCGCATCGTGGTTTGCCGAGATTACACAAATACCTTTGATCGGTATTACCGGAACCAGGGGAAAGTCCACCGTCACGCATTTCATACACTCCATCTTCGAACGCGCAGGAAAAAAGACCGTTCTCGGGGGCAATATACGCGGGGTCTCAACCCTCGCACTTCTGCCCGAAGTAACTTCTGAGCACACGGCTATCTTCGAGCTCGACTCCTGGCAGCTCCAGGGCTTTGGAGAAGCAGGAATCTCTCCGAACATCGCTGTCTTCACCACCTTCTTCCCCGACCATCTCAACTACTACAAGAACAGCATGGTTGCGTATCTCGACGACAAGGCGCAGATATTCCTGAATCAAAAGAAGGGAGATACACTTGTGCTCGGCCGGCAGGCTGAGGAGATTGTGAGAGATGCGTACGACGGTAAGATAGTGGGAGACGTAGTTGTTGCAGGAGAAGAGGACCTTCCGGCCGGCTGGACTCTCAAGATCCCGGGAACGCACAACCGATACGATGCCGCACTCGCACGCGCTGCAGCTCACGCAGCCGGTATCGACGATACGACGATCAGGCAGGCTGTCGAAGAGTTCTCCGGAGTACCGGGACGCCTTGAGCTAGTTCGTACAATCGATGGCATTTCTTACTA
>DATDUD010000040.1:0-12764 GCA_036517735.1 Minisyncoccota bacterium | reverse complement strand
TCCGGAGTGCACGGATATCCTCAGCTGAGACCATGGCGGCAGTGTACACTGTATGCATATGCGCATACATACTTGGAACGTTCTCCTCTCGCTCTTCTTCGCCGTTCTACTTTTCTATGGGGTCTGGTGGCTCGCGGCCTCTCGTCTCATCTTCTATGACATACCAGTACGCGATCTCGTGCTCATCTCCCTCGCTACCTTCCGTCTCGTGCGCCTCTTTACGTACGACATCATCACACAGTTCATTCGGGACTGGTTTGTGAATGCGCGCCCAAACTCTTTTGGTCACACACTCGGCGCGCTCCTGAACTGTCCTTGGTGCACGGGTCTTTGGTTCAGCTTTATAGTCGTTTTCTTCTACTTCGCCACGCCGTTCTCATGGCCCATCATTCTCGTCCTCGCGCTTGCAGCGCTCGCAAGCCTTATGCAGGTACTTTCAAACTGGATTGGATGGTCGGCGCAGCTTAGGAAGCTTGAGGCGCAGGCATTTGAAAGGGGAGGGTAGGAGGTTCGAAACCTAAACTGCCAGTGGTTATTACGCTTGCGACGCGTCAAGCAACTCCCCAATAACCTCCAACGTCTCCTCCGGCCCGCTGACTTGGCGTGTTGGAATACCGGTCTGGATAACCACCTCATCATTGCCGAGTGGATAGAGGGCGTCCCCAACATAAAGCATGGCGGAGACTGGGAGGGAAAGATGCTCCGCGAGCTTGCGCACCCCAAACGCCTTATCAACCCCTTTCTTTGTCACGTCGATAGTGCTTGCACCGCCGGTTTTGACTGAATAATCAGGAAGGTGAGCGGCGATCGCATCACGCAGGATGAGGCGCTTCGTGCGCTCCGGATCCCAAGCCTCTTTCTCCCCGACGGGAGCCTGCTGTCCGAGCGCCGAGAGAGCGACCTGCGTGCCGCGGTTCTCGATGCGCGGTCCGTATGAGGGGACGCTCGTATCGACGACATCAGTCTCAGCAATGGCTTCTTCCATAGCCGCTTCGATTTCCTGTACTTCTTTTTCGGTGAGACGTTCCTCGTACAAGACCTGCCACGTGCCCTCGTGGTACTCATATAGCGCTGCACCGGAAGTGGGGAGTAGATACAAACGTTCACGTGTCGCATCTTCAGGAAGCAAGTCAGCCGCCTGGCCCGTAAGCTGTTCGAACTTGCCGCCCGTTATGATGGCCACATTCGTGCGCGTGAGGAGTTGAGTAAGAGCCTCCGCCATTGCGGGAGTGATCGGCTGCTTGCTTGCAGCAAGCGTCTTATCAAGATCAAATATGACGACAGCAGGAATCATACTTCCAGTATACGACGAAAGAAATTATTAAGACTTGCCCCAAAACGCGGCATCGGGCCATAATGAGATATGCAGCCCATTTTCACCGAAACTCGGCCCTGGGGTGAATTCCGTCAATTTACTACAGGCACACCGGTTACAGTCAAGGTTCTTTTAGTAAAAGCGGGAGAGCGTATCAGTTTGCAGCAGCATGAAAAGCGAAGCGAGTTCTGGAGGGTACTCTCCGGCGCGCCTCTGATCACGATAGGGACAGAAACCTTCCAGGCAGCAAAAGGCGATGAGATCGAAGTTCCAGTTAGGACCCTGCACCGCATCGAAGCGACTGATACCGACGTCGAGATCCTCGAGATCTCCGAGGGCACGTTCAATGAGGCTGATATTTCCAGAATTGATGATAACTATGGGCGCGCATAAATGATGTTTACACTAACCCGACATGAAAGAGGGCCGATCCTCGTCCCCGACAAGGACCATCCGTGGGAGGCAGAAGGGATCTTTAACCCAGGCGTAGTCCACACCGGCAACGAGGTGGTCATGCTGTATCGCGCAGTAGGGGAGCTTGAGGCGTACGTTTCCCGATTCGGCCTTGCTAAGAGTGCCGACGGCATTACATTCACCCGCGCTTCCTCTGTACCGGTCTTTGGTCCGAGCCAACCGTTCGATAAATGGGGATGCGAGGATCCCCGCATCATAGAGATCGAGGGCCAGTACTATGTGACCTACGTCGCCGTCTCCGAGCGCATTATGCTGAACGGAGCATCGTATCCGCGCACGGGACCCCTTGAGACCTCGACCGCCTTGCTGCGGACGAACGACTTCTTCACCTACGAGAACCTCGGCACCATTTCGCCGGAAGGCTCCGATAACAAGGACTCCGTCCTCTTTCCCAGAAAGGTAAACGGCCGCTACTGTATGCTGCACCGCCCGACGCACTGGAATAAGATGTGGTGCGAGAAGGCGGAAGAGGCTGGACGTACGTGTCCCTATGGCGTGGTCAATTTCCCCGAGAAGCCGGGCATATGGCTCGCTTGGTCGGATGATCTGAAGAATTGGACCGACCATCAGCTGGTGCTTCCGACATCTCATCATAACGACGCGAAGATAGGCCCAGGACTTCCGCCGATTGAGACCGAAGCTGGCTGGCTTCTCATCTATCACCACGTGACGGCGCTCAATCGTCCGGATGCGTTCGAATACACCACGCGTGTCGCACTCTTCGACCTAGATGACCCGACCAAGCTAATAAAAAAGCTTCCATACGACATATTGGTGCCGGAAATGCCGTACGAACTTGAACGGAACTCTCCCATCGTATTTCCCACAGGCGGGTTCATCTCCGGAGACACGCTCTACGTCTACTACGGAGCATCGGACCGCTACATCTGCCTGGCCACCGGATCGGTACAGGCGCTTTTGTCTGAATTAACTCAATAACGTAACGATCACTAAACAATGCTCAAAACGAACAACACTGACGAAAGACCATGGGTAGTTCACGTAGCTACGTATCCTCCGCGAGAATGCGGCATAGCTACCTTCAGCGCCGATCTTATCCACTACTCCGACGAGCTCTTTTCCGAGCGAGTAGCGCACAGGGTAGTCGCTATGCAGACGCCGCCCCTGGAGAATGCCAACTACTCCTCACGTGTTCTTTTTGAGATACCTGACAACGATCCTGACGCATTTGTCAGAGCTGCGGAAAGGCTTAACGAGATGCCGCAAGTCATGATCGTTTCTATCCAACACGAGTTTGGCATCTTCGGTGACAACTACGGAGAGAATATCCTTTTGTTTCTTGAGAAGCTCGCTAAGCCGGTTGTCGTAACATTCCATACGGTACTGCCAGAGCCGGACGAAAAGATGCGTGAAGTCACGCAGAAGATCATTGTCCGTGCCAATCGGGTCATCGTCATGACCGAACTGTCACGGACAGTTCTTGAGAATGTATATGAAGCAACGCCTGAAAAGATCAGGGTCATTCCGCATGGCATCCATCCTCAGCTCTATACAAACGGAGACGCTGCTAAGGCCGCTCTCGGCCTTTCGGGCAAGCGTGTGCTCATGACGTTTGGACTCCTTGGCCGTGGCAAGGGCATCGAGCATGCCATACAGGCGCTACCCAGTATCGTGGCGAACTACCCAAATACGGTGTACCTGATCGTTGGAGTTACGCATCCCGTGGTGCTGAAGCGCGAAGGGGAGGCATACCGGAATGAGCTGATCGATCTCGCTACCCGACTGGGAGTGATCGAACACGTCATATTCCGTAACACGTACCTTGAGACTCATGAACTTCTTCTTCACCTGAGTGCGACAGACATATACCTCTCGCTTTCGCAGAACCCGAATCAGGCGGTCTCTGGGACGCTTTCGTATGCGCTCGGGTCCGGGCGGGCCGTCGTATCGACTGCATTTGCGCAAGCCAAAGAGCTGATAACAGAGGAGGTCGGCGCACTGATAGGCTTCAATGACCACGAAGGCATCGTTAAAGAAGTCTCGACGCTTCTTGGCGATCCTGCTCGGCTCACGAGCATAGGTAAAGCGGCATATTTCCGCACTCGGAACATGACATGGGAGAATGTTGCGCTTTTATACATGAACGTATTCTCATCCCTGCTGCCAACCTTCATGGAACCGAGGAAGAACATGCTGCCAATAAAGATCGAGTACCTTAAGAAATTGACTGATGATTTTGGAGTACTGCAGTTTGCGCATCTGAGCGAACCTGACGCAGCATGGGGGTATACCCTCGACGATAACGCGAGGGCATTGGTGGTGATCTGTTGGTATTGGGCGTTAGAGCATACCGACGAGGCTGTATCGCTTGCTGAGAGGTACCTAACTTTTATCGAGCGGGCTTCGCAGGAGACGGGCGGATTCGTGAACTATTTCACAACCGAAAGGCAGCCCGACCAGACTCTCAACACTAAGAACCTAGAAGATGCGAACGCGCGCGCGCTTTGGGCGTTGGCTGTGACCGAGGCAAGCGGCCTTCCCGAGAACCTTCGATTGCGCGCGCGAACGCTGTTCGACCGGCAGTTCTCATTGCACCAAAAGGTTGGATCGCCTCGGGCCGCAGCTTTCTATATCAAGGCCTTCGCCGCCAGGACCCCGGTGCACCCGGAAGACCCCGAGATACTTGATCGTATCCGGCAGTACGCTGACTTCCTTGTCGATCTATTTCAGCGGTCCAGTGAGGACGAATGGCAGTGGTTCGAGGAGAGTCTCACGTACTCTAACGGCGTACTGCCCGAAGCTATGCTTATCGCCCACACCCTCACCGGGGATACGGTTTATTTAGAGATAGGGAAGAAGGCACTGGACTTTCTCCTGGAGCACTCCTTCGAAGAAGATGTTTGTGTTCCCGTTGGGCAAGGAGGGTGGTACAGGAAGGGAGGCCAGAAGGAACGGTACGACCAACAGCCCGAAGAAGTCTCCGCGCTTGTGCTTGCTCTTCATAAAATGCTATCGATCAGCGATGAGCGGATCTATCGGGAGAAGCTCGCCCTGGCCTTCAGCTGGTTCCTGGGGAATAATCTCCTGCAACAGGTCGTGTACACGCATTTTACCGGTGGATGCTATGACGGCATCGGCAAGCACGGAATAAACCTCAATCAAGGGTCTGAATCGACCATTGCCTACCTGCTTGCTCGGTTGATACTAGGTTCAAGTACCATCCCAGACGGCCAATAACGATGCTATGCTCATGGCTGTATGTATATCAGGGTACGTGTAATTACCGGTGCCAGAACGGAGTCTTTTTCTAAAGTCTCTGATGACCACTACGATCTGCGCGTGCGCGAGAAGGCCGAAAGGAATATGGCAAACAGGCGGGTTATGCAAATGATTGCCGAGCATTTTGCAATACCAGTAAATAAGATCAGGATCGTCAACGGTCACCATTCGCCGGGGAAGATATTGTCTGTTGATTTAGAAAGTTAGACATTTGCCCTCAGGCAAAAGGAAAAGCCCTCTTTCGAGGGCTTTTCCTTTTGAGGAGGTTTAGTAGCCGCCGCCGAAGCCGCCGCCGTAACCGCCGCCTCCGCCGCGGTTACCACCACCGCCGTATCCGCCTCCACCACCGCGATTGTTATCGCGAGGAGGGCGGTCGCCTTGCGGGCGCGCCATGGAGACCGAGAGCATACGCCCATCGAACTCCTTGCCGTCCCAACGGTCGATAGCTGCCTGAGCAGCTGCCTCGTCCGCCATTTCGACGAAACCGAAACCGCGTGAGCGGCCGGTCATACGGTCGCTGATAATACTTACGGACGTGACTGCACCTGCTTCCTCGAAAGCGGTGCGCATCTCATCCTCGGTCGTGCGGTACGGGATACCGCCGACATAGAGCTTACTTGTTGCCATGTGGGCTTGTGAACTAGGGATAACGTTATCCTCGCTGATGCCCGAAACTTTGCTGACTTCCTTGGGGGAGTAGTAGAGCAGGTGAACCGGCGAGTTATTCGGAGTATGCCACAGCCGAGCTCTGTTTTCAAGACTCTGTGGATATGAAAAGGCCGGGCGCTAAAGCGCACCCGGCCCTGTTTCTTCAGTTGTTGGAGCAGTTATGCCCAAACATCTTCGTGAACTGGTCTTCGAATTCGGTCTCGATCTTGAGAGCAGCTGCGCCGATAACATCTCGCGGAGCACTGCCCTTAACGTATAGCGCGATGTGGCGGTCAGCTGCGGTTCCATCTTCGCGCCTGAAGATATCGAATGCGGTCGGGAAGAGGATTCGGAACTTGTGCTTAGCATGCGCAAATGTGATGGACGCCATCCATACGTACCCGTCTGGTGTTTTGAAAGGATAGCGCTTCCTTCCATGAACGCGTTGCGTGACGAATGCGAAAAAGTCCGGAATGAGCCACTGCTGCTGCTCTCCGTATCGCCGCTGCATTTGCTCGATTGGACTGGGATAGTAGGGTCCCGAATACCTATCAAGGGTGGGAGCAGTTTTCTCGTTGCTCAATGCTTTTCTCCATCTAAAGAACTAAATTAAAACGCAGCCGTTCTGGCTGGTTGCGTTCAGTATAGCATTTCTTACGCTTTTATCAAATCACCGTACATGTGCCTCCAGTTCCCGTATCGAACGGTTCCTATGTATCAACTCATCATTGCGAATGGATTCGAAAAGCTCCCACTCGCTGCGTACATTGCGTCCATAGAACTCGAGGAATTCTGAAGTAATGGGAGTGATGCGCAAACGTGCTTCATGCTCGTCAAGGAACTGCTGATACTGCTCGAAGGCGTGGGATTCAAAAACGAAGTTAAGCTCAAGCGCGGAGCGACGCGAGACCAGATACAGCATCCAGACAGCAAGTCCGTAGAAGGCAGCGAAGATGAGAGGAACGAGAGTATGACGAATGAAGCTCTCACACCTGAGGCGTCTCACGATCTGTGAAATGACCACAACATGCAGAGTCTCATTGTCCTGTGCCATGCGGCTAAAGATTGATGTCTTCGCAAGCTCAATAGCCCGCTGCTCGTTCGAATAGAACCAGGTGAGGAGGGTATATGAGGCGACTTCCCAAGACTGATATGGGATACGGGCGATGACCTCAATGGCCTTGAACTTCTGATACGAGGGGCGCTTGCCGTAGAGGAAATTACCCGACTTTACTAAAAGTCCGCCAAGGATGCGTGCTGCAAAACCAGGACGATAGTCGTCATAGGCACGAGCATACTCTGCACGAAGCTCAGAATCACAAAGCTTTTTATTCAGCTCCTCGTGTGCCGTGTGCTCTTCGTTCATGACCGCTACTCTATCACACCCCTCGTATAAGGGACCTTTCAATATCCGCAAACGTACCACCCACCTTCTTGCCGGGATTAAGGATATTCTCAGGATCAAAAATGTGCTTCGTCTCCTCAAAAAGGCGCACCACCTTCTCTCCGAACTGCATGGGAAGGTACGGCGTCCGTATGATGCCGTCGTTATGCTCGCCGGTAGTAGTGCCTCCATATGAAAGGACAAGCTCGTATACCTTAGGGGCAAGCTCGAGAATCACCTGCCTGACCTCAGGACGCGACAGGTCCATGAGCGGAATGATGTGGAAATTCCCATCGCCCACATGTCCTGCAACCGTATATATGAAAAGATCTTCGTACTCTTTTAATAGGGAAGTGAGCTTCGGCCAGAACTCCGGTATTGAATCTGGGGGAACAGCGAAGTCGTCTATAAAGGGAGCAGCATAGAGACCCTTAGCGTTCTTGCGAAGAAGGGTGAAGCTTTCGCGTCTCACGATCCAGTACTTCTCAGAGTCCTTCTCGTTCTTAAGTACTCGCGCGCTTGCTGCAAGTCCGTGTACGGATTCTGCTGCAGCCCGTGCCTTCCCAAACGCCTCCGCATGAGTATCCTCAGAGAACTCTGCCATGAGTACGAGTTTCGGTATGCCTCCGGTAAGCGCCATGAAAAGCTCAGGTAGGAAAGAAAAAGCGAGTCGAATGGCACGGAAGAGCCCCATTTGTGAAAGAAGTTCTGGAAGAAGCCTAACCGCTATCTTAAAAGTGTGGTCATCGTACGACTCAAGGGATTCAGGATTGAACGGGAGAACCTTATGCACAATATCGGGCAAATGTGAAAGATCCGAAAGGAAGATCACGAGCATGCTCCGATGCCCCTGGTTCTTCACGAGACCGAGTTTCATTTTCGTGGTGAGTGCAAGCGTGCCCTGTGCGCCGGTTATGAGCTGGGCTAGGTCGAACATCCCATTCTTTTTAATGTTCCAAAGCGCATACCCAGCGGAGTTCTTTGTTACTTTTGGCTTTGCAGAAGCAATCATTACAGCGTTCTTAGTGAGTAGGTCATCCATCTCGCGGTATATCTTCCCTTCAAGAGAGTCAAGCTTCTTTTTCTCTGTGAGCTCTTCTAATGACAGCGCCTTGATAGAAGTTATACTCCCGTCCGAAAGAACAACTTCAAGCTCTTTTACATATTTCTCTGTCTTTCCATATTCGAGTGTTCGCTCTCCTCCTGCGTTGTTGTTCACTATTCCTCCAATTGCCGCTATCTCACGGGATGCAGGATACGAAGGTAGAAGCTGATTGCCATGAGCCAGAGTCATTTTCTCGAAGTCACGGTAGAAGGCACCGGGTTCAGCAATGGCGTATCCATCACCGACTTCAAGAACTTTATTCATATATTTAGTGAATACAGCGACCACGGAATTTGTCAGCGGTCCTCCCGACATGTCGGTCCCTGCTGAACGTGCAGCAATTGAGACTGCTTTCCCCGCGCGCCTCTCCTCACCAATTGTTTTTACGAGAGCGGACACGTCGTCGGCATCTTTGGGGAATACGACCACTTCAGGAGTACGAACGAAGACGCTGGTGTCTCGGGAGTACGTAGCGCGGGTCTTCTGGTCGGCAAGAACATCCCCACGAACGCGCGCCTTAAGGAGTTCTGCTAGCTGCATGGATAGAGTATAGCTCGCCTATAATAATCAAATATATAAAGGCAGCCCCCGAACAAGTCGGGGGCTACGTGGTATTGGGTAAGAAGCTTAGGCAGCGCGCCCTAAAAGCTCATATCCCGTGCCGCGGATCGTCTCGAGAAGGACGCCCGCGTCGCCGAACTTCTTCCGGAGCCTGTGAACGAAAACCTCAATAGTGTTGGTACCTCTCCTCTCGACACCGTAGAGCTCCCAGCAGATATCCTTGCGGCTGATAATGCCGTTGCAAGAAGCAATGACAAGCAACGCTTCCATTTCGTGGCCCGTGAGCAGCAGAGGCGAGTCGTTCACCCATACGCGCTTCATGGTCTGGTTAATCACCAGACTCATCCCGCCCTTCTCATAGCGTAAAACGTTCGGGGGAATACCATCCGCCCTGCGCAAAACTGCGCGTAGGCATGCTGCAACCTCTTCAGGCTGCGACGGGCCGACGATGACATCGTCACCGCCGCTATCGAGAAAGGCAGCAGCACTGTGCGCCCACGCCTCGTTTCGCGGACCTAGTGCGATACGGATAACGGGAATGCTGAGATTCCTTCTCCGCAGCAATGCGACTGATTCCTCGCCGTGCCAAACATTTTCGCCGAATAAGATGGCCTTATATTCGCTGCGGCGAACCACGTCGCACAACTCCTCGGCAGAGAAGCAAGCGTCACTGGAGAGAATGAACCCCTGATCTCGCAAGAACATGCTCGTGACAGGATCGATGCCAAGTGCCAGAACTGAAGTCATTGAATCCTCCCCATGTTGAGTTTCTTTACTTAGGATACGTTATTTTCATAAGAAGTCAACGCTTCTCATAGAACCAACATCAAATGAGCGCTATACTCTAAGCTCATGCATCCAGACGCGCCCGCAATCTTCGTCAAAGATCTCAAGAAAACGTACGAACTTGAGAAAGGAGGGAAGACAGAAGCTCTTAAAGGAGTTTCTCTTTCCATTCCCCGAGGCGAGTTCTTCTCGCTCCTTGGCCCCAATGGCGCCGGAAAGACAACGCTCATAGGCATCGCATCAGGGCTCACGAACAAGACTGCAGGTTTGGTAGAGATCAACGGCGTGTCGATCGACGAGAACCCCTCCCTCGCTAAGACCTTTATCGGCCTAGTCCCTCAGGAGATGAACTTCGACATCTTTGAGAAGGTCATCAATATCATCATCTATCAGGCCGGCTACTACGGCATTACGAAAAGTGAAGCAATGCCGTATGCCGAGGTGATTCTGAAGAAGCTTGGCCTGTGGGAGAAGAGAAACGATAAAGCGGAAACCCTTTCTGGTGGTATGAAGCGCAGGCTTATGATCGCCCGAGCACTCATCCATCAACCGGCCATCCTTCTGCTTGATGAGCCCACTGCTGGGGTCGATGTGGAGCTTCGACGCGGGATGTGGGACTTCCTCCGAGAACTGAACGCATCCGGGACGACCATCGTCCTCACAACCCATTACCTCGAGGAAGCCGAGCAGCTCTCGCGCCGCGTTGCCATCATCAATAAAGGAGAGATCATTGAAGAGGGGAGCGTGAAAGAGCTTCTCACGAAGCTAAACTTCGTGACTCTCCTTATCGACTCCGCCGAACCGCTGACAGAAGCGCAGGTTCGCGCGCTTGGCGAGTCTGCGAAGAAGGTGGACGAGAATACGCTCGAGCTCACGCTTTCACCGGGCACCAATGTGAACGAAGCCTTCGGAAAGCTTTCAGCGGCAAACATCTCAGTTGCCAACGTACGGAACCCAGGGAGTCGCCTTGAGGAGGTATTCCTGCATTTAATAAACAAATGAGTATGAGATCTCCAGCACTCGTCGGATATCTCACCATGGTCCGCAAGGACTTCAACCGGATCATACGCATCTGGTCGCAGACCCTGCTCCCGCCAGTGGTCACCATGGGACTCTATTTCATCATCTTCGGCGGCTTCATCGGGAGCCAGGTCGGCGATATCAACGGAGTTTCGTATATGGCCTTCATCGTGCCTGGACTCATCATGATGAGTATGATCACGAATGCGTACACGAACACAGTGAGCACTTTCTATATCGCCAAGTGGTGGCACACCCTCGACGAACTCCTTGTATCGCCCATGCCTAATTGGGTCGTTATCGCAGGCTTCGTGTCGGGCGGCATCGTGCGCGCCTTCCTAACAGGCATCCTTGTTACCTTGGTCTCCCTGTTCTTCACGGAACTCGCGCTCACGAACATCGTCGTGCTCTTCGTTGCCGCTTTCCTGACCGCACTTGCGTTTTCGATGGGCGGCATTGTGAACGCTATCTATGCGAAGTCCTTCGATGGTATGACGATTGTGCCGACCTTCGTTCTTACTCCACTCACGTACCTCGGCGGTGTTTTCTATTCCATAAACTTGCTGCCGGAGTTCTTCCGCACCCTGTCCCTATTCAACCCGATCCTTTATATGGTGAACGCATTCAGATACGGATTCTTGGGAATCTCAGACATCCCGGTGTGGCAATGCTTTGCTGTAATCATCGGCTTCACGCTTGTGATGTTTTTGTGGGCGCTCTATTTGTTCCATAAGGGAGCGGGGCTGAAGCGGTAATCCTTGACTTTTGGGAGGTTCTGTGTATTATATTAAGGTACGTTCTTTGACTTGCTGAGAATCTTCGCCACAGCAGAAGGCGGCTTACTTTAGGCCTTCTCCTGCTGTGGCGACAATCCCGTCCGCCAAGCACGGCCTACCCGTTACGGGGCAGCCAATCCAACAGGAGCAATCCCTATGGTTACCATGCATGACGGCCATATGAGCCGAATCTTCGGGCTCTCACACGATAAAGGCATGACGCCGGATCGCTGGACCAACATCCTTGCGAGTCCGATCTTCGCCGCCCTTCTCGATGAACGTGCAGACCTCTCCAATCCGGAGATGGTGTTGGCTCTCCTTGGCCTACCGGTCAAGAAGAGTCGCTCGACGCGCCACAAGGTGCTCGCGGGTCTGCTCGAGCTCGACGGCGATCCCGCGAACTTCGCGGCCGTCGAACGCTTCGTCGCCCGCGAGAAGCTCGTCGTCGACATCAATGGCGAACTGCCAATCAGCTATCTCGGCGACAACCTCAAGGCCAATTTCCTCGATCTCGTCGAGGAAGGCGTGAAGCCGATGACGCTGAAGCAGCGTAAGCTGCTCAAGGCTTCGGTCGACAGGCCGATCATCTCCGCCCTCGGCGGAGAGAAGAAGGCCGAAGTCGCCATGGTGCATGCCTTCGAGTTCCTGAAGACCGCCGATCGCAACCGCTGGTACATCTTCTATGTCCGCGACGCCAAGGGTACGCTCTGGGCGGTGTGCGCCCGCTGGGACGACGACGGCTGGCGTGTCGGGGCCTCTCCGGTGACGTACCCGGTCGAGTGGATCGACGGCTATCGCGTCGTTTCTCGCTGATTCTCAGCAACTCGGTCTTCGGACCCTTGGACCCTCTGAACCTTTGCCGCTTTGTCGGCACTGGGGATGAGGGTCCTTTCGCTTTGATACAATGACGTTAAGGAAGTTATGGTGTGTTGGCTACGGCTCGCGCGCAACTCCTTGGGCATATACGGAAGAGAATTGTGTGAGGTACTCCAAACATAAGTGTGTCTGTAAATAAATGTTCTAAAAAAGAATAGAAACAGGTGCATTGCGCTCGCGGACTTCTAGGTCCCAAATAAGATACAACTCCGAGAACGGGACTACCATCCTCCTCATCGATATCGCGCACCGTAAGGATATCTACCGATAAGGCTGCCAGACGAGTAATTCGCTTTTGGCCGTAGTGCTTTGTATACTGGGTGAACTATGCGGCAGAGCAAGCTATTCACCAAAACCCGTCGTGAGGCTCCCTCGGATGAAGTTGCCCTAAACGCCCAACTCCTCATTAGGGCAGGGTATATACATAAAGAAATGGCGGGGGTGTACGCCTACCTTCCTCTTGGAATACGGGTAGTTGAGAAGATCAAGCAGATAGTTCGGGAGGAGATGGATGCCCTCGGAGGGCAGGAAATAATCATGACCTCGCTCCAGCGCAAGGAGCTCTGGGAAGTAACGGAC
>DATDUD010000039.1:0-5743 GCA_036517735.1 Minisyncoccota bacterium | reverse complement strand
GTTTAGGTTTCGAACCTACACATGACACACCGCCCTTCCCGGATGCTTCTCAAAATACCGCTGGTGGTATTCCTCTGCAGGATAGAAAGCGGATGCTTTAGTAATTTCAGTAGCAATGGTTTTTGGGTAGTAACTCGGAGCCAGTTCGTCTTTCACTTTCTCAGCAATTGCGTGCTGTTCATCATTTCCGTAGAAGATGGCAGAACGGTATTGCGTCCCCACGTCGGGACCCTGCTTGTTCCTCTGCGTAGGGTCGTGAAGGGAGAAGAACTTCCGGACGAGGTCCTCATAGCTTGTCTTTGCAGGGTCGTACTCCACCTCCACAGCTTCAGCATGTCCCGTCGTTCCCGAACAGACCTGTTCGTATGTCGGGTTCTCTGTATGCCCTCCCATGTATCCGCTCACTGCTTTAATAACTCCCGAAGTCTTCCGGAACGCATTCTCGACTCCCCAGAAACACCCTGCTGCGAAATATGCCTTTTCCATTCCCCCACTATACTCCTGAAACCTTGCTGACTGACGAAGAGTTCTATTAGGCGGAGGGAGTTGGGTCCTTACAGCATTTGATCGAGATGCACCGCATCTTGTCGCGTCCGCATACCGTACGCGTCTTTATCCTTATAACCACACTCTGTATGGGAATATTCAGAGCTATTGGACTCGGGATACTGATCATCATGCTAGGATTTCTTGTCCCTGAAGTTCTCAAAGAAGCTGAACGAACAGCCATACTTTTTTTAAGAGGAGCTGGCGCAAGCGCACTTACTGCAACTGAACTCATTGAGCAAGCCTCATCAACTCAGTCGCACACTTCGCCCCGCCGCCTCACTCTTCCAAAAGCACCTCAAACCGTTCCCTTCTAACCCTCTCGACCGGACCCATGTCCGGTCTAGTTATTTACATACGAAAACGGCGCTCCGAGGAGCGCCGTTTCGCTTTGTCGAATTGCTACATCGACGGAGAGCTCATCGGCATGCCGCCGGATGCGCCGCTACTCTTTCCTCCCATCACTCCTGCGAGGACGAGGACGATACCGAGCACTGCGTGGAGCCAGTGGTCAGAGCCGTTCATGAGAACGAGGCCGAGAAGCATGCCGCCACTCGGGATCATGAGGAAGCCGAGGACTGCAAGCACGAGGTACACTGCGCCAAGTATCTTGAGCCACAGTGCCGACTTCGCCGAAGCCGTGAAGGCAACGACAAGAAGGATGAGACCGGAGAGAAGGTGCACGATGTCATGGAGCGTGTCCGTCTGGAAGATTCCCATTTCACCAGCGATGCCGCTGTTCATGAAGCCGAGAATGCCTACGAGCACGAACACGATACCGAATACAATTGCGAGCGTTTTAGCCATAGAAGTGGTTAATGATGGTAACGGTTGGTACTGATACAGGCATAGCGCCCTATCATTACTTTAAGTATATCCTCCTGAAAATGAGGGGGAGCTGAACCACAGAGAGGTGTGGATAGCCTTAGGAAGGCCTAAATTCGTTCGTTCCCTCGTCCTCCCGACGCTGTATGTGCTCGTCACCGTGTCCGAAATAGTGACCAACTTCGTGCCAAATGGTGTCCCGCACGACTCTGCGGACATGGTCAGAAAGTTCCCCTCCCATTTCATGTAAAAGTTCCTCAGCCTCAAGTAGCGTTGGAAACCGGTACACCGTTATGGTGTCCGGAAGCGTGGGTCCAGTACCATATCCTTCGCCCCGCTCAATAAGAGGAACTCCCTGGTATATCCCGAGAAGTGTTTCCTTTCCTTCAAGCCCTTCGAGACGACGCACTTCGTCGCTTGGTTTGTCCTCTATCAAAAGAGCAACGTTCGTAATGCGGTTTCTGTACGGCGAAGGAACTTTCTTCCACTCCACTTCCACTATCTTTCGGAACTCTGCTTCATTCATAGCGTTTCGCTAACCTTTCAAACGGAATCAAGAAAGAAACCGCAAGAAGGAGCAGTCCAAACAGATACCCTCCTATCACATCCGAGAAATGGTGCGCGTTAAGTACAAGACGGCTGAGTCCAACAAGAAGAATGATGAGTACCGGAAGAATGAGCACGGAATACTTATGAGTGCGGCGGTACCAGATAACCGCAACAAAGCCATATAAAGCGAGCGCTCCTGAAGCATGTGCGCTCGGAAAGGAGAACGAGGACAGAACATCAAACCACGTAAGTACGTCAGGGCGCGCTCGTACGAATAAGTCCTTAATCAATCTATTCCCTACAAGGACGAGCGCCAGAAGGAACGTGAGTCTCAAAAGCATCGCGCTTGAAAGACGGGTAATGTACGCGAGGCCAATAGCAACAGCGATGATGCCAATGCCTCCTCCAAATGCCGTGACTGCAAGGAAGAACTGGATTGATTCAAAGGTCTGTAACGGAGCAGCTAGTCTGCTTATAAACGCATCCACTCTGAAAAGCGTGTGAGGAAGGTCATATACCACCAATGCAAGTAAGACGAAGAATCCTCCCGATGCTATTGCGACATCTCTCCAACGAAACATGCTGCATACGATACCGTGCCTAAGGGAAAAAGCACACAGCAGAGGCTGCGTGCTTTTTCAAAAGAAACGGCTAGAGCTGTGCGTCGAGCTCTGCCTTGATCTCCGCAAGAAACTGCGCGGGAGAACGTCCCGAGAGGAGCTTCTTCCCTACGATAATGGTGGGCGTGCCGTTTATACCAAGCGCCACCCCTTCCATATAGTCAGCCTTGATAGCAGCCTCATACGTGCTCTTCTTTTCGTTCATGAGTGCAGTTACGCGTGCGACATCAACTCCCTGCATGCCTGCGGTGAGCGCTTCGATAGACGCAAGATCGCCGAAGCCCTGGTCGCCCTCATCATCCTGCGCTTCCATCATCATCCTGAACCACTCACCGAAGCGGTCAGGATAGAGTTCGAAGAAGGCTCGTCCGAAGAGCGCTGCCGTTATGGAATCCTCGCCGAGGAAGTGGAAGTCTTTGAAGACGATCTTCGTCTTGCCAGAAGTCACATAGCTCATAAGCTCAGGAGTGACGGCAAGCTCGAACTGCTTGCAGAACGGGCACTGGTAGTCGTAGAAGACGGCAATAGTCGTTGGAGCGTCAGGGTTCCCTATATAGGGGCTCGAATCGGTCGATACATTAGCAATATCAACCTCGGGCGCTGCGTTCGGGTCGTTAGGATTCGTACCTCTCACACCGCCTCCATATATGA
The DNA here is from genome assembly GCA_036517735.1 of Minisyncoccota bacterium. Classification (GTDB taxonomy): domain Bacteria; phylum Patescibacteriota; class Minisyncoccia; order Phycocordibacterales; family Phycocordibacteraceae; genus C7867-001. Next base: position 2,552 of record DATDUD010000039.1, on the reverse strand, counting down.
GGGCCACCGCAATGAGGCCGGCTCCTAGGAGGACCGCAACTGGGGTCAGGTACTTCTGCACAAACTCGCTTTCTTTGGCCATATGTCTCTGTTACCTATAATGGAAGCATTCTAGCATTCCCTAGCGGGAGCGCTTGGAGACCTTCTTTTTAGCAGCCTTTTTCACTGTTTTCTTGACCGCCTTCTTTACAGCTTTCTTGACCGCCTTTTTAGCCGTGCGCTTTACAGCCTTTTTTGCTCCTCCGCGCACTTCGCTCTTTACCATTTCCCAGTTGCGCTTGAGCTCTCCGGCTGCAGCGCGAAGATCCTTGCGATCGATTGCGCGCGCCCCTTCATATACAGATGCTGCCTGATCGACAATGCGCGCCATGGCCTTCTGGTCGAGGCGCTTAAGTTTCTTAGCTTCGCGTACGACTTCCTTCTTCATTCCCTGCGCCCACTTGCTTGCTGCCTGACGGTGCTTCTTAGCCTTCTTGTCGCCATAGAAGTAGTAGCCGGCGCCTGCTGCCGCTGCGGCGGCAATCACTCCTGCTCCCACTTCCACTGCAGTCTTCGCACTGTTTCGTTTCTTCGTTGCCATATTGATGATTAGTGATTATTTCCGTTTCTTGCGGCGTGTGCTCTTCTTGAAGAGGGGGAGGAACAGACTCGCAAATCTGAACCCACGCACTTTTCTGCGCGCCGCCTCGACATCTTCACGTATCGCCTCAGTCTCCTCCTCGATATCGTCTCCAATGCGGTTCAGCGTCCGAAGAAGCCGGACAGCATACGCCAGTGCAACGATCGTGATAAGGGTGACGGCGACCGCTGCGACAGTCGCAACGCCAAAGAACACATCCATCTTTAAGAAATCGGTCATAGAACTGGGTAAGTATACATCGTAATGCCGGGGTAGGTGTGAATTTCCGAAGACTTTGACGATTGAAGAAGATACTGGTATTAAGATATCTGAAAGGAGACTTCCGATGGATGCATTGTTCTTTCTTGTCCTATTTGCAGGAGTTTCTGCTTTTCTTCTCTATTTCGATGCACGTCCGTGGGCACATATCCCTCTATGGAAGCGCCAGGAATCGAAACCAGTTGAATCAGATTGCATGTGCAAATTTCGAGAAAAGCCCCCGCCGTAACGCGGGGGCTTTTTCCTATTTACGGTTATATGAACGTGAGCGCTTTCCCGGCCTTCCCCGCTCGCCCAGTACGGCCGATACGGTGGGTGTAGTCCTCATACGTTGAGGGTAGGTCGTAGTTGATGACGTGCGACACGTCGGAAATATCGAGGCCGCGGGCGGCGACGTCGGTTGCCACGAGCACACTAACTTTGTCCTGCTTGAAGAGACCGAGGGCCTTCTGGCGCCGTCCATGAGTTTTGTCGCCATGGATGCTCTCGGCTGCTACGCCTGTGCGCATGAGGTCGCGTGTAAGGCGCTCAACTCCGTGCTTGGTACGTCCAAAGACAAGTACCTTGTCGAACTCAGGCTGCTTAAGAAGCTCGACGAGCTGCTCAAACTTACGTCCTGACTGTACACGTATGACATCCTGATCAATGGTATGCGCGGTATCGCGGGTCTTAACCGAGATGCGGACCGGGTCGGTAAGGAAGGCACCGATGAGCTTCTCGATCTCGCGCGAGAGCGTCGCTGAGAAGAAGAGCGTGTGACGCGCTTGCGGCATGAAGCCAATGATGTGGCGCATATCGTCAATGAATCCCATGTCGAGCATGCGGTCGGCTTCGTCAAGAACAACAGTATTGAAGTTCGAGAGGTCAAGAGCCTTACGTTCAATGAGGTCTTTCAGTCGTCCTGGTGTACCGATGACAAAGTTTGGATGGCGACGAAGTACGCGGAGCTGCGGGTCGATACCTGCACCTCCCACACAAGTGACCGAGTTGATGTTCAGGCGCTTGGCAAAGCCATAGAACTCCTCCTCGATCTGGATAGCGAGTTCGCGGGTAGGCACCATGATGAGCACACGCTCGTCGCGGTCACGCAGCACTTTATGGATGAGTGGGATAAGGAAGGCTGCGGTCTTTCCTGTGCCCGTGTTTGCGATACCGACCACATCAAATCCCTTAAGGACGTGCGGTATTGCTTGGTCCTGGATGGGAGTCGGAAGGGCGTATCCCTTTGAAACGATGTTGTCCTTCAGACGCTCATCAACTGGGAAGTCGGTGAACTTGTGAATAGGGGTAAAGACCTCCGTCTCCTCAACGGGCTGTGCCTTGTTTATAAGCTTGGAAAGGTCCACGGACATCTCCTGAAAGGAGCGCTTGCCCGCGCGTGGCCTGTCGCCCTGGGGACGGCTGCCTCCCCTTTTGGGACTTGTTGAAGCGCCATAGCTGCCGTATCCCCCTCGGGTATTACGCGGAGGACGACGGCCGTCAGTGCGGCGCATGTATACTGTTGCCATTTATATTTCTGCTAGTGGCCCGAAACGCGTCGAAGCCGATGATATTAATACTGGTGCGTGAGCCAGACCAAGCGGTCTCGAGGTTTCGTGGGCTTTGCTTCCCGGACACAGGGGCTGCCTGTGTCAAAACTAGGAGAACGATTGTG
>DATDUD010000038.1:0-32058 GCA_036517735.1 Minisyncoccota bacterium | reverse complement strand
CGTACTTTAGCCTCTTCGGCCTTGATACGCGTCTCGTCTGCAGGACGTAGGTGCGGTACTGCCTGTCGTATACGATCTTCGATGGCATAGAGCATGTCCTGGAACCGGCGGAGTCCTTCCTTGCGGTACTCCTGAAGCGGGTCGCGCTGCCCGTACGCACGAAGTGATACGGAACGGCGCAGGTATTCCATGGTATCAAGGTGCTCGAGCCAGAACGTATCGGTTATCTGAAGCACGAGACGACGAAGGAGTAGTGTCCAGAGTTCGGAACCTAATTCAGTGTCGCGGGCATTGAAAGCCTCAAGCAAGGCTTCGTCCCCAGCGATGATCGTAAGAATGGTCTCCCGCACCTCCTCGTCAGTGCCTATGAGCGCAATGTTCCTGCGCGCGTATACGGCAAGACGCTGAGTGTTGAGTACATCGTCATACGCAAGCACCTGTTTGCGGGAATCGAAGTTGAAGCCCTCGATGCGCTTCTGCGCGGTTTCAAGGGATTTACTGATCATCGGGCTTCCAATTGGTTCATCCTCAGGGATCTTGAAGGTTCCCATGACCTTTTTCAGCATGTCTGAAGCGAAGACGCGCATGAGCTTGTCCTCAAGGGATACATAGAACTGGGTGGCACCAGGGTCTCCCTGGCGGCCGGAACGTCCCCGAAGCTGGTTGTCTATGCGTCTTGCCTCGTGCCGTTCGGTTCCGATGACGGCAAGCCCTCCGAACCCGACTACCTCTGCGCGTTCTTCAGGAGACGCGTGGACTCCTCCAAGCTTGATGTCGACGCCGCGTCCGGCCAAGTTAGTGGCAACTGTCACGCGTCCGCGCTTTCCCGCTTCGGCAATGAGCTCTCCTTCCCTCTCGTGGTTCTTGGCGTTCAGAACTTCGTGCGGGATTTTTGCGTCGCTGAAGTACCGGCTCACTATCTCGTTGTCCTCAATGGACACCGTACCCACAAGAACCGGCTGCCCCTTCTCGTGAAGTTCCTTTACCCCTCGGGCAAGCGCCGTGTACTTGCCATGGTTGTTCTGGAAGATGAGATCATCATGGTCGGTGCGGGCTATGGGCATGTTGGTGGGCACGACTATGACCTCTAGTTTGTAGACGGTATAGAACTCCTCCTCGGAGGAAAGGCCCGTACCGGTCATGCCGGAGAGGGCTTCGTACATACGGAAGAGGTTCTGGAACGTTATGGATGCGTACGTGCGAGTTTCTTTCTGTATGGGCACTCCCTCCTTAGCTTCAATCGCCTGATGGAGGCCTTCGGACCAGCGGCGCCCAGGCTGAAGGCGTCCCGTGAATTCGTCAACGATAATAATCTGGTTGTCCCGGAGTACGTACTCCTTATCCTTATTGAAAAGCGCTTTGGCACGTACGGCCGTCTCAAGGTGGTGTGCGAGCTTCACCCCTCCTTCGGTATACAGGTTCTCAATGTTAAGAGCGCGCTCGGCCTTAGTGATTCCATCATCAGTGAGCTGAATGGCGCGTTGCTTTTCATCGATTGTGTAGTCGGCGCCCTCTTCCATGGTGTGGGCGATCTGAGCGAAGCGCTCATAGTACTGCTCCCCTTCAGGCACAGGGCCGGAAATAATAAGCGGGGTGCGGGCCTCATCAATGAGAATCGAGTCGATCTCGTCCACAATGGCGTAGTGGTGACCACGTTGAACAATCTGTGGAGCCTCGTACGCGGTGTTGTCGCGAAGATAGTCGAAACCAAGTTCGTTGTTGGTAGCGTACGTGATGTCAGCTGCATACGCTTCCTTTTTTGAAGCGGGACGGAGATAGTCGTAGAAGACCCGGAACGAACCTTCTTCGTCGCGGGTCTCATCCTCTTCTTTGGGAGTATGGGACGCGTCATATATATATGAACCACTTGAAGTGACGGCACCAACGGTGAGACCGAGGTAGTCATATACCTGCCCCATCCAGGCGGCGTCGCGGCGTGCGAGATAGTCGTTGACGGTGACGATGTGCACCCCCTTTCCAGAAAGCGCGCGCAGCGTTGCCGGAAGTGTTGCAACGAGCGTCTTTCCCTCACCGGTACGCATTTCAGCTATCTTGCCGCGGGCAAGAGCAAGTCCTCCTATAAGCTGTACGTCGTAGTGGCGTTCGTTAAGGGTTCGGCGCGCAGCCTCTCGTACGAGAGCGAAGACCTCGGCAACGTCATTGTCAGAAGGAGATGCCTGATCCATCCGTTCTCGGACTCCGGAAAGCCGGGTACGGAGCTCCTCCTGAGCGGCATTCGTGAGTTCCGGCTCTATTGAGTTTGCACGACTAACTACACCCGCCGCTCCTTTTATGAAGCTTGCAGACTGGTTTTGGGAGAAAAGCCGATTAAGTATGCTGGCCATTGACCCGCCTACTATACCTTTTTAGACTGCTTTCTTCTACCTAATCGGCTTCAGCTTTTCTAGGTGTTCTCTTCATATTCAGCCTTTCATATAAGCCCCAAAAGAATCAATCTGTCTGTGCCGCGCTTCAAAGGCCAACGGTAGTTCACAGTCTTAAGCAGAAAGAGTGTCTCGTTAACCAAGCCGCACTGTTAGGCTAGCTCGGTATGTTCATAAAGAGATTTCTGGAGTGGATCGGGGTTAAACAGAAACTTGAGGCCAATGATTATAAACCGCCACTCGTAAACGAAGGTGATTTGTGGTGGTGTGCCATTAGTGAGAACGTGGGTGTTGAGATATGCGGGAAAGGGCAAAATTTCACACGTCCCGTTATAGTCATTAAGAAGTTCGGAAGACATGCTTTCTTTAGAATCCCACTAACTACAAAACGGCATGAAGGTACATGGTATATGCCCCTTAGATATAAGAACATCAATCAGGTTGTATTATTATCGCAGGCTCGATTCCTTAGTTACAAGCGTCTTGATCGAAAGATGGGAGAACTTGACAGTGAAGACTTCAAAAAAGTAAAAGAGGCCTTTGTCAGCCTCTTCTACGAGTAACCCTCCTTGCGGAGGTCGCGGGAAAATCCCGAATACAATAACAAGCATATATTACTCAAAACTTCTGCCAACAAGAAAAGCCCCTCTCGGGGCCTTCCTTTGCGTGAGTCGCTTAGCGGCGCTTCTTTGCTGCGCGGCGCTTCTTTGCAGGGCGCTTTGCTGCCTTCTTCGGAGCTGCCTTCTTAGCTGCGCGGCGGCGCTTTGCTGGGCGCTTAGCTGCCTTCTTAGGGGCTGCCTTCTTAACTGCGCGACGCTTAGCGGGACGCTTAGCTGCCTTCCTTTTTGCTGCCATAAGTCCGTTAGGTGTGAAGTTAGATGCTAATGTCGACCCACTCGTACTCGGATTGCTTGCAACGATGCACGATCACGGAAAGGAATCCGCGCACGAATGTGTTCTGCATACATTATTGCGCGTTACTGAAGATTTTGTGCATGAAAAGTGCAATGTGTGGATAACTTTTATGCAGAGGAAATTCTTTTGTATGCGTTACCAAAACAAAAAACAACGTCACGTGACGTTGTTTTTTGTTTTGCATTTGTAACTTCTCTATACCCCACCGAGCTGTTGCATGAGTGAGATCCCTTGCTGTGCGGATTCAGGATGCGCCTGCATGACTACTCGTACCTGCTCGCGTGCTTCTGCAATGCGTCCAGCTTTCGCATATGCAATTGCAAGTTGATATCCGCTTTCTGAGTCGTTCTGCTCCATATAACGGAGTGAGAGAATAGCGATGATCTCGTTCCAGGCGTTGGCCTGCTGGTATGCAAGGACGAGAGGAATACTGTTTACGGTAGTGGTGCCAAAATGCTCCTGAAGGACTTTCTTCCCTCCGGGAATATCTCCAGAAATTATGTGACCTGCTGCGACATAGATGGAGAGTTCGATACGGGAAGGGTCGAGCGCAAGTGCTTCGTTAAAGAAGGCAAGTGCGGCCTCAGGCTTCCCCGCCTGCCACTCTATGAGTCCCTGCTCAATGATGATGCCTTGTTTCTGAGGGGAAAGGTTATGGGCGTACGCGGCGGCGGTACGAGCTGCATCAAACTGGCCCATGGCACGCAAGAAGGAAGCGAGGAGAATGTGGAGACGGGCGTCGTTGGGCGCACGTTCTATCTCCTTCTGTATTTCTTCAATGGCCATGGATACGGCCTTGGCTTTTACATCATCGGGCGCGTTGCTTGTAGCCGTTTGTTGGGCGAACGTAAGCAACTGTTCACGGATCTCCTGGGTGGCGAACGGCTCGTGGGAAAGGGCTCTTTCGAAGTATTGAACGCGCATCTGAGGAGTATTGCTTGACGTGAGTCCTTTGATGAGATCCTTTCCTGCAGCGTACGTGGGCATATTCACCATATATATGAGAAGAAGGGCAAGAATGAGAGCAATAGGGGCCGTAACGACATCGAGGGAGGCACCGCGAACCTCCGGGAGCCGTTCCAGAACCGGCATGGGCCGGGAACGGAGTGTGTGTGCGTACGCCAATAGCATCGCTATGGGCACATACGTAAAGAGGTTGTCGAAGACCGCTAATCCCTGGATTCCGTACGCAACGAAGGCGGAGAGAATAAGTACGCGCTCCAAGGGCTTCAGTTCCCGAGAGCGATATACAGCGAGAACGACGCTCCCTCCGAGGATAAGGAAGAGGAGAAGCGCCGGGAGGCCGCCTGCAATGGCCCAGTCAAGATACATATTGTGTGCGCGGTCGAACCATGGCTCCTGGCCGTAGAGATCTGGGGTGTAGTAGGTATTAAAGACGTAATTGAATCCTTCGTGGCCCCAACCGGTCAAGGGCTTATCCTGTATACCCTCAATTGCCATTCCCCAAATCGCAAAGCGTACCTCAAGAGAATCAAGTGAGATGTCGGCGAAGCGTGAGAGGTTCGGGCTTTCTTGTATGAAGGCGGTGTTACGCATGGCATAGAAGCCGCCGACAAAGACAAGAACTGCTGCAAGGAAGACTAGTGCCCCTTTCCTTCCCCTCTTACCAAGTTCGTACAGCCATAGAAGTCCTCCTGCGACTGCTGCTCCGATGAGCGCGATGAACGTTCCGCGCGTTCCCGTACCGAAAAGAACCAGAATCTGGAGAAGTACAAGAGCGAATAAGGTGTTTCGGAGACCTTTCCCTTTTGTTTCGAAAGCCTGCCAAAGAGTTATTCCTATAGCCAGAAGAAGAAAACCTGCTAAGTACTCCGAGTTGCCCAAAGTCGCGTCAAGACGTGTCGAGCTTTGGTGAACTGCAAAGAAACGCCCCTGAGCGCCGCAGTCATTTCCAATACAGAGCCATTGGATGGCGGCATGGAACGTAACGAGTGCGGACGCACTTATAAACGTCATCCACCACTTGCGCCACAGCTTGTCTATGGACAGCATCGGACCGGCGATCAGAAAGAGCACAAAAATATGCGCAAGCATCACGAATCCGTCCATGCGCTCGAAGTTGCTCCAAAACGCTTTATGCGGATTCACTGCAAACGCGTCGGCAATGATCATCCAAAGCACGAGGAGTACGAAGGATGCGAGGACCCATGAGAACTGGGGACGGTATTGTTTATCGGCAATGGCAAGCACCACATACCCGACAAATGCTATCTCAACTAGAATTCGAAACGCGAAGTTCTTGCCCGTGATGAACGGGAAGAAGAGGTCGCTCGATATATAGAGGGCGAGAAATGGGACGACAAAAAGAGGTGCAAGCACTGCCCATTTTGCGTATTGAGTCATATAGAGCCATTAAACCACATATGCGCTGAAGCGCACATGTGGTTTAATTCATTGATATTTATGAAATCGAATGTCGTGTCGGGAAACGGCAACGCTCCTGCACTGCCGTATCCGAAACTCAAATCCTTTTCCGGTAATAAATGGGAAATAGAGGCTCGACGCTACATAGAGCGGAATGATGAAGAGCGCCCCAACAGCTGTCCACCGCGCTATCTGTACGCCTAATCCGGAGCTCAACATAATACCGGCGATCGTATCACAATTGAGATCCACTCCTGGAGACTTTTGCGAAGGCGTCTTTAAGCGCGTACACTACTCCAGATGCTCTCCCCGACTCAAGCGAAGATACTGCGCTTTTTCATTGCCGGAACAACCTCTGCTGTTGTCAACCTATCTCTCCTCTACCTCTGTGTGGAGTATCTTCATCTTCACTACATCATCGCCGCAATTTGCTCATATCTGGGCTCACTTGCCTTTGGTTTTACGCTCCAGAAGTTCTGGTCCTTTCAAGACCACAGACTGAACTGCATTCACTTCCAACTTGTGGAATATGTCGCGGTGACGGTGTTCAATATGAGTTTAAACACCGGCCTCATGTACCTGTTCGTCGGGGTGCTTGGTCTGTGGTACATACTTGCTCAGATTATCTCAGCCGCCTTGCTCGCAATCATCAGCTACTCCGCCTATAATGGCTTTATATTTACAGCAAAACCAGTTCCTTCTATCCCACCTTCTTCCCGATAGCGATCAGGTTTTTCCCGATAGGTGGGTGAATTATCGTTTCCATCGTGCGCGAAATCGGCACAACGACATTGTCATACAGGCTCACATTCCCTGCAGACGGTGACTTCCTGAGGAACTTCACTACCACGTACCATGGAATGATTCCTGCAAAATCAAAGAAGGAAAGTCGTTTTACTTCAAATCCTGCGGTCGTCAGGAGCGCACGAAGTCCCTTTTTTGTGTAGCGTCGATAGTGGCCGATGGCCTTGTCATGCGCGCTATACAGAGCAGGAAGCGCTGGAACAAAGACGCATACGTGCCCACCAGGCGCGAGCGATTCATAGACACGCGCGAGTTCCCCAGCGTCGTCTTCCACATGCTCCAGTACATTCACATACACGACTGAATCGAAATATGTATTACACTCCCCGCTTACTTTCGTAAAAAAATCATTCTTGCAGGTGACGCGTGTGTCGTACGCAAGGTTTTTTTGAAGCTCTTCAAACATTTCTTTCGACGGTTCGATGACGAGAAGTTCGTCGATCGGTGCTTGCAGAATAAGCTCCGAGAAGCTCCCAATACCGGCCCCCACTTCCGCAACGCGTTTCCCGAACACGCTTCGGAACAAATCTGCAATCCACTCATGGTAGTTCTTCGCAAAGGAAGTTACCTCCAAGTCCCGTCCGTCATATTGGAAATCGCTCATTGGACCATAGTACCAAGATACGGGCGTAGCACCGAACTGAAGCGTGGTAGTATACTTACTAATCACCATGGTTCGCGGAATTCGATTGTGGCTCGTGCTTCTCTTTGTAACCGTCTTTACCGGCGGTGGAAGTATCCTCTATCTTTCGCACGCAGCGGAAGAATCCCACGGACCAGCGGCCAATGAATTTCCTGCGTTAAGCGGAACCATGTCGGGCGACTACGCCAATCTCGCCGTGAATATAGTTGAGCACAGTGTGTTTTCACGAAGCACAACCACACCATTCACACCTGACGCATGGCGCACCCCAGGCTATCCTGTATTCCTTGCACCGTTTTATGCACTCTTCGGGAACTTTTTCCCGGTTCTTATTGCTCAGGTCGGCATTTTATTCTTGACCGTCCTTCTCATCTTCCAGATGGCGACACGGTTTATGAGTCGGCGATGGGCACTCGCACTCTCGATTCTGTATCTGGTGCTTCCGACGACAACCCTCGCGGTCGCGAGTTTACTTACGGAAACACTATTCGTTTTTTGTTTTATACTCGCTCTCTACCTTTGTTTCTTCTCGGAGTGGAAACACATGTACGTGAGATGGACGCTTGCGGGACTTCTCCTCGCCGCAGCAGCGTACATCCGACCTGCTTCGCTCTACATTCTCCCCTTCTTTCTCTTCGGTTATTTTGTGCTCTACCTTCCGTGGTCCACAATCTCTCGCAAGCATATTATTGCAGCCGGACTTCTCAGCATCATGTTCGTGGCGGGACTCTTCCCGTGGTGCTATAGAAACAAGCAGCTATTCGACCAGTTCTCCTTCGCCTCGACCGGAGCCTTCGTGTTATTCCGTCAGTTCGCAACGGCGTTTTACGAAACCTACAATGATATTCCAAATCTTGAAGCGCGCTACATTCTCCTTGAACGCGCTGGCCTCCCTCCAGGACCCGTGCCGGGCGACTTCGCTAGCGCCGAGTCCCTAAAAAAAGTCGCAGTTGAAGTTATTACAGAACATCCCTTCTCCTACGCTTTCTTTCACGCCACGACGTTTATTCCTTTCTTTACCTCAAGCGGAGCACAGAACTACTGGTTCTTTGCGCAGACGCTCCGCCCCGATTTCAACCCGGCGCCAGAGCCGTCCCTCATACAGGCGATCCACCCATTCTCCTGGACAAAACTTACCGTCGTTCTTGAAAATCACGGCTGGACGCTTCTTGAGAACGCGTTCTGGGGAGCCATTTCCTTACTCATGCTCGTTGGTTTGTGGTATTCAAAAGACCGGCGACTCGCGTGGATGTTCTTGACCCTTATATTCTATTTTGCGCTCGTCACTGGCCCTATGGCGCACGCACGCTACCGGATGCCAGTTGAGCCACTAATCCTCATGATTGCCTTCTCGGGTGTGGCATTCCTCTCCGAAAACAGAGTGCGGCTTATTTCTCGAGTGGTGAAAACCGGGTCTTGAGGATTATCCAAACCCACAGTGGCGGGTCGCGCAGGATGCTCACTTTCTTTCCTTCTTTAAAGCCTCGTGAAGTATAAGTGACAGGAATCTCAATCGGGCGGAACCCGGCCCGAATAAGTTTTCCGAGAAGCTCAAAATCAAAGTCAAACCGGTTAGCCGATACGGTTAAGTGGTCCAGACAATCTCGCCGAAAGACTTTATACATTGTCGTAGGATCGGTCAGTTTTGTGTTGTAGAGAAGATTAAAGAAGCCGTGGAAAAGGAGTGCACCATAGTTCATGAAGTGGGCTTTCCCCAACGCACCCTCAAAGTTGCGAATTTGCCATCCTGCATCTGACATATGTCGGCTTCCGAGCACAAACGCTGTCTTCCCCTCGACGATGGGAGCGAGGAGTGCGGAATAATCAGTCACCTCGTATTCGAGGTCGGCGTCCTGAATGAGAATGATGTCGCCCGTTGCGTGCGTAAAGCCTTCGCGCACCGCATTTCCTTTACCACGCGGCCTGTCCTGAAGCAAAACTTTCACTATATCTCGGGCAGACGCGCCCTTTTCTTTTACAAACGCCTTGATGATTTCGCGAGAGCCGTCTGTAGATCCACTGTCAATGATAATTATTTCCTTTTCAAGCGAAAGCGGCTGGTTCCATACTCGCGTAAGAAGCTCTGAAACGGTACCAGCCTCATTATAGGCCGGGATAATGATGGAGACCTTCATAGTTATGTGAGAGTCCCTAAGTGTACCAGTACTTCATTTAGCTTTTCCATCGTATCGACGCCTTTCGAGTATTCATCGCATTCGTACGCATAAAAATTCTCACCTGCGTTGACGACCGCCGGCAGGAGCTCCTTTCCCATATCAAATGCTGTATCCTCCGGCACATAGGATAGTATCCGTCTATCCAGAATGAACGAGCCGCGCATGCGGCAGGCGTTCGGATAAGTGGCCGTGTGCGGCTTCGGGTGTATGGCAGTCACTCGCCCCTCTACACAAAGTTCGGCCACGTCAGCATCCTCGCACTCATCAGTCTTCCGTATTCTCTGCATGCCAATAGGAGACTCTTTGCGCGCATACGCGTCTGCCATTTTTGAATAGTTCATGAGACTGAAAACATCCCCATATATGAAATAGAATGTGTCAGAGAGATACGGTTCGAACTTCTTCAATGCGCCTACGGAACCGAGTGGCTCTTTCTCTATAAAATACTGTACGGAAACGCCGAATTTCGAACCGTCGCCGAAATACTCCATTACGACCTCCGGCATGTGGTGAAGTGATATGAAAAACTCCGTAACCCCATGTTTCTTGAAGGCATCCACATGCCACTCCAAAAGCGGCTTACCGAGTATCGGAATCATAGGCTTCGGCGCAGTGTCAGTAAAAGGCTTCAGCCGAGCCCCGAATCCGCCTGCGGAAATTACTGCCTGTGTAATCATGAGCGACTATTGACCTTCTTTGCGTTCACCAAAATCAAGTCCGCGCCACTCGGGCCGCACACGGCGCATGGTATAGACATCGGATCCATCCATTTCCTTGCGATGCTTGGGGAAGTCCTCGTACACATCCCAGACAGCCGAGATGACCTTCCCCGTAATGCCGCGCGCTTCGTTTGACGCGAGGAAGACGCAGAGCGCGGCCGCTTTCTCCGGCGGGGTTCCTCCACTTTCTTTCTGCTTAAGGAACTTCTCGTACGTCTCCTTCCCTGCTTTTTCAGGACCCGCTTTAAGAAGATCGTCAAGAAGTTTGGTGTTGACTGCGCCCGGCGCAATTGCGTTTACATCAATACCCTTTTCCTTAAATTCTTCAGCTATAGCCTCCGTAAAGCGGGCAATACCACCTTTGCTCGATACATAGGAGGTAAAGCGCGGGAACGGTCCCTCTCCTCCTCCGACAAAATTGATGATGGTGCCCTGTTTTTGGGTCATATGCGGCGCAAAGTAGTGCACCGAAAGAAAGGGGCCGAACAGGTTGACTTCAATCGCCTGCTTCCACTCCTCGGGTGCCACCTCCGTCACCGGCCCGATAGGACCATACACGGCTGCAGCATTCACGAGAATATCGATCGTATCGAATGCCTTCAGGACTTCACGTGCAGCGTGTTCCATTTCGACAGGAACTGAGACATCAATGGGGAGGCTTTTTACCATGCCGAATGCGCCGAGTTCCTGTGCCGTTGCTGACAGCTCTTCAGCATCGCGCGCAAGTAGATATACTTCAGCGCCATTTTGAAGATACGCCTTGGCAATCGCCTTGCCGATACCTCGGCTTCCTCCGATGATGACGGCTTTTTTATTTTTAAGAGACTCCATGATGGTTGGCATAAATTTTATCTACGATGCGCACAGCCGCTTCTGCATCTTCGCCACTCGGGAACTGCGTTGTCGTTTTCCCGCTACGCACGGAACGCACGAAATCTTCCAGCTCCCGGCGCATGGAATCCCGCTTCTTCTCTTCGCGAAATACGTACTCCTTGGTCGTGGGCCGGGCAAATGTCTTGTCGCGTCTACCCCACACGAGCCGTTCCGGACCATTATAGCGCTGATCGAGGGCGTCGATAAGCAGGTAGCCTTCCTTGCCAAACACTTCAAACGAGTGCACCCAGTCCCAATTCGTCCAGCTTACATGGATTGAGGCAACTTTCCTCGACGATGTCCGCATAAGGGCAAAACCGTTGTCCTCTACATCGCCTCTCCAGAAGAAGTTCTCCGCAAAGCCATACACGGTCTTGAAGTCTCCCAAGAACCAGCGCGCCATATCTATCATATGCATACCCTGATCCATAAACTCTCCGCCACCAGCGATTTCTTTCTTGAAACGCCATTCCTTCCCGTATCCAGGACGGCCACCAAACCCGTAGCGGGCACGCACGAAATCAATCTCACCGATGCCGCCTTTCTGCGCAATTTCTTTGGCTTTCATAAAAGCTGGGTGGTAGCGATGGTTGAAACCAACCATGTACACGAGGTTCTTTTTCGCAGCCATGCGGATATTCTTCGCGATTTCTTTTGCATTCACTCCTGCTGGCTTCTCACAAAGCACATGCTTCCCGGCGACAAGCGCTGCATATGAGATCGGTGCGAGGAACGCATGTGGAGTCGCGACTACGACCGCATCAATGTCCTGGTGAGTTGTAGCGGCCTGCCAATCACTCACCGCCTCACAGGAAGTGAATCGGTTTGCGAGCGCCTGCGCCCGTTTCAAGCTGACATCTGCAATCAGAGCAAGCCTAACTCCTTTGGTGTCCTCAAGTGCTTGTACCCACTCCGATCCGATACCGCCAGCACCGATGAGGGCAAGACGCATAGTTTCTTTTACTGGCCGACGCATATATAGGTAAGTCCGAGAGAGCGAATTTCTTCGCGCTTATTCCAGAGGATATTGCACGTATCAAATAAAAGTGTTCCTGCCATCACGCCTTTAAGCTTCTTGAAGTCAAGCATCTGAAAATCTTTCGAGGGTGTCATAATAAGAAGTGCATCAGCACCCTCCGCTGCTACATAGGGATCATTGCTGAAGAATGACGTCGTTACCACTGCAACTTCGTCAGGTTTCGCAAGCGGATCATACAGTCTGGTCGCCATTCCTTCAGTACGGAGTCGTTTTTCTATCTCAAGCGGCTGAGAGCGACGAAGCGTGCTCGTACCCGCCTTATAGGTAACTCCCAAAAGTGTAACTGTTTTGCCAGGAAGCATGCCGAGCTCTTTCTGCAAGCGAGAGGTGACGACCACACTCCGACCTCTATTCTTCGCAAAAACGCTCTCAATGACCGGCAATTGTATTGCGCGTGCCGCCGCCGCATTCAACATCGCCTTCAAGTCCCGACCAAGCGTGCCGCCGGAAAACCCAAGGCCCGCAAACAAATACGCCCTGGGTCCCACGCGCGGATCGGATTTGAGTGCACCGATAACCTCTTCAACGCTTGCGCCATATGCCTCGCACAGGTCAGCTATGTCATTCGTGAAGCTGATAGACATCGCTAGGTGAGCGTTGAGCGCGTGCTTCGTCATTTCGGCGGATTCCGGACTCATGGTGACGATAGCAGCACCAGTCGGTTTAAACACTTCTTCTAGAGTTGCCACGGCCTCTTTCGAATCGGTTCCAACAACAATGCGCCCAGGATTCAGGAAGCAAGCAACTGCGTCTCCGAGACGCAAGTTCTCAGGAGAGTACGCATAGGCAAACGTGACTTCTGGACTCAGTTCTTTAATGAGCGCAACTATTTTCTCTGAGGTTCCGACAGGAATTTGGCTCGATACAACAAACAACACACCGTCTTTTAAATGCGGAGTCATCGCCTCGATAAGAGAAAAGACGACTTCCATCTGGACCTCGTCATCGTCATTGACCGGTGTGTCGGGTGTCACCCACGCGATATCGCACTCACGGAGTCGTGAAAAATCCGTGGAGAAGCTCAGTCGTCCAGTCTTTTGGTTTGAACTAATTAGTTCAGCAAGTTTCGGCTCAGTCAGGGGTGGAACGCCGTTCTTAAGGTTGCTGACTACAGAGGTATCCGTATCGATACCAATGACGGTAGACCCGAGCTCGGCGAGTCCTGCGGAATAGATTTCTCCTAGGTGCCAGAGCCCCACAACCCCGATAGTATGTGGAGATTTCATACGGAAGACACTTGAGAATACCACAAAAATCTGTTTTCGGGGCGAGGGCTACAGATTGTCTGTAATAACACATACTGCCTCAAGGAGCGATGTGACAGTAGCGTCCGGCTTCGTATCCGGAAAGAGCTCATCATCCTTGCTCGGTGTTTCGAGCGAAATAAGAATGGTCTTCATACCAGCGCGCTTCCCGGTCTCAATATCACGGAGACGGTCCCCCACCATATAGCTGGCACGTCTGTCTATGGAAAAATCTGCTTCGGCCTTCTCGATGAGCCCAAGTCCCGGTTTCCGGCACGCACACTGCCTTTCCGCGCGGTACTGGTGCGGGCAAGTGTAAATCGCATCGAGTGCTCCTCCATCCGCCCTTAGTTTTTCCTGAAGCGTTGCGTGAACAGAGTCGAGCTCCTTCTGCGTCATCATGCCTTTCTCCAGGCTTGGTTGATTGGTCACCCCGATCACCAGATATCCTTTTTGTTTGAAAGCCGCAACCGCTTCTCCTGCATGGGGGAGAAGCGCCACGTCCACTGTGTCCCTCAGCACCTCATGGTATTCGATGAGCGTGCCGTCGCGATCAAAAAAGACAGCGGCCTTTTTCATGTGGGTTATTTTCTTTTCGCCTTGGCTTTGGCCTTGGTGTTGGTGTTGGTGTTGGTGTTGGCTTTCGATTTTTGCTTT
Source organism: Minisyncoccota bacterium (assembly GCA_036517735.1). Lineage (GTDB taxonomy): Bacteria > Patescibacteriota > Minisyncoccia > Phycocordibacterales > Phycocordibacteraceae > C7867-001. The sequence continues at coordinate 18,218 of DATDUD010000038.1, read as the reverse complement.
GGCTTTGGCTCCATAAGGCTTTGCACTGATTCCCACTTTCCCCTTTGCAATCGGAACTTCGGATGAGACACAATGAGATGCCAAACGACCGCTTGGTAGCCTTCGGTGTGGGGCGTCACATTCTCGGGGTTGATAGTGGGGACAATAACGCAAGCGTGCGCAACCTGCGCGGTATAGCCGCCATCCCGCCCGACCACGCCCAAAATCTTCGCACCTGCTTTCTTCGAATACTTCAGTGCTTCAACAATGTTCGCACTAACATTCTTTTCCGCATTACCACCACCCACCGAGAATACGAGTACAGCGTCTTTTTTTCCAAGATTACTGCCGATGAGCCAATTGGAGAAAATCGTATGGAACCCATCATCGTTTGTGCGCGCAGTGATTTCAGAGACATTGTCTGCGGGCGTATAGGCCTCGATATACGCGAGCTTGCGAAAATCATTAACCGCATGACTTGCGTGTCCAGCGCCGCCGCCGACACCGAGAATGAAGAGGCGCCCCTTATCATCGCGCACCTTCTTCAAAGTCGTGATCATTGAGTTGATTTCCTTGTGGTCAAGCTGCTCAGCAATAAGCGCTGTTTCCCTAAGGTAAGAACCGATGTAATCGCGGTACATAGGATTAGAGGGTATAGCCAGCTTTCTGGCCGTCGTCATAAAACATCTTCACCGTTTGGAGTGAGAACTCCTCCAAATCAAGGCCGATGTTTGTGGCCTTCTTAAGGACGTCTGGCGTCACCGTGATGATGTCAGCACCTGCTTCTTCCGCGTGATAAATGTTCAAAAGCTCGCGCGGGCTTGCCCACAAAAGCTCGAGGCTTGGGTTGTCTGTAAGGATTTCTTTCGCTTCCTTCATAAGCGGTACCGGATCAACACCGGTATCGGCGATACGGCCAGCGAATACAGAAATGACGGCAGGAATATCTGTGCGAAGCGCTTCCTTGGTCTTCGTGACTTGGTCGAGCGTAAACACAGCGGTGATATTCAACTTAATGCCATCAGTCGAGAGCTTCTTGATGAGCTCGTAGGAAGGCTCCTGCTTCGTGTTTGTAATAGGAATCTTCACGTATACATTATCACCCCATGAAGCAATGAGTCGAGCCTGTCGCTCCATATCATTGAAGTCGTCAGAGAACACTTCGAACGAAATAGGGCGATCGTTGATTTCGGTGAGGATATCCTGAGCGAATCCTTGGTAATCCGTGATTCCCGCCTTACACATAAGAGTCGGGTTGGTCGTAAAGCCCTTGATGAGTGGGTTGCGATAGAGCTCCATCATGCTCGCCTTCTCGGCGCCATCGGCGAAAATTCTTATGTTCAGATCAGATAGTGGCTTAGGCATAGAGGGATTAAGTTAGGTAGCTTCAGCATATAACAACCACGCGCGGACGCAAGAGGTTTCAAAAGTCCGCAATCACTTTGGAACCTTCGAAGTCGAAACGGTAGCGCATCTCACGAAGACCCAATCGCTTCATCTCTTCGCGGAATGCCCTATGGTTATGCGGGACGTAGAACGTCAAAAAACCACCACCACCCGCTCCCGAAATTTTCCCCCCCAGAGCGCCGTGCTTCAGCGCCATGTCGTAGAGAAGATCGAATTCCGGCTTAGTCATCTTCGTCGAGATCTTCTTCTTGTACTGCCAGTGCTCATGGAACTTTCGTCCCACCTCGTCCAGGTTCCCCTTCTCAACAGCGTCCAAGATACCGTGGCCTAATTCCTTAATATGGTGCATGCTCTCGACAACCTCTTTCTTTTCCTCTTTCACCGCGCTTGATTGCTCGCCCAAGATATCGTCCGCGCTTCGCGTGTGCCCAGTGAAGAACATAAGGAGGTTCTGATTGAGTTCGTCAGCGATGTCGTACGGAACTTTTGCCCTTCGGACCGTCACGGCACCGTCCTTTGCGATATCAAGGACCGTAAGACCCCCCACGGCCGCAAGATAGGGGTCTTGCTTACCGATGGGACGCTTCAAAAGGTTCGCTTCGATATTGAAATCCTCTTCCGCGAGCGTATGGTGCGGAACCTGCTCGCGCTTCAAGGTGTGAAGCGCCTGAAGAAGCCCGACCGCATAACAGCTCGAGGATCCGAGTCCCGTGCCTGACGGGATGTCTGAAATGGAGCTCACCTCAATGTTCTTATCGACACCAGTGAACCGGAGTACCTCGCGCGCTACTTGATGCTGCACTTCGTCTAGGCACGAGACCGTCTCGGACTCAGAATACTTGATGCGGATAAGATCATCGGAGGTCGGCCGATTCACATTTACATACATGTACTTATCAATACCTGCTGAGAAGATGAAACCGCCATATTTCTCGTAATAGGACGGCAAGTCAGTGCCGCCGCCGCCCAAGGTAACACGAAACGGAGTTCGGGTGACAATCATGTTATGCGCGCACCTTAAGGAGGTGAGGATTCGCCATAAGGTAGTCGACGGTATCTTCGATTCCTTCTTGAATCGTGTGCGTAGTGTGCCATCCGAGCGCCTTCAATTTTGAAGTATCAAGCTCGACGCGGTGGTCGCCAATCCACCCACCTGTTCCTCCCGTGAAGTGGAGCTCCGGCGTAAGCCCCATTTTCTTCGCAATGAGCGCCGCACTATCCTTAATAACGAGCGTTGTATCGTGACCGATATTGAATACATTGAACAGGGTATCGAGTGTCTTCGCTTCTACAGCATCAAGCGTCACCCACAGTCCATTCATCAAATCTTCGACATGTACGTAGGATTTTGGGAGGTTGCCGTCGCTCAAGATCTCAAGCCGCGTTGGATCAGTCTTTAGTTTTTTCACAAAATCAAAAACGTGGCCGTGCGTGTATCGTGGTCCAACGATAGAAGCGAAGCGGAATACAACTGCAGCCATGCCGTAGCCATGGCAGTAGGCTGACACGAGTCCTTCGCCGGCGGCCTTCGAGGCTCCGTACAACGAAGTCTGTTCGGGGAACGGAGCGGTCTCGGGAGTCGGAAAAATATCTGGATTTCCATAGGCGGCGCTCGTCGAGCTGAAGAGAATCTTCTTGACACCCGCACTTTTTGCAGCCTCCAAGACATTCCAGGTACCGAGCGTGTTCACGTCCAAGTCCTTGCGCGGGTGCTCAAGCCCCCGGCGCACATCGGCATTTGCCGCCAGATGAGCAACCCAGTCTGGTTTGGCTTCTTCAACCGCCTTTTGTATCTCATCGAGATTCCGAATATCGCCCTTCACGAACTGAAACTTCGTGTTCTTTTTTGCCTCTTCAAGAAAAAACTCCTGTCCGGTCGAAAGATCATCAAAACAGACGACTTCATGACCTTTCGTGAGTGCAGAGTCGCAAAAGTTGCTCCCGATAAACCCAGCACCACCTGTGATAAATATCTTCATAACAGGCATGATATCTTCGTATACCTGGGTTGTCGAGGATAGGATTTCCTACTTTCTTGCGAGAAGTATGAGGCTGGTGCCCCTGATACCGAGCACATGCTGAACGCGAGCGACTGCGTCGGCAGGAAGAGAAAAAGCGCGCATGAGGCGTCCCAAGAGCGGCATTGTGCGGAAGTCCTCCCGGACATTCACATCCACGAAGCCCGCGTCCCTCGCAATCATCGTAAGTGCTGCTTTTGTGAAGGGACGTATGTGCGTGTAGTCGTCCCAAAAGTGCGGAAGCATGTACGGGATATTCGGCGTCAAGATAACTGCGCGACCACCCGGCGTGAGGACCCGGTGAATTTCTTTCATAAACGAGAGCGGGTGCGCGAGATGCTCGATAATCTGGCTCGCATACACGCCTTCATAGTGGCCGCCAGGAAGTGTCGACATCTCTCCTTTATCGATGTCAATCCGCCGCACGTTAAAGCCCTGCGCTCTCGCTTTCCTGAGACTGTCCTCATCTTTGTCTATGCCTTCGATCTGATTCGGCGCAATCGCTATGAAGTGCCCGACTGAGCACGCGACGTCCAAAATAGGACCTTTCGTTTCCTTGAACCAACGATTGAAATATAAGCGCATGAACCACGGGTCCCTACTCGCATAGCTTACGTCAGAATAGTAGCTCATGTCTTCTGCGCTTCAAGGATAAGCATTACGTGCGGAAGGAACGCCTGATGCGGGAGACCGAGTGCACGGAGAGCGCTTTTTATAAAAACCTTGAGCGGCTTTTTGCTTGCTCCTTCTTCTTTGCGCACGACCCATTTTTTTCCATCGCGTGCCGCATTAGCAATCATACGCCGTCCTGCCCAATAAGAATAGAAGTGAAGGTTGTTATCCTCAAGCGGATTATGTTTGGCGGCGCGTGCGTACCACGCAGCCAGAGGCATCGGTAGATAGGAAAGGAACCAGAGGCCGGTGTGTGTTTCTTTGGGGCGGAGTCGATTCGGAAACGCGAAGTATAAAACTCCGCCTGGCTTCATAACCCGCAGTATCTGCGAAAGATAATTCACTGGGTCAGTAACATGCTCAAGCACACTCACGGAAATCGCCGCATCGAAATACTCATCCGGAAACGGAAGTGTTGTTCCTTCATACCACTGGAAATTTGCTGTCGAGCCTATCGCTTTAGCTTCGGCTTTTGCAATAGCGACTAGTTCTTCTTCGATATCAACACCTTCCGCTTCGGCCCCGCGCGCAGCAAACGCAATCGAGATGCCGCCGTTTCCACTTCCTGCGTCAAGCACGCGCAGTCCATTAATCGGTCCGACGCGCTTTTCGAAGTCATCTGCAATACCCTCGGCTTGCTGAGGCTTTGTAAGCCAGTCTTGTATGAGACGTTCGTGCTCAAGGGACGTTCCGTTTGGGAAACGCTTTTCAACGTATGTACGTGTAGTGATTTCAGAATACGCCATAGGTTACTTTTTGTTTTCGGCTGCTGCGGCAAATAGTTCCTCGTACTTCCTAACCATAGTTTCAAGCGCGAACCGTTCGCCAGTGCTTCGTGCAGCCGCGCGCATGGGAGCCAAATTCCGCCCAACCATCTTTTCGAGACTTTCGGCAACCGATTCTTTTGTGTATTCCGGAATGAAAAAACCGTTGACTCCCTCTTCAATCATCTCATCGGGACCCGCGGTTTTTGTACTCACCAAGGGAAGGCCCGCAATGAGTGCCTCTGCATGAGTCGTACCGAATCCCTCAATGAGCGAAGTTGAGACAAAAAAATCGGCTATGCGAAAAAAGGGGTACATATGCTTCTGATAGCCCATAAAGCGCACCTTCTCGGAAATGCCGAGTTCCTTGGCGAGCGCTTCCATTTCAGGTATATGGCTTCCACCGCCGATGGCAAGGAGTCGGTATTCAGGGTGGTCTTTCGCGAAAAGCGCAAATCCTTTGAGCGTTAGCTCATGATTCTTCTGCGGCACAACACGCGCCACCGAGAGGATTATTTTGTGTGTTGGCTTGAAGCCAGTCGCCTGCCACGTTTCTTCAGGATTTGAATCTTCCATCTCCTGTCTCAGTGCGTCGATATCGATACCACCGTAATTGATGACGAACTTCGAACGCGCGATCCCCTCTTGTTTTGAAGTAAAGTTTGCTACCGTGTTTGAAACCGCAACAATACGGTACGTCAGCGGTGCTAGTAGACGATCCACACACTTTTGTAACCACGTCTTATCGAAATACGTATTGTGCTCAACAGTGATGACTCGGTAGCCAAAAAAAGGCTTTAAGATACGCGTAACCGTATGGCTGAAAAAAAGGTTGGCGAATACGACCTGCGGGCGGACTTCGGCAAGAGTCTTCCAAAGCGTTCCCCAAGCCAAGAGGTCACGGAAGTTTTTAAAGCGTAGATCGTATATCTTCACATAGGGTGGAAGTTTATCGTAGAGATAGCGCTTCTCGTCCTCATGCCGACGCATAAGCGTGATGAGAGCTGGGTCAAAGCGCGTCCTATCGATGCGCCAGAGCGTCTGCAGGAGTACATTCTGTGCTCCACCGATCAGAAATCCATTGATGACGAACGCCACTTTAATGGGTTTCTTGCCGTTACTTTTCATGTGGAGGAAATGTTAGCATAGATACAGTAATGCAGAATATTACGTATTCCGAGCGCAAAGGTCGCCTTCTGCGCTTTCTTGAGCGCCATACTAAGACCGACCTCACCTATCTCTTCGGGGGAGGCTTCTGGCTGGTGCTCGACCAAGTCGCTGGCGGGCTTGCCGCTCTTTTTCTGGCTATCGCATTCGCCCATTTGGTCCCTAAAGAGGTCTATGGCACATACCGTTACTTGCTGTCAGCCTTTTGGGTACTCACTGCGTTTACGTTCACTGGCCTCCCAACCGCAATGGCGCAGGCGGTCGCGCGCGGTAAGGAGGGAACGTTTCGTGAGTCCTTGCGTACGAGCTTCTTTTGGAGCCTACCACTTAGCGCTTTGGCTCTTGGAGCAAGTGGGTATTATTTCTTGCAAGGAAATGCGGTGGTGGGCTCCGGTTTCTTGAGTATCGCGGTAATCGGTCCACTTATTCAACCGTCGTCCCTTTTCGGCTCCTTCTTGGCAGCAAAGAAAAACTTCCGGGCCCTTGCGCTTACGGGCACAGTCTTTGCCGCTGTTCCGGCTCTTGCGCTCTTTGCAACGATGTTTTTGAGCACGGACCCGACTGCATTCCTTATGGCGTACCTTCTAGGTACTGCCGGGGCGGGCGCCATCCTTACTATCTATAGTTTCTATCGCTACCGGCCGAATCGAGTCTTAGATCCGGAATACAAATCACTCGGAAAACACTTTAGCGCGATGAACTTGCTTTCAACACTCGCCGCGCAAATCGACAAGATTGTCGTCTTCCATTACTTAGGGGCCGTTGAACTGGCCGTCTATGCGTTTGCCACCGCCATACCAGAGCAGATACGCGGTGCGCTCGGTAGCGTTTCCATCTTGGCGATGCCGAAATTCACCTCCCGCCCTTTTGCAGAAATTCGAGCGAACTTCTGGCAGCGGCTTTGGCTCTATACAGGCGGACTCGTCTTGATCGCCATCCTCTATGCAATCGCTGCGCCCTATATTTTTGATATATTCTTCCCCACGTACCATGAAGCGGTTTTCCTTTCTCAGCTGTATGTATTTGCGCTCATTCCCATTGGCGGCTCGCTCTCCATTACGCTACTGCAAGCGCAGGAAGCGAAACGCGAACTGTACATCATTAACATTGTCACGCCGGCCTTTCAGATAGTCGCGCTTATTGTGCTCACGGCCACCTATGGACTCATAGGCGCCATTATCGCACGCATCGCTGGTCGCATATGGAGTTTCGTCATCTCAAGTATCATGCTTGAGCTCTATAGCCGAAGAAAATCCTAAGATTCTTTTTGAGGTTTCTCGAGGAGTAGGTGGAAGGCATCTAGGTAGATACTGCGCGCAAGAGGATACGCCATAGTCGCGACGATGCGCTTAGTGCCACGCATTTCTTTTCGTATCCGAGTAATTCGTATATCTTCAACCGTAAACCCGACATTCTTAAGAAGTCGGAGGATAGTTCGATACGTGTAGTAATGCATGTCAGCAAGCCGCTGGCGTCCTGCGCTCGTATCAGCATAGTCTTTATGGTCACGCCAAAAAGAAATGTAGTAATCAGCGAATACGCGTGGAAGCCAATTTACAAAATACAGGTGGAAGTGCTGATCGCGCATACCGAAACGATTGGGGGCGCTTAGGTAGACATGGCCACCGGGCCGAAGGACACGGAAGACCTCGCGAAGCATCGCTTCTGGATTTTCAACATGCTCGATGACTTCGCAGATATTGATGAAATCAAATGCCTGATCGGGAAGCGGCATTTTCTCAGCCACGCCTTGAACAATCTGCGCAGTGTATCCTGCGGCACTTAGTCGTTCATGCGTGAGTTTAATATACGCTTCGCTCATTTCAAGTCCTGTAGTCTTCGCGTTATGCCGTACTGCATCCAAGAGGAACGCTCCTTTCCCCGACCCGACATCGAGGATAGAAGCTTCCCTTAAATCCGGGAGTTGTTCGGCGAGATACTCGAAGTGGGTTTTCATGAATATTCCGCCGGAACGGGTGCATCCATTCCTCTTAGCATCTGGCGAGCACGTTTGTCCCACGTATATCCTTTTACCCTCTCTCGTGCGTGCGCAGCTTTTTCTTCCGCTTCCAACGGGTGCTCGAGTGCGTTCGTAATCCCCGCGGCGAGAGCTTCTGCATCATCTGGCGATACGAGGTATGCACTGTCAGCTTTCAAGACCTCATACAACGCCGGTACGCCCGAGGCAATGATCGGAGTTCCAGAAGCCATATATTCAAACAGCTTCATCGGCGAAGTGAACTTGAAGGAATCTTCGTTCTTTGCCGAGTTCGGGAGTATCAGCAAATCCGCAGCACGCAGATACAATGGTACGCGTTCATGCGAAACATGTCCGAGAATGCGGATGTTAGGGACCTTTCCCCACCGTTCTTTGAACCTTGGGAGATCATCCGAAGCTCCTCCCACAAATGCGACAAGTACTTCCGGCAACTTCGCAGCTGCAGCGGCCAGAATATCCACGCCCTTGCGTTCGTACAGATGGCCCACGTACATCACCACCGGCTTATCTGAGACTAACCCAATGATTTCACGAGCTTTTCTTCGCTCTGGCACATTTACGAACAGGCCTTCGTCAACAGCATCAGGAGCAATGGTAATACATTCTGGAGCGACTCCTGCTTTTATATAGGCATCACTCAATCCTTTAGAAATGGCAATCAGCTTATATGCGCGTCGAGCAACAATGCGGGATGCAAATGTCGGACCCGCATGCGCCTCATAGGCAAAGCGTCTTCTCAGAAGCACGTATTGCAGTAATACAAGAGCGTCGCGCGAGTAAATGAGATCAGCGGTACGGAACGATTTACGCCATCGTACGGACTCGGCAAACCACAACGCTGAAAACAGGAATCCTAAGGGACCAAATCGCACCCAGTCGGGTGACGCGAGTTTCGTCAATGTGAAGTTCTCGGGCACACCATGGTAGGAAAATGGGGAACTTGTGAGCAGATTCTGGCGGCTCGGCACGATAAGTTCGACAGTTGCACCTGCACGCGAAAGCGCTTCGCAGGTTTTCATGATCTGAATACCGTGTGCTCGCTCAGTCGGAATCCTGACGTTGGCTATATAGAGTATGTTCATACTTCTTTCTTAAAATACGCGAAAATAACAAGTCCGGTAAGCGCCAACTGATAGTAGATCCGAGACCATTCAAGTCGGAGGGGCATACTCGTGCGGGGATGAAGCAGCGAGTTCAGCAGTGTCTTTATAGCCGTCTTTACAACGGTTTCCGCCTTCTTGGTTACAAACGACAATAGTACGCCGAACTTCTTGGTGCGATGGAGTTCAAAGTCAAGGCGAATATATTTCTTGAGCTTCCTAGGGTTATTCGATCGGGAAATGTAGTAATGCCAGTGCCCTCTCAAGTAGCCAGCGGGGTACGCAGCTTCGTTATAGGTAATCCGCTCATGAATTGCCTTACGAAATCGCGCACCGCTTTTCTTACTGAAGAACCGCTTTTGCCATCCTGGGTAATTTGAAGAATGTTCGATAAGCTTGCCGTCCAGAATGATGCGTGGGGAGACGTTATAGACCAGGTGCTTAGGGTCTTGAATTATATGCCGAACGCTTTCTACCAGTTCCGCAGTTGCCGTCTCATCCGAATCTATGTACAGAAACCATTCATGACGGGCTGCGTCCAGGCACTGGTTACGAACACCGCTGTAGTCGCGGAGTGTGTTATCGGGATTCTTGAATGACGGGTCCTGTGAGATGACCACTGCATTGTATTTTCTAGCAATTGCGAGCGTTTCATCGGTAGATCCTCCATCGCAGACTATGATCTCACTGAAGTCGCGCACGGATTCAAGCGCGCGCTTTAAGGTCGCGCCGGAGTTGAAGGTGAGTATGCCGACTGAACATTGTATCTTTTCCATGGACTATTTCGTTAGCACGAAAAGATATCCAAGCGGAAACCGCTTGCGGAAGCCCGGCTTCATAGCAAGCAAAATACGGTCCAATAGCCAATGGAGAGGCCATACAGCAGCGTTAAAAATACTTGGCATAAACGATGCAAGCGTGTTGAAGTTGACAGAGAACGGCCCCATTCCAATCGTCCTGATGGTTACGTTGCGGAATCCGGCCTCCCTGAAAAGGAGTTCGAGCGCCTCGTCTGTGTAACGAAAATAGTCATGTGGGTCGGCATGATAGTTGATCAGAAATGGTACGAAGCCGATTACTGTCTTTCCTTCTTTCAGAACACGCTGCGCTTCTCCCACGAGAAAGCGGTGATTATATATATGCTCCAAAAGGTTCAACATGAGGATCTGATCAATGCTCCCGTCTTCATAAGGAAGCGCGTCAATCTCAAAGTCGATATCTCGATCCTTCCCGTGTTGCTTATCAATATTCACGATATTCGTCCCTTCACACCTGCGCAGATAGTTGAAGTAGCTCGGATCCTTTCCTCCCCCAAGGTCAAGAACTACGCCACTTTCAAGGGTGTGCGAGGAAAGCGCCTGGTTCATTAATGAACGCATTAGGGTCTTTCCGCATATGAGCTGCTTCCAGGTCTCAAGCATGGATGTCATAGTACCTAGCGCTTCATAAACCTCCAAAGCGCGTAATACCAGTCAGCCGCAGCGGTCACTTTGGCTGCGAATACACTAGGCGTCGTGCCTTTATCGATTTGGATTCGGGGAAGACAGTACGGATCGTCACCGGCCCGTACCGCCTGCTCTATCACGCTTACTGCACCTTCATATCCCGCCTCTCGAGCAAGCTGCATCACCCGTGCGTTATAACTGCCCTTAGGATAGGCCAGGTATCGCGGCGTGATTCCAAAGTCTGCAGCAATAACCCTGCGCGACTCACAAAGTTCTGTTCGAGCTTCTTCTTCGGATATCTTTGTCAGTTTGCGGTGCGTTGCTGCATGGCTTCCTATCTCGACCAGTGAATCTTCAAGCGCATCCGTATGAATCCGTTCAATGAGCGGGAGGTCGTTCCCAAGCTCACGACGGTCCGGCTCCCCGCCGAGCAGAAAGACAGTTGATGGAAAATTATAGCGTCGGAGAAGCGGAAGTGCAGCGGTAGCGAAGTCGCTGTATCCGTCATCAAATGTAATCGCAACACTATCCCGCTTCACTTGAAGCCCTGCGGCGTACTCATAGGCTCGCGAAAGCGGTACTACGTCGAACCGCTTCCGTAGATAACGAAGCTGTCGTTCAAAGGAGGCGGGAGAAACAGCAAAGCGATTAGAAATATCATTTGAGATCGAATGGTATAAAAGTAGGCTCATACGCGGAGTCTTTGGTACTGCATGCGCAAGGATGAAAAGCAGGTGCCATAGCCATTGCTTTATGAACGTTGGTCGATAATTACTATGGAGTTCGGCGGCAAGCGCAGCTCCAAGGGACGACAAACTGTTCTTTTCGACAACAGATAATAATTGATCACGAAGGGTGTCTGTCGTTTCATCTGATGTCAGTAGTCCATCGAGACGCGCGGCAAGACCGTCTACCGACCCATCGAACCAATATGCTTCACCCGCCTGATGCTTCAAGTCATCGCTTGAAGCAAGCACATGACAACCTGAAGATGCGGCTTCGAATATTGCCTTGTCGAACATGCCTGATCGGGCGCAGTTCACGAAAATATCGTGGGAGTGAAATAGTGCAGGCGCTTCGCTGTTCGGTACCCCAGGAACGAAGAGTACCCGTTCTGAGAGCTTGTAATGCTCGGTGCGGCTCACAAGGCTTTGGTAGTACGCTTCGTATTCCGGAAGAGCGGAGCCAGCAAAAGTCGCTGTAAAGGAAATGTTCTTCTCTGTTAGTTTCCGCAACGCTTCAAGTAAAAGAAAAGGGTTCTTAGACGGTGCCATGCGCGCAAAGAAAAGAATGGACTTAGGAGTTCTTGTTGAGTCGTCAATAGAGAAACGTTTCGTATCTACGCCAACAGGCATAAGCACAGTTTTGCGATACCGTGCCGTATATGAATGCTCGGAAGTACAAAAGAGCTTCGTACAGAAGAAGGCCGCTACTGTGGTAAGCCATGATCCTGCATAGTGGTTCCTCCACATAGAGACGGGCTTTCCAAGCAAGCGCCAGAGCCAGCCGGCGAGAAGTACGTACTCCTGGTTCATATGCACGAGTACCGTATCGTACCGGGAGCGAAGTCTCCAGATCAGAAGCATAAAATAGACAATATAAAAAATACGGCTGAAGAAGTGTGCGCCCCGCTCTTTTCCGAGAGAATGAATGCGTACGTTCGAGGGCGGATTATATGAACCACGTTTGAGGCAAATGACTTCTATGGAATCAAAGTGCAAGGCAAGCTCGTTGATCCATTGCGTAAAGAAACTGAGATAAAGGTCCTCAGTATCCACCACCTGTGTTACAAGAAGAAGCCTCATACCGAACGTGTAAGCGCCTCCGCGAGATCTGCAACAATATCCGCCGGCGAATTCCTTACATTGGCAAGGTGCCCAAGTGCTACGCGCTTCCCTTCCAAGGAAAGTACTGTGCGCGCATGCGAGTCCTCAATGAATTGCGCTGTAAGAGCGGCGAGGTTCGTAGGGTCCCCTACCGGAGCGGCAAAGACGTTCTCGTATCCCGTAAAAACCTCTCCGACAATGCCTACGTCGCTTGTGATTATCGGCACGCCCGCAAGCGCCGCTTCAATAAGTGTGATGCCATAACCTTCATACGCGCTCGCCTGAATGAATGCGTTCGCACTCTGCATAAGGCCCCATGCGTCTGTGCGCCAACCTAAGAAGAGCACTTTGTCAGCAACTCCCCATGATTGGGCGAGCTTCTCGAGTCTTTTTCGTTCTTTTCCGTCTCCAATAAGAACCAGTCCAAGCATGGGATACGCATCCTTGAGCCGCTTCAGCACAGCAAAGAGGTCTGGAATGCGCTTTTCAGGTTCAAGCCTGCTTACGGCAATAAGGGTAAAGGTAAAGGGACGTGGCGGAAGTTCGACCTTGGGGGGGACATCGGTCGATACGGGTATGGGAATGACCGATGGTTCGGGGATTCCATTTCCATAGCGTACGAGCATTGACTGCTTTATACGTTCACTCACTACGCGAATACCGGACGCTTTGCGTACGACCCGGTCGGCGACGCGCACGCGTACATGATTCAGGAACGGCATACGCACGCGAGGCGACCTGTAGATCGATTCGCGCGTAAACCACGGCGAAAGATAATCGGTATGCACTTGGAGATGGAGTTTCGCCTTCGTTCCTTGTACGGCCCACGAAGCTGCAAGCCCATGCTCAAACGGATCCTGTGCCGACACTATGTCGATGCCGTGCTTAAGAATTAGTTTCTTCCCCAGTTTCGAAAGCTTCCAAGGTGAAAGGAGCTTAAAGGCGCGCACTCCATGTACGAAGAGAGGGCCATCTTGTTGTTCGCAAACTTCTTTCGCGCGGGTAAGGATATGGAGTGAGCCGCCTGTCTTTGCAACTTCATCTGCATACGCACGCATGCGTAGGTGTGCAGGACTTATGGGGTCGCAGAGACTTGGGTCGTTTGAGAGGAATAGGACGTTCATATGGTGGCAACTATAAGCTCTTTTGTGCGCGCAAGCATAACCGGTACGCTGAAAAGTTGCGACCTTTTCAACGCTCCTTCTCTAAGACGTGTACTAATCTCAGGATCAAGAATAACCTTATCAATAGCATCAGCGAGCGCATTGGTATCGCCCACAGGAATGAGTATTCCACTGTCTTCCGTAACGACTTCGGCATTCCCTCCCGCTCTTGTGGCGACTATCGGCAAGCCGGCTGCCAGCGCCTCGATAAGAACGTGAGAGAGCCCTTCGTAGGTAGAGTTGAGTGCGAATACGTCGCTTTCGCGGAGAATGGCGCGCACGTCTTCTGGTGGAAGTGAGCCGGTAAATACAAAGCCGTCTTGAAGTTTTTCTCGGGCATGTGTTTCTAGCTGGGAACGCTCGGGCCCATCTCCTACAATTATCAGTGAGGCATTCTTTCCTCCTTCGCGTACTTTGGCAACTGCCTCTATCAGCTTATCGATTCCCTTCCAAGGAACGAGCCTGGCGATTGTGAGTATACGTGGATGCGGCAGACGAAGCATTTCTTCCGGGACCTTTCCTTCTTCTGCAAGCGTGACTGCATTGTGTATCACTTGAATCTTTTCAGGAGGTATTCCCCAACTAGTCACATGCTTTTTCAGATACTCGCTCGGAACGATAATTGAAGTTGAACGGCGCGCTACCCAGTACTCGATACTGCGCAATATGCGAACTTGGAATGGGACGATCTTCAGGTGTGCAAAATCATCAAGGGATTCCGTAACTCCAAATCGTTGTTTGCCCTGCTCCCAAGCGTAGTCGCCTACGACTTTAACCGTGAGAGGCTTCTTCAGGAACATTGCTGCTAAGGCTGCTGGAAGACCGGTCGATACCGGATCTAGAACGAGTACTGCATCGTTTTCCTTTCCTTCGCGAATGAGGCGAATAAAGTACGCAAGATGCCGGATTACCTTAGGTAAATGGCGTACGTCTCTGAACTTCACAACTGTGATCTCGATTCCAAGATGAGGCAAACCCTCTTCGAGCAATTTCGAATAGGTCGCTGGGCCGCCTGACTCAGGCGGGTAGAGAGGTGTTGCTATGAGAAGCCTCATCTTTCTATTCTAGCGGGTTCCTAAGAGCTCCTTAAAAAGAGTCTGCATATCACCGGCAATAAGGTTCCAATCGTACTTTGAAAGTGCGAGTTCCTTGGCGTTCCGTATGACCTTTGTAACCTTATCCGGGCGCTCAAGGATGTCCTTCACCGCCTCAGCAATTTGCTCGGGAGAATCTGCGTCTACCGCCCAACCAGTTGTTTCCTTCTCTGGGTTCCGTCTTTCATCAAAGAAAAAATCAGCGATTCCTCCTTCTTGGGTTGCTATCACCGGAAGACCTGCCGCGAAGGCCTCTACAAAAGAATTTCCCATACCTTCTGAACGGGATGGTCGTATGAATATGTCACAGGCTGAGAACATGAGCGGCATCTCCGTATGATCAATATATCCCATAAAGCGTGCACGGTCGCTGACACCAATCTCTGCAGCAAGCGAGCGCAACTTCTCTTCGTCCGGACCGATGCCGTATATAAGGAAGGAGACACTATGGGGAAGAAGAGAAAGCGATCGAATAACATCGTCTACAGCGTTCTTGTGTACCAAACGGGATGTCGTCACCATGTACATGTCGCCTTCTTTTTTACCTAGTCTCTGTTTCATTTCTTCAACCATTTTCTGCGAAAATACTTGTGAAAAATGTTCAATATTTACGGCGTTCGGTATCACACTTGCCTTCCCCGAGAATCCCATGGACCGTGCCCACTTAAGGAGGAATGTTGAGATTGTTTGAATGTGGTCTGCTGTCGTAAAGGCTCTCTTGAAGAATGGCCACACCGGTTTCATCATGCGTTCTATGTATTCGGGCGGATCCCCTTCCTGAAGAGTAAGTAGATAAGGAACATCCTTATGGGAAGACTTGAAGTTAGCAGCAGGAATACCGCTTGAATGCGCCATCATAGCCCAGATAGCGTCATATGAATATTTGCGGTGAAGTGCAGCAGCCTTTCTACCAGCCAAGTATTGATACAAATACTTATTTAAATGGAGCGGGAACTTTCTTAAGTTGGCAATGCTCGGATTCTTCCTTGTTGGCCCTATACGATGCACCAGCACGTTCCCAACCTTCTCTACCTTTGGAAGGTTTGAGTCAAAGCGGAGCGTAACCATATGGAACTCAATATCCGAAATACGGTCGGTAATTTCCTTGATAGCAACCTCTGCCCCTCCGACGAAGCGAGGGTAGTAATTAAGAGAGAATATAAGTACGCGTTTCATTCTACGCAAAGGCCTTCACGTACTCATCAAGACTTTGTTCAGGCTCCCATCCGAGAAGTCTGGTCTTCGACGTATCTATATCTGAACTCATACGGTTTCCAAGAACTTCAGGACCCATCACTATCTCACCACCAAACATATTCGCTACTTCCAAAATGGAATATTCGCTTTCATTACCAATACCAAAATCATCCCCTTCTCCCTGTTCACCAACAAGAATAAGGCCATTTACGATGTCATTCACGTGCGTGAAGTTCCTCTTCTGAGTACCGGGAGCATTTACCGTTATCACTTCTCCTTTTAGCTTCTTCTGGTGGAAGATCTCAATCACCGTTCCGTATGCGCCAGCCCTCTCCCTTGGACCATATACGTTATAGAAATAAGTGATGGCATATGGAAGGTTGTACCAAGCGCCATAGTTGCGGACGAGTTCAGTGTTGGTGGCTTTTGCCCATGCGTACGGACTTTGGTCGCGTCCAAGCCCTCCGTCTCCAAATTTAGTTGAAGAGCCGGCGTACACAAGCTTTACTCCCCTCTTGCGCGCAAACTCAAGGACACCAAACGTTCCTAGTTTATTCAAATCCCATACAAGAGCGGGCTCGGTAAGGCTTTTCTCGACACGGGAATACTCACCCAGATGGTAGATAAGATCCGGCGTCTCTGGAATAAGTTCCTCGATATCTTTTGTATGTCCTTCCCGGTATTCAACTCCAGGAACATGATTATCCTTAGAACCAGTGAAATAATTATCAAGCGAGATAACCTTGTTTCCATCCTTAACGAGCCGTTCGCAGAGATGCGAACCAATGAAGCCGGCGCCACCGGTCACGAGTATGGTCTTCTGGGGCTCAGCCATGAGGAAAAAGTAGCATGGAAAGTGGGTATAACGCAGGCCCCCGGAGTTCGGCCCTTAGGCCGCTCTCCGGGGGCGATCATGCGTTCACCATATCGTTGTGCTAAATAGGTTCGTACATCTATTAGTACTTCACCCCCTACTCCAAGGTTACTTCCCCTCCTTAAAGATGGCCTTCAATGTCTCCTCAGGGACCTCAAACGGCTTCTGGGCTGGCTTTTGGGGCTGAGGCGAGGGATTTTCCTTCTTAAGAACGTCAGCAAGTGCGCCCTTTAAAGGGACTGCTTTTGCAGTGTTCTGTTGCTTGCGCTCAGTGTCAGCCTTGTTCGTCATACTCCGAAGTATCGCCTTCAGGTCCTCGGCCGACTTCCCTTCCGGAGGAGGTGTTGGTCGCGGACGTTCTTCGCGGGAAGATTGCACACGTCGCTCAGGAGGACGTTGTCGCGGCCGTTCCAGAGCACGAGGGCTACTCTGTTGCTGAGGCCTTGAGTACGAGTTTTTAGGAGGGGGCTCAGCGGGCGCTTCTCCCGTAGCCGCAAGCTCGTCGAGGATAAGTTTCTCTATTTTTGCGCGTTCAGTACCGAAGGCCGCACGCGACGCTTCGATGACTTCTTTCTTGTATGTATGAGGCGGCGCTTCGATGTGCGGAAGCGTGAGCGCAGAGAAAGGCTGCGACCCCACGCCGTCGATCATAAGGGTCAGGTATATTTGGGCAAATCCGAGACCCACTAGATCCTCCTTGGTGAATTTGGGTAGGAAGATAGTCTCGAGAGTCTCTGCATCAAAAGGTCCCACGCGGAAGCACACGGTTGTGCCGACGTTCCCGAAGACTGCCGCGCGCACCTCCTCCTCCATCTGTTCGACATACTGGTGGGCGATAACCAGATTCAATTTGTACTTGCGAGCCTCTGAAAGTATCTCTGCAAATGTCTGGTTTGCGAAGTTCTGGAACTCGTCTACATAGAAATTGAATGATGGAAGCTCTGCGATCTGAGGCCCTGAGAGATCAGCCCGGCTCATAGCGCCAAGGAAGATACGGGTGGTAAGCATGGACCCCAAAAGCTGCATGTTGGTGTCCCCCACCTGTCCCTTTGAAAGGTTGATGATGAGGATCTTCTTCTGGTCCATCAACTCACGCATGTCGAAGGAAGATTTTGGCTGTCCGATGATGTTGCGGATGAGCGGGTTACTCGTGAACTGTCCGACCTTATTTTGAATGGCGGGAGTCGCCTCTTGCGTGAAGCGGTCGGTGTATTGGGCGAACTCCTTAACCCAGAAATCCTTAACAACCGGGTCCTTGATATTGTCTACCACCTTCTTCCGATACGCCTTGTCGGTATACATGCGGTTCACACCGAGGAGCGTTGCGCCTGGATACTCAAGAAGCGCAAGAAGCGTGTTGGTGAGGATGTACTCCATTCGTGCGCTCCATGCGTCCACCCAGATCTTCTTAAAGGTCGCCATAAGGCCGGACACGACGAGATGGCGCTTGTCGTATCCCACGTCCTCCATGACGTTGAAGGCGATGGGACGGTCGAGATCGAAGGGTGCGAAG
>DATDUD010000037.1:0-19237 GCA_036517735.1 Minisyncoccota bacterium | reverse complement strand
TGGCGAGAAGTTCGACATCATCTCGAAGTCCGGCACGAGCTACAGTTACGGCGAGACCAAACTCGGACGCGGGTACGATGCGACACGCTCCTTCCTCAGGGAGAACAAGCCGATTGCAAACGATATCCTGAAGCAGATACGCGCGAGATTGGCCGAGATTTAGGAAAACAGGAAGGTATCCACAACCATATAAGGCGTGATTTTAGGCCTTGCTTTATACCATAATCAAATGTAGTATAAACTAGTGTTTATACCCTATTCAAATGGTACATAAAATATGCCTTCAGAAGACAACAAACTACTCGAATACGTACGTAACAGCTTTTCATCCGCAGAGACAATCCTTGGCGATATAGCGCGAGATTCACGCGGCAAACCGTTTGTTACTAGATATGCCTTCCTATCCATCCAGAAGAGCCTAACTGATTTCTTAAAGGGTTCACGCGAGAATCGGTGGGTAATCATGCCTGGACTTCGCGGTACTGGGAAGACCACGCTTCTTGCACAGTTATATTTTTATCTGAGAGAACAAAAGAATGTTCCTCCTGAACGCATCCTTTACTTGAAGGCAGATGATATTGTTGGACTTATTCAGGGAACCCTGTATGAGGCCATCAAGGCGTTCGAAATACTTAACAACTCTTCTATCGAAGAGATGGAAGGAAATATTTACATCCTTGTTGACGAGGTTCACTACGACAAGAATTGGGCACTTACTCTCAAAAGTATCTACGACAAGAATCCGCGTGTCTTTATGCTTGCGACTGGGTCTGCGGCTATTGCCTTCCATAAAAATCCCGATGTTGCACGACGAGCGCGCATAGAGCGAGTCTTCCCTCTTCGATTTACAGAATATGAGACGCTTAAGAACGGCATCTTCCCGATCGCTAAACTAGCGCAGCGTATCTCCGCTGCGATATACCTTTCGAGAAATGCGGAGGATGCGTATCAACAACTTAAGAAAGCACTACCCGAGGTAACAGCCTATTGGGCGAAGATTAAAAAGGGAGATATTGAGCGGTATCTGCTTAACGGTTCCTTGCCCTTCACGTTCAACCTCCCCGTCGAGGTTGCATATACAAAAGTCCTCGAGATGATCAATACGGCAATATATAAAGATATACTTTGCCTCGACACATTCGACTCCCAGACACTAAAGACGTTCAAGAAATTGATTCTTTTCCTCTCCGTTGCAGAGGAGTCTCCGAGCCTTGAGAAGCTGAGTAATCATCTTGGCGTAAGTAAGGGGACCCTTGAAAAGATGATGCTTGCGCTTGAGCAATGCGAAATCATCGATCCCATACCTTCGTACGGGAGTCTCTCTGCAAAACTAAACAAGCCTCCAAAGTATGCGTTCTATTCCCCGACCATAAAAGCCGCATTTCTCTGGAGCATCGGCAAACTACGCAATGATCATGCATCGTATGGACGTCTTCTTGAAGAAGTTGGTGCTCTATATTTTGCAAGAGCACGAGCAACGAACCAACTTATGGATATTGGGCGGATATGGGGAAGTGGGCAAGCAGATTATGTCGTAACGGCACAAGACGCAAAGAAAATAATCTTTGAGTTCTGTTTCGGAACTAAGGATGCTTCACAGGTTGTGAACAGCTTCAAGTTAATCAAGGCCAAGTACGGAGTCATTGTTAGCGACGGCGAACTCAAGGTCGATGGAAATATTCTGTGGATTCCCAAGTATCTTTTCTTGCTCATTTAGGCCTGAGTGTAGCGTGCTTCGATAGTGATAAGACGAGCACACTCCCGCACGAGCCACAATCCGGAAATCGCAGCAAAAATGGTGAGTGCCTGCACAACAAAGGTTGTGTTGAGAAATGCAGCCTCAGCAAAGCGGAGTATGGCAGCTGGGTCAGCTGCAGGCATGTTCCGTAACACCTGCGCCACAAACACCTCCCTGCCGAGGAGATACATGGAGAAGCCGAGGAGAACTATTGCTCCCGCAGTATTACTCACGAACGGACGTACAGCGTGCACGAAATACACGCGCCTCATCACATTCCTACTGATATTACTTCTGTTTGTCATATGCCTGTTTAAAAAGTTTCTTAGCTCGGTGAACCCTTGTTTTCACTGCAGGGATGCTGCTCCCTTCTATCGTTGCAATCTCGTCCTGGCTCTTCCCCTCAATAAACTGTAACCGAAGAATTCGGGCTGCGGTTTCAGGCAGCTTTGAAAGGGCTGCAAGCACCTCGCTCCTGACCGACAAATCCTCCAGGAAGTTACCCGTGTCAGCAATCCTTTCATACGCTTCAGGTTCGAGGTCCTGCATCCGCTCCCGTATCTTCTTCATCTTGCCGTACCGGGTATAGCAAAGACGTATGAGTATGGCGTACCCCCATGAGGAGAATGAGGCTCCTTCCTGGGGACTGAACCGGTCTGCGTAGATATAGACGCGGGTGAAGGCATCCTGCACGACCTCCTCTGCATCCTCTTTAGCATAGAGAATAGCCTTTGCCTTCCGAAGAAAGGCATCCTCATATCGCGTGACGAGAACCACGAAGGCATCCGGTTCCTTTTGCGAGAGCCGCAGTACCTCTTCGTCCGTGAGTTCCTCCCATTCCTTTGAATACGCCATGGTCTCCTGTATGATACCCTCAATCGCCCGCATGGGTTCTTTTTATAACCATGGCCATCCTCTCATACAACGAGATAACCCAGAAGAAGGTTATCGAATACAACAACGAGCCGTACGAGGTTCTGTCTTCGCACGTCTTCCGCATGCAGCAGCGAAAGCCGGTGAATCAGACAAAGCTTCGTAACCTTCTTTCTGGAAAAGTTCTTGAGATCTCTTTCCATCAGAGCGAGACGGTTCCTGAAGCCGACATTGGCACCTTGAAAGCAACCTATCTCTATACCAATCGTGGAGAGTCCTGGTTTGCTGAGGAAGGTAATCCGAAGAACCGTTTCTCATTTCCTGAGGATGCGGTCCATGACAAGATCCAGTGGCTTAAGACCGACTCTCCTGTCGAAATGATGACGTACAAGGATACGCCTGCAACAGTGAAGATCCCGATTAAGATGGACCTCAAGGTGACTGATGCTCCTCCTGCAGTGAAGGGTGATACTGCGACCGGAGGGAATAAGCAGGTGGTGCTTGAGTCGGGTGCAACTGTAAACACTCCTCTTTTTATCAACGAGGGGGATATTCTTCGTATTAATACAGAGACGGGAGAGTACGTGGAGCGGGTTGAGAAAGCGTAGAAAATCCCCGCCTCGCGCATGCGAGGCGGGCTAAGTATTCGGGTCGGTGGTCGATCTAGACGGTCAGCTCTAGCCCATGATCATGGGGCCGCCGTTCGCGACCAGGAAGGCGACGATGCTGCCGATGATCAGAAGCAGAGGGATGGGATGGATCCCGAGGATTCGCGGCGGAGTATCCGGAGTTTGCATGAGTGTACGGCTCGGCATGTCTGCCTCCTCTTCAATGCGCCCCAGTGCGCATCTCTACACTTGATTAAACTCCTCTTATATAAAAAGACAAGAACGGCCCCTGCATAAGTGGGAACCGTTCTTGTTTGCTTTTCGCTTACGCAGCCAGGTACGGCAGCAATGCCATGTACCGTGCGCGCTTGATTGCAAGTGCGATCTCACGCTGCTTGGATGCCGGGATGCCAGTGCGCTTCTTCCCCATGATCTTTGCGTGTGGATTCATAAACTGACGAAGGTACGGGACGTCCTTATAGTCCACGAACTTCTTGTTCTCGATCTCTTCGCGTTCTGCCTGATGTGCCATGATTCGTTACCTTACTTTAAATAAGTCTAAAAAGGAATATCTTCTGGATTGATCTCCTCGTCAGGGTACTGGATAGATTCGCTGCCCGTATCCTGCGAGCCTTCGTCGCCAGTTGTACCCCTTTCCTGTGAGCCTGCTCCCGCTGCCTGCGGTCCGAACTGGAAGTTATCAACCACTATTTCAGTGCGGTACTTCTTCTGTCCTTCAGATTCCCAGGAACGCGTCTGGATGCGTCCTTCGACGAATACTGGACGTCCTTTTTTCAAGTACTGACCCATGACTTCCGCAGTGCGGCCGAAGGCGACTATGTTATGGAATTCAGTCTGTTCCTGCTGCTGTCCTTCCTTGTTCTTGAAGGTGCGGTTAGTTGCAAGGCCGAAGGTAGCGACCTGCTGGCCTGAAGGAAGTGCGCGCACTTCCGGATCGCGTGTAAGGTTGCCGTAGAGAAGAGCTTTGTTGAGGTACATTTCGAGAGTATTAGAGGCTAATTTCCAAATTATACACCCGCCTCTTTGAGAGCGGCGTCGAGTTCGACCTCCGAGACCTCCCCTTCGGGAGCCGGTTCCTCAAGCGCAGCGCGTGCGAAGAGCTCATGCATCTCAGCTGCATGCTTGGCTGCGTCCTTCGTAGTGCGGATATCGAGGAAGCGAACGATAGAACTCTGGGAGCGGGCGAACTCTGCGATGTCCTCGTGCCCTGCTCCATCGGCCTCGTACGCGATCCAGCAGAAGAAGGCACTATCGAAGTCCCGACGACCAGTGGTCTCCTGGCGGGAAATCCTATATGCAAGCGGTACTTTGGTTGGTTCACCCTCGGCAATGACGGTAGCGACGGCCGAGATACGGTCGCGGATGCCCTGATATTCCTTCTTCACTTCCTCCTGGGGGAGTTCCCCGTCCAGGTGGAAACCGAGCTCGTATACCCGCGTTTCCGCGAGGTCCGTATCTTCAGTTCCCTCAATGAGTTCATTATCTTGTGCCATGGATACTAAGTGATAGTAGGGGCAGATGCCCCGGCTGGTAACAGGAGGAGTATGCGCTATTGGGCCTTTATTTGCAAACTATTCTCAAAAAGCTCTGGCCCCAAGGATGTCCTCGGGGCCAGTTTTCGCTCAAGCATCGGCCAGTACCTTGGCCCAGGCCTCGGGCGAAGAACGAGTGATATCGGTCGCGTCATCGAGCTTGGGAATGACCAAGATCGTGATGTTGTCAGGTCCGTCGTCGTCCTTCAGCAGAAAGCCGACTTGGATGACGTAGTTTGCGGGGAAGCCTTGCTCGAATAGTTCTCTGCAGGCGGCTTCCCAGGTCTTCCGGATCTCAGGACTGGTCGCCAGCATGTGCATGATGTCGACTTGGACGGGGTTCCCGTTCTCGTCCTTCGCATCAAGCCATAACGGCTCAACGCGATAGTCGATCCCGACGTCGGGCTGCTCGTATTCTTCTGCCATCAACGTGTCCTCCAAGTACCTGCGAAATGCAGGGTCTGGCGAAAGATTAGCACTTCTTTTCTTCAAAACAAGTTAACGTAAATCTGCATTTAATTTAAAGAGTTTCTGTGCATTTTGAAGGATATCCACACGAACCCTTTCTGGATCCTCCCCTCGGATGCCCGCAATAGCTTCTACGACCTGTATGACTGCCCTAGGGTCGTTCCTCTTCCCGCGGTTCGGGGCGGGTGCAACATACGGGGAGTCGGTCTCGGAGAGGATGTGGGTCAGGGGCGCGAAGCGGACAACTTCATCATAGTCGCGAGTGAATGTGAGAACGGCGGTGAAGGAAAGAGTAAAATCGAGATCAATGAGCTTCCGTGCCTCTTCAACTCCTCCAACAAAGAAGTGAATGTTCCCCCGGAAGCTATCTCCGTATTCTTTCTTGGCGCTCGTAAGAATATCGATGAGGTCGTCATACGCGTCCGTACTTCCCTTCGAAGGGCGCGAATGGATCATGAGAGGCTTTCCAAGCTCGCCGGCAAGCACAACATGCGCTTCGAATACTTCCCGCTGCTTTTTCTTCGTAGCGTTTGGATCTTCGGGACGATAGTTGTCGAGGCCGCACTCCCCTATTGCTACGATTCTCGGGTCCTTTGCAAGCTGACGATATACGTCTATGTCGGTAAACTTATCAGCTGAGTTCGGATGAAGCCCTACGCTCGCCCAGAGAGTTCCGCTCGGGCGCACGAGTTCAAGCGCAGCTGCAGACGACTCCTCATCGACTCCGACCACAAGTCCTCCAACTCCTTCCTGCTCCATCGAAGCAAGGAGTTCCTCCCTATCCTCGTTGTATTGCGGGAACTGGATGTGGCAATGCGCGTCAAAATACCGCATACCTAAGGGATTCTAGGGAAAAGGTTCTCTGGCTTCTTGTTCTCAAGCACTGCCTTTTTTATGAGTTCATTCGTCTCAGGCATAAACGGATTCAAAAGACGCCCAATCTGATATACCTCGGTAACGAGTTCTGCGATAAGCTTTCTTCCTTTCTCTGGGTCTTCTTTTACGAGCTTGAACGGCTCCTCTGCTGTTATGCGCTCATCGACCGCCTGAATGCGGCTCCATATTAAATCCATTGCCTTATTAAACTCGTATCCCTTAACCGCGTTCCAGTATTCGTCAGTAAATGGGGACTCTTCAGGACGTTCGACTGGATTAGGTAAATGCGTCTCAGCCAACTTCATTACTCGAGCAACCAAGTTACCAAGACCGTTCACAAGATTAGCTGTATACGCTTCAAGAATGCTTTCTTCCGTAACATCTGAATCCTCGAACGGATTCACGTGCCGAAGGAGGTAGTACCGTACCGCATCTACGCCGTACGTATCTGCAAGTTTCACCGGATCAAGCACATTCCCTAAAGATTTCGACATCTTATGTCCCCCTGAGTTGATGAAGCCATGTATGAAAATCTGCTTTGACGGAGCGACTCCGGCCGACATGAGCATCGCCTGCCACATAGCCGACTGCTGACGCAGGTTGTCCTTCCCGGCAAGCTGTATGCCCGGCCACCACTTAGAGAATCCTCCCTCTTCCCGCGGCCAATTGATGACTGAAATATAGTTCACCAATGCATCGAACCAAACGTACATCACATGGTCCGAATCACCCGGAACTTCCACTCCCCACGGGAGCTTCTCCTTCCGCCGGCTAATGCTGAAGTCCTTCAGTCCCCGCTCCACGAATGAGCGAATCTCATTCATGCGCGTTTCGGGGACGACAAAGTCAGTACGTGCGGCATAGAGCCTCAGAAGCGGTTCCTGGTATTTCGAGAAGCGGAAGTAGTAGTTCTCTTCCTCGATACGCTGTATCTCAAGATGCGGATGGATGATGCACTTCCCGTTCTCAAGCTCAGAGTCTGTCTTCTCAAGCTCACAGCCTATGCAGTACTTCACTTCGTACTTTGCCTTGTATATGTCTCCCGCCTGCTCGCAACGCTTCCAGAACGCCTGTGCTGCCGCCTTGTGGCCTGGGCTCGAAGTCCTAGTAAAGGAGCTGTACGTGATATTGAAACGGTCAACGAACGCTCGGAAATGCGCGGCGTATTCATCTGCATATGTCTGAGGGTCCTTCCCCTCTTCTTTAGCCTTTTCGTATACCTTCGTACCGTGCTCGTCAGTGCCAATATTGAAAAACACTTCTTCCCCTTGAAGGCGAGCAGTCCTCGCGAGTGCATCCGCCTCTACGAACTCGAGCGCATGACCCATGTGTGGGTCTGCGTTCACATACGGCAATGTTGTCGTTATGTACTTCGCCATTATGCAATCTCAACCGCTTCCCGCTTCCCGCGGTCATAGTCGTTCAGGAACTCACGTACGGCTGCCGCTACTGGAATAGCGATGAGAACACCAAGGAAGCCAGCAAGCTCGAAGCCTATGATGAGCGCGAGAATGACAAGTAGGGGTGGAATTCCCACTACCTTGTTCACCACGAGCGGGTGTATGAGATGCGATTCAAACTGATTGATGATCACATAGAGGCCTCCCACAATGAGGGCAAGGGTCATTCCTCCGGCTGAGAATGCGACTGTTATGGCAGGAATTGCTGAGAGAAAGGACCCGAAGATGGGCACGAGCATCATTACACCAGTGAAGACCGCGAGCAGAAGCGCGTACGGAATACCAAGGATAAGGAGGCCGAGGTACGCAATGACGCCGCCGATGACCGAAGAAAGGAGCTGCCCCTGCATCCACTGCCCTATCTTCTTGCGGGCACGGAACCACAGCCCGACGACGTACTCCTCGCGTCTTGCAGGTGTGATGAGGCGAAGGAACTCCTCAACGCCCGTGTCCTGCATGGCGAAATAGAAGGAAAGAACGACAACAAGCACGAAGGAGATGATACCGCCGAAGAAAGCGGTCATGAGTTTGAAGGCTCCTTCGGAGGAACCGGTGAAGGCAGAACGGAACGTGGGTATTGAATTCAATATCGACTCAGCTCCCGTGCCCTGTGCTGCAGGTACGAGCTGGGACAGATCGTTGAATGCGCCAGGAAGGTTAAGCGTACCCAAGTACTGAGGTATCAAGGAGAGCATTCCTTGAATGTCCGAAAGGATTGGCGGAAGGAAGTAGAAGAGAATGGCAAACAGAGATCCGAAGACCACAAGATACATGCCAAGGACGGCAAGCACGCGTGGTATACGGTGCTTCACAAAAAAGAACACTCCCGGCTCAATTGCCGAGGCAATGACAATCGCAGTCAGGACAAGGAGAGCAAGCTCCCTAAGAGTCCAGAGGGCGTATGCAAGAGCGCCTATGATGATGGCCCGGACGAACGTGCTGGATTGGATGCTTATAGACTTTGCTTCCATATATAGTGTTTAGCCTAGCACCAAGCCCCTTTCTCGGCTATGCGAGCGCTTCGCTGAGTCGCTTGGCAACCCCCTCGACTGAAAGCCTCTCCTGCTCCCCGCTGTCGCGATGACGGAGAGTAACGGTGCCGTCTTCAAGAGTGTCGAAGTCGATGGTGATACAGAACGGCGTACCAATCTCATCCTGTCTCCTATACCGCTTTCCAATGTTCCCGTTATCGTCCCACGCAATTGCAGGATGCACCTTGCGAAGCTCATTGCGTACTTCCCTCGCCTTTTCTACAAGTGCAGGCTTGTTCTTTAAAAGAGGCGACACCATCGCTTTAACAGGTGCGACCTTCGGTGCAAGCGCAAGATACGTGCGTGTTTCTCCGCCGAGTTCGTCTTCGCGGTATGCGGAAAGAAGCACGGCAAGGAAGGTGCGATCGACTCCAAGTGAGGGTTCAACGACGTGCGGCACCATTTTCGACTTTGTTTCTTCGTCGAGGTATTCAAGGTCATGAGCCTTGAGGTCGAAGTCGGTCCGGTATGCAAGACCCCAGAGCTCTTTCCTTCCGAAAGGATAGTCGAACTCGAAGTCTATGGTGCGCTTTGAATAATGGGCGCGGTCCTCGTCAGCAACCTCAAGCTCGTGCACGCCAGAAAGCCCTATCTCCTTGGCATATTCGTGCATGGTCTTTCTCCATTCTTCAAAAGCTGTTTCCCACTCTTCAGGTCTCACGAAATACTCGACCTCCATCTGATCGAGTTCGCGGAGGCGGAATATGAAATCCCTAGGCGCAATCTCGTTTCGAAACGCCTTCCCTATCTGCGCTAAACCGAACGGGAGCTTCGGATGATATGCATCAACGGTGTTCTTGAAGTTCACAAACATACCTGCGGCCGTCTCAGGACGCAGGTATATGGTTGCTGAATCGTCGTCAGTCGCTCCTGCCTGCGTTTTGAACATCATATTGAACTGGCGCGCCTCGCCGAACGTGCCGGTCTTCCCGCACGAGGGACAGGTGTTCGGATCATCAAGGTAGTCAGAGCGGAACCTGCCCTTGCAGTTGGAACATTCAACCATTGGATCGTTAAAGCCGCTTACGTGTCCGCTTGCTTCCCATACCTTTGAGTTCATGAGAATCGCCGCATCGACACGGTACATGTTGTCTCTACTGTCGACGAACTGCTCCCACCACAGATTCTGTATATTTGACTTCAAAAGCGAACCGAGATGGCCATAGTCATAGGTGCCGGCTAAGCCTCCATATATCTCAGATCCGGGAAATACAAAACCTCGCCTTTTACAAAGCGATACTATCTTCTCCATCAGGTTATTAGTCATGTCTAAAGTTATTGCGTCACAAGCCCCTGTCCCGGCATATACGCTGGATCCTCCGAGAACTGCGTGGTGAGGCGGTCGGCCGTCACCTGTACTTGCCCCTTGGTAAAGCGATCGGTCGCCGTGAACGTTTGTTCTGGGATCAATATAGGACTGATACCGTTTTGCGAGACGCTTGGCAAGAGAGCCACTTGAAAGTACGTACGCACAGTCGCGCCGTTGGCCAGGTCATTGGCCCTCCAGGTGACGGTGCGGGTACGTTCATCATACGTCACAGTGCCGGCAGGACTTACGACTCCCGTGAAGCGCACGTACGAAGGCAGGGTCATGGAAGCTTGAGCGCCGGCGATAGGGTTCACCGAGTTCACTGCAGAAAGCTCGATAGTATAGGTGGTTTCAACATTTGGCCGAGGAGGTACAGGACCAGTATTGGTTAGAGGTCCAACGCTTCTCAACACCCTTGAGTCGAACTGTACCTCGGTTCCCACCTTCACCGTCTTCGTGACCGTCGAGGAAACTGTCTCAGGCACTCCCGACTCACCGACTCTGTTTCCTGCTATCGAGACCGTAAGCATCACTGTTGGATTAAGGACTCCTGCAAGCGCCGCTGCAGACTTCGGAGTAAAGGAGAACGCCCCGTTCCCAGTATTTCCTGGAAGAAGCTGCGCAAGTTCCTGGGTAGTGTCCTTCGAGAAAAGAATCGTCGAGTCGCTTGAGCGGTAGAAGCCGGACTGTGCGTATACTTGCGATGGATCGAAGGCGTTCCCCGAGAACGTTATCGTGATGCGCGCATCGGATACCGGGACCTGCAAATTGTTCTGCCAGGTAATAACTCCTGATACCGCTTCCCCAGGAGGCGCGGTCACTGTATCGGCATTGTCGCGGTTGAGTGTCAATGTCGTTGCCAAGAACGGCCGTGCTATCTGTACTAACGTATCAGTACTTGCGTACGGAAGCGCAATCTCAGTCGCGTCCTCGCTTGTGCGCGTGCCGGAAACAAAGCGGAACACGCGCTCGTCGGTATCCTGACCTGATAATGTCCCACGTATAGTGATGCTCTGCTGCTGTCCTGGCTCTAGTGTTCCTATGCTGAAGAGCGTGCCGGACGATGGACGTGGGTCGGTGCTTGAAAGCGTGAAGCCTGGCGGATATGCGACTTCCACTCCCACGTGTTCGAGAGGCACCGGTGCATTGCTACGCGCCGTAACAATAAGAGTGAAAGGTTCTCCGGTAGCCGCTTCGTTCGGAGCTGCGACCGTAAGGGAAATAGGTGAGGTCGTGACCGTGACTGTGTATTCGTCCTCAGAAACAAACGATGCGTTCGACCCTTCCGCCTTATACTCAACGCGTATGGGTATTGTGAGGGCCTGGTTCTGTGCGCCGAAGATCACTGCGTTAACGGTGCGCGATGTTTCCTGCCCGGGACCTAGATTCCCGAGCGTGTCGGTGTAATGGTCGTACGGCCGCGACTTGTCCATCGCCTCACGTGTTCCGTCGGGAAGATCGACAAAGATGTTCGCGTTCGTAATGGTTGCAGGGTTCTCATTCTTCACGCGCATCACGATGGCCACCGTGTCGCCGCTTGAGATTGTGGGAGGACCGTCAGGATCGATGATCACCTTCTCTGCGGAGATGTCCCTTCCTCCAAGAAGAAAGAGTCCTGCTGCAGTTGCCCCTGCAAGTACGAAAAAGCCGACGGCAATGACCAGGAAGCGGCTGGTCCACGGCATGGCCTTCCAGCCATGCGGAGGCTTTACGGTCGGAGGTGGAGGTGGTGTCCATCCCTGCTGAGGCTGAGGGGTTTGGCGTGGGATATCGTGCCTTGGAGCGAGAGGGGGGGCTTCTACCGATCCCGGAGCGTAGAGGCGCTTCCGCATCGACTCAAGCGGACTGTCGGATTCAGGGAGCATTGAGTGAAGTATAGCGTACGCTATAGTCCGCTCGCGATGATACCGGCATTGATGCGCGCTATGTACGCCTTTCTTTGTACTGACACCGCATCGAGTTCTTCCCTTCCATATGCGCAGAAATCCCCTGGGATCTCCCCCGCATCGTGTCCAAGCATGTGGAGAATACGAAGCGCTGCAAGGCATTCTGCCGCATCCTGTTTATCCTCAGGAAGTCTGGAGAGAGCGTCTGCGAAGGAGAGCGCCTCTGCGTACAGTCGAGGCTCGGATTCTTCGCCGTGCGACAGGCGCTGCATGAGGTCGGCAACGCGGCCGAAGCGCTTGCGGCTCTCGAAAGAAAGTTCGCGGGACCAGTCGCGAAGAGAGAGCGCACCGGCAAGACGCCAGCCGTCCTTGGCGCGAATGAGTCCGATATTGCTCTCCATCAAGGTTTGCAGTCCGGAGGCCATTTTCGACCCTGGTTTGCGCAGGCCAGCAACGCGCGCTCTAATGACGCCAAAATCGGGAGTCGCAAGTATCACGTTCGCATCGTGCTCCTTTAGTGGGTGGCGTGCGAGTACAAGCACTTCCGTACGGTACTTATACTGCATGCGTGACCGTGAATGTTATCTTCTCTCCGTTAGAAAGCTCAACCGAATACGGAGCTTCGATCTGCGGTGCGAAAGTATAGTTCCTTACGTTCGCCAGCATCTTACCTTCAACAAAATACGTCTCTGCATTGGTAGAGATCACGAGATCGACCTGATCCTTTGGAGAAAGCCCTTTCTCCTTGCGCGCATCAGCAAGCGCTCGCAAGAACTCACGCATGTCTCCTTCACGAACAAGCTCAGGAGTCAGTTTTGTATCGAGTGATATCTCGAGTGCTCCTGTTCGTACCTCTTTGACGTTCACCTCTTCTGCAATAAGGGCGCGAAGTTCTGGTGAGAGGTCTCCTGGCACTGAAAGGGACGCAAGTGGTTGTTTGACTTTTATGTTCGCCCTCTGGCGGAGCATGAGCGCTTCTGAGGCAAGATTACGCACGCGCTTCATGTTTTTGATAAGTTCTGTATCCTTCGGTTTCTTATAGAAAAGACGCTTGAGGAAACCTTTCTTCACTATTTTCGGCCAGTCAGAAAGATGGACGCTGATTGGATCAGCATCGCTCTTCACATCCTTGTACAAAATTTCAGCAAGAAACGGAGCGAATGGGGCAAGGAGAAGTGTGCCGTTACGAAGCGTGCTCTGAAGCGTTGCGAGCGCTGCCGTATCTCCGCCACGTACGCGATCGCGCACCCTGCGGACGTACCACTGCGATAGGTCTTCAAAAAGTCCAGCAAGTGCACGCGTAGCATCATATGGCTTGTACGCATCCATCGATTCAGTTACGCGTACAATTGTCTCTTTCGTACGCGCTTCCATCCACCGGTCAATAACGTGCGGCTCTGCGGGAGTCTCGTTTGACGACTTGAAGAGCGTGTAGAACTTCACGCTGTTCTCGAGCCATGAAAGGGCACGGGCAGCTTCCTTGACTGTCTTTTCGTCGAAGCTCTTTGAGTCGCCGGGCTGATTTACGTAGTACATCCAGAAACGGAGCGTGTCGGCGCCGTACTGCTCCACCGCTTTCCATGGGTCGATGACATTGCCCTTGCTCTTGCTCATCTTCTTTCCTTCAGCATCAAGTACGTGTCCAAGGGAAATAACGTTCTTGTACGGAGCGCCGCGGCCAAGAAGTACGCCGATTGCAAGGAGTGTATAGAACCAGCCGCGCGTCTGGTCGATCGCTTCGGAAATGAATTGTGCGGGATATCCGGTTCCATCGACCCATTTCCTATTCTCGAAAGGATAATGATCCTGCGCGAACGGCATGGCACCTGAATCGAACCACACGTCCATTACCTCTTTCACTCGCTTCATCTCCTTGCCTGAGTCGCTCACCAGCACGATGTCGTCAATGTATGGACGATGGAGGTCGAGTTCGTAGTCTTCGTTGTGCGGAAGAGGCGTAAAGTCCAGTTCGCGCGGCTGCCCGCAAACAGGCATGTCTTCCCTTACTGAATCCATTGCCGTTTCCTTATTCTCACCTCGAATTACTTCACGGAGAGACTCGACTGCAATACCGTGACTTACGACAAGGATATTTTCATTCGCATAGGTTCGTTCAAGCGAGTACAGAAAGTCTCCGAAGCGGTTCTTTTCATCTTGATAGGATGCTCCACCCGGAACGCGGTCCGTATATGACATTGTCTCTCGTAGCTTGAGAAACGCTGTATGTGAAGTCCCTGACAGCTCACCGAAGTTGAACTCCCGTACTCGCTCATCAACTTCTATGACTGAAGGATCAAGATTAAGTTCAGCAGCAATAATCTGAGCGGAATCGAGCGTCCTCTTAAAGGGAGAGGTAATGACCTTCGTAATATCAATATCCTTGAGTTCCTGCGCCCCGACACGAGTCTGTTCGCGGCCCTTTTCTGTAAGTCCCCATTTCTTTTCGTCAGTCGAGTCGAGTTCATTCTGTACGTTATGTTCGGCTTCTCCATGGCGAACGATAAAGTAGCGGTTGCCACTCTTTTTAGTACGGGACTTCAGCTCTTCCAAGGAGCCAATAACCACTCTCTCCTCTTCGCTTTCCCACACAGGAAGAGGCGTTCCCCAATACCGTTCACGAGAAAGCGCCCAGTCCTTTGCTCTCTTGAGCCACTCGCCCATTCGTCCTTCGCGTATATGGGACGGCTCCCAGTTGATCTTGTTGTTCTCGGCAACGAGTGTGCTCCTCAGGTCTTCCATGCGGATATACCAGGAATCGCGTGCGTAGTAGATGATGGGTGTGCCGCAGCGCCAGCAGAAGGGATAGGTATGGGAGTAGTTCTCCTTTGAAAAAAGGAGTCCCTTTCCTTGGAGATCCTTGAGGATATCAACGGCCAGTTCCTCTTCCTTCACGAAGCGTCCTTCGAGAAAGCCTGTTCCTTGAACGAACTTTCCGTCAGGAGCAACAAGGTGTGCCTTGGGGAGACCCTGCGCAGTACCAAGTACAAAGTCGTCTGCGCCGTACATGACGGCTGTGTGCACAATACCTGTTCCTTCTTCCGTTGTTACAAAATCCGCGGGATAAACCTGGTACGCCTTTCCGAACTTCGGCTTCTCACTTTCAGGCGCAAGCTCACGTGCGTATGTATATAAAGGAACGTATTTCTTCCCCACTAGTTCAGTTCCGAGGAACTCTTCTTCAAGAGTCCATCCTTCACCGAGCACATTCGCACGTTCCTTTGCGACAATGACCGCCTCTCCTTCCTTTCGATACCGGCCATATGTAATATCTTTTCCAACAGCAAGTGCAACATTACCTGGCAGGGTCCAGGGCGTGGTAGTCCACGCAAGAAAATACGTGTTTGGCTCTCCTTCAACTTTAAACTTAACTGTGAGGGAAAGATCCTTCACTTCTGCATATCCCTGCGCAAGTTCGTGACTCGAGAGCGCCGTACCGCACCGTGAGCACCAGGGGAGTACCTTATAGTCCTTGTAGAGACGACCATCATCGTCCACCTTCTTTAGGATGTTCCACACGGACTCCATATACGAAGGATCGAACGTAAAGTACGCCTTGGTCTGATCGACCCAGTACCCGATGCGGTCACTGAACCGCTGCCATTCATCAACGTATTTAAAGACGCTTTCCCGGCACTTCTTGTTAAATTCGGCAACGCCATATGCCTCGATATCCTTCTTGCCTGTGAACCCAAGCTCCTTCTCAACCTGAAGTTCTACCGGGAGCCCGTGCGTGTCCCAACCGGCACGCCGGGGTACATGGTATCCGCGCATCGTGCGATACCGTGGGATCGCATCCTTGAAAGCGCGCGACTCAAGGTGGTGAAGTCCCGGGCGCCCGTTAGCAGTCGGAGGTCCTTCATAGAAGATGAACTCACCTTTTGGGGAGGGTTTGTTTAGGGTCTTCTTGAAGATCTTCTCCTGCTCCCAGAACGCGAGGATTTCTTCCTCGCGGCGCGCTACCTCTGACTTACCTCGCTCTTCGGCCATATATCTATGTATCCTAGCGTTCAGAGCATGAAAATGGAAATGGCCGACGCTTGCGCGCCGGCCATTCTTCTCTTCTCGCTCGCAGAGCTACGTGGCCACAGCGATGCGTTGGGACGGCAAATAACGGGGCTGTCGGTAGCGAACCGTCGCAGGGCGCTTCGGTTTCACCGGACGCTTCGGGACGAGGCGGAAATCTTCCGTGCAAGGAAAGTCGAGCTTAAAGGCAATGTACTGGCGCATGAACTTCGGGACGATAGGATTCAACTGTCTCGTCGTCCGAAGATACTGGTTGGCGTAGTGGCGGCTGTCTTGTCGCTTGTGCTCGACACTGTTCCAGTCGGCCCATCGCATGCCTTCGGCAAAGATCTGCTGAACCTCCTCATCGTTATCCAAATCGTGATTATCCGGAAGGAGCCTACACAGCTGTGCCCTCCACGCATGACCAGTCGAACCCTCAATTGAAAGCATAAAGCCTCCCCATATATGACTGCCCAACAACGAACAGTCTGCGCAGTACCATAGCGCACAGATTAAAACTCAGCAATCGAGTTATCTACATCCTCTCCGGAACAGGTATTCCCAAAAGCCAGAGCCCATCCCTCATAGTGTTTGCGAATGCCTCAACAATCGATAGTTTAAATGCTTCGTATTCTCCTCCGATAATGCGTTCCTTTGCATAAAAAGAGTTCCACTCTCCCGCAAGCTGGGTGAGGTACTGAGTTATAACGTGAGGCGCTTCGAGCGTCTGTGCCTTTTTCACCACTTCCGGAAAACGCATGATGAGTCGTGCGATGTCATATACCTCATCTGGCTGTTCGGCTTCTTCACTTTTCGACGCACTCGCAAGTATAGATGCCGCACGTACGTATGCATACTGCAGATATGGTCCTGAGTCCCCATCAAGTGAGAGAGACTTCTCTGGATCAAAGATAATATTCCCGCCAAGCGCGCTTCGGAGGATCATGTACTTCAGAGCACCGATGGCAACCTGTTCCGCAATAAGAGGGTCGGGGTTTCGAACTGCGGCAGTTTCAATAAGGTCAGAGATGAGGTCGCTTGCAGTGATGACATTCCCTTTGCGCGAAGACATCTTTCCGGTCGTGAGCTGGAGAAGCCCGTGCGCTATGTGAGTGGTCTTGGCGGCAAGCTTCGGCGCAATGTCCTCAAGCGCAGCGAGTACTACCTTGAAGTGACTTATCTGCTCAACGGCAGTCACGATCACGACCTTGTCTGTTGGAGCCCGCTCCTCCTTGAGGAAGGCGAGGCCGATGTCCTTGGTTTCGTACGTGGGATTTCCTTTTGAAGTAATGAAAACGAGGGTGAACAAACCCTTCTTTTCTCCCTTATATACGACTGCCCCTTCGCTCTCCTCAAAGGTTCCCTTTGCAAGGCCGTCTTTCACTGCCCGCATGCCAGACTCAGTTGTGTCGCTATCGAAGAACGTATAGTCGTGGTGCGTGCCGAGTATCTTGAAGAGACGGTTGAATTCCTCCATCGAAACTTCCCTGCCCTTCTGCCAGAGATAGAGTAGTGTCCGATCATCCTCCGAAAGATCCTTTTCTTTCCCTACCACTCCATATATACGCGTGTTGAGCGCGTCGATCTCCTCTTTAGAGGTTTCGCTCTCCTCATATGCATTTGCTCCCTTCGTGTACGCTTTTCCGATCTCACCTGCCGATGCAATGTCGGTAACACCTTCTTTTTGGAGAGCCCAAAGTGCTTTTGCAACCTGTGGCCCTACGTCTCCGCCGAATGTGTCGCGGAGAGTATGTGCACCTGACGCTTCAAGAAGTCGAGACAACGATTCCCCCACAATCGCTCCAACCAAATGCCCGATGTGCATTTCCTTGAAAGGGTTGGGGTTGCCATATTCGATCATGACGCTTTCTCCCACTCTAGTAGCGTTCCTTCCCCATTCAGCCCCATTCTGTATTGCTCCCGCCAACTCACGCGCGACAGCATCTCCTGTGAGCAGGATGTTCACAAAACCGGGTCCGGCTATATCGATTCGTGACGCGTCCTCACCTAGCTCTTTTTGAAGCGCTGGTACGAGCTCCTCCGCTATTTCTCGTGGCGGCTTTCCAAGTATCTTGCTTGCAGCCATAGCTGCATTGGTGGCGAAGTCGCCATGGGAGAGTTCTGCTGGCCACTCCACCGCGAAATCAGTATCAGGCGCACCAAGCCGTGTGAGCTCAGCCTGTATGACGCTCCGTATGCGCTCGTTCATGAGTTGAGTGTATCAAACGAAAGATTCAGGGATGGGGTGCGCTTCGGCAAGCTCCGTGATACGCGTTCGTGCAGCAGTAACCGTATTGTCGTCACGCTTCTCAAGTACATCGATCATAAGGCGGGCGACCTCCCTTGAATCTTCTTCGTTAAAACCGCGGGTCGTCATTGCAGGAGTACCGAAGCGAATGCCTGAGGGGTCCATGGGGGAACGAGTATCGTCGGCGATCGAATTCTTGTTCAATGTAATACAAGCCTTATCAAGGAGCTTCTCTGCTTCTCCACCGGAAATATCAAAGGAGGTGAACACGTCCGCAAGAAGAAGATGATTGTCGGTGCCTCCGGTAATAAGGCGGATGTTCTTCTCCTTAAAGACCTCAGCCATTGCTGCTGCGTTCTTAACGACCTGTGCGGCGTATGTCTTGAACGAAGGATTGAGCGCTTCCTTGAAGCTAATGGCCTTCGCCGCTATCTGGTGCATGTGCGGTCCCCCTTGAAGTCCTGGGAACACTGCCTTGTCTATCTTCTTCGCTACCTCCTCACTATCGCGTGTGAGTATCATGCCACCACGAGGTCCTCGAAGAGTTTTGTGCGTAGTGGTTGTGAGAACATCAAAGCCATAGTCGAAGGGGTTCTTTGCTGCTCCTCCGGCAATCAGGCCGGCGATGTGCGCAACGTCTGCAACGGCATACGCTCCCACTTCCTTGGCTATATCGGCAATCTTCTTCCAATCAAGTTCGCGGGGATACGCTGAGAAGCCTGCGAGTACGATCTTTGGCTTTTCCTTAAGCGCTGTCTCACGCAGAGCGTCATAGTCTATCTCCCCGGTCTCGACGTTCTTCATCTTGTATCGGACGAAGTTGAACACTTTGGAGATATAGGTCACTGGGTGGCCATGGGTGAGGTGACCTCCATGTGAGAGGTCCATGCCGAGCACGGTATCTCCAGGCTCCATGAGTGCCATGTACATGGCAATGTTGGCATTGGCTCCTCCCAAGGGTTGCACGTTCGCAAAATCTGCGTTGAAAAGCTTCTTCGCCCGCTCTATGGCAAGAAGCTCAACTGCATCAGTGAATTCTTGGCCGCCGTAGTAGCGCTTGCCGGGATACCCTTCGGAGTATTTGTTAGTGAGAACACTTGCCATCGCTTCGCGGACGGCCTTTGATACGTAGTTCTCGGAGGGGATGAGTTCAAGGCCTTCGGCTTGGCGATCTTCTTCTCC
>DATDUD010000036.1:0-8803 GCA_036517735.1 Minisyncoccota bacterium | reverse complement strand
CAGGGACGGCATTGCCGTCCCTGCACTTTTTTATACCTATACAGTCAATGCAAAAGCGATTAGTCCGAACACTACCAGAAACGGAACAATAATAATAAATTGACCAATCATTGAGTGTCCTACAACTGCAAGGCTTCTTTTAATAAGGCTCGTAGAGACAAGCCAACCTTTATATTCTTCATATTGCATGTAGAGACTATAGCAGAGCTTGATAACGAATATAGGATCTTGGGATTCACAAATCAGTCTTGAACTATTTCATCCACACTTCTTCCCCATCGCTTATTATAGTCACCGTCCCATCCTCTATCGTCGAGTAGATACGGGCTCCCGAATTAAGAATACGAGTCACCACGTCAGGAGCAGGATGGCCGTATGAGTTTCCCCTGCCGGCTGAGATAACAACTATTGAGGAATCAACGGCCTGAAGCCACGTATCGCTCGTAGAATTTTTTGATCCGTGATGACTTGCCTTGAGCACATCGCTGTTTAATGCACTGCCGTCGAGCGACACGAGATAGTCCTCGAGTTTTGAAGGAGCGTCTCCTGCAAGCACGAACGATGTGTCTCCGTACACGAGCCTGAGAATGACCGAACCGTCATTTGTTTCAACATTCGATACATCACGGTCAGGAAAGAGTATGTCCGCATACGCTTCTTCTCCAAGCCTGATACGCATGCCGCGACGTGCAGTGAGCACAGTAAGGGAAGGCTCACTTGAAACAGCTTCTTCAAGCGCTTCAACATATTGAGAGTCGTGTTCAACACCTGACTCGATAAAGTACGATACCTGGTACCGACTAAAGACTGCTGGAAGTCCTGCAATATGATCCTTGTCCGGATGCGTTGCGATGACCACATCTATCTTTCGATCAAATATTCCAATCTTCTTGGGGAGCTGGCGCATCACTGACCTGTCGGGTCCTCCATCTATGAGCATATCGATGCCTCCCGGCGCTTCGATAAGAATAGAATCTCCCTGGCCGATATCGAGAAAATGTACTTCAAGCTTCTCCTCTCTTGGTATGAGGATGAGATACGTAAGCCAGCCGTTTAGAAGGAGGAGTACGACAATGAAAGGTGCTAGGACGTACGGTTTCCGCATGTTCATGAGCGTATCATCTGCAGCGGAGCTATACTGTCTCTACTACAACTAAACTCCTGCCCATGACCTACTCTCCCCGTACGTTCGATCTTCCTGAACTCAATGGCATCTCGAAGGAACAAATCGAAGTCCACCTCTCCTTGTACGAAGGGTACGTAAAACACACCAACCTCATCCTGGAGAAGATTGCGAAATTGAAGGCAGACGATGCCGAAGGGAATGCATACATCGTCAATGAACTTCGACGTCGCCTCGGTTTCGAGTTCAACGGCATGCGCATGCATGAATACTATTTCGAACAGTTTGAAGAAGGAACAGAAGCAGCGTCTTCTAATTCCCCGCTCAAGGATGCCGCCGAAGAGAAGTACGGCAACTGGGAGTCGTTTATCGCGCACATCAAGGAAGTTGCTGGAACCCGTGGCATAGGGTGGGTGGTCGTGTATTTCGATACTAAGGGCCGTACGCTTCACACCGCATGGGTGGACGATCACCAGTTCGGGCAGCTTGCAGGACTTCCCGTCATCCTCGCCCTCGACCTCTGGGAGCATGCGTATATGGTCGACTACAAGCCCAAGGATAAGAATCTGTACGTTGAGGCCTTTCTTGAGAACCTGAACTGGGGAGCAATAGAGCGGCGGTTTGCGAACGTGGTGGTATAGGATCATATCCTTTTCTCCAACTTCAAAACAAGAAGTCCTAGACCGCCGTACGTAAGTACTACCGACCAGAACGGAAACGCAGGAATAACAACGCTTGCGAGCGGAAAGCTTGCGGCCGTTCTTGCTGCAAAGATCACATATGAAAGGAGTGCGTAGGCAGGAAGTCCGACAGCCGTTACGAACGCATCCGAAAAAGCAGGGAGAATAAGTGCAACGAAGGACGCAAGCGCCGCACATCCCATAGCAAGCGGTATGACCGGAAGAACAATGATATTCACGATAAACGAGACTAGGGAGAGGTTCCCGGTCTGAAACAAAAGTATTGGCAACACCCCTATCTGCGCCGCAAACGTAGAAGCCGTTATCTCTCGCACGAAGGTGAGTTTCACCCACCTAAAAACCTTTTCCACGTGCGGACACAGAACAATGAGTCCCAGTGTCGCAACGAAGGAGAACTGAAAGCCCGGATCATGCATGAGAAGGAGTGGATTCCACAGAAGCATTCCAAAAAGAGTAAGAAAAAGTGCAGTCACTACCTCATAGGTGCGTCCGGTACTGCGGGCAATAAGTCCTAAAAGAGCCATTGCACCGGCCCGGGTTGCAGCCGCCCCTGCACCGGCCGCAAGGACGAAAAGTCCGATGGTTGTACAGGCAATGGCGAAAGCTACCTTTCTCGGAAGAAATCCGAGACAACGGAGCACCGCTTCTGCAACAATAGTGACGTTATACCCCGACAGGACAACGATATGAATGAGACCGGCTACCGTAAACACATTCAAGAGCTCCTCTCCGAGTCCCTGTTTACCTCCCACGATGAGTCCCACAGCAAGCGCGCTTTCAGGTTCGGGCATAGTACGGGCAACAGCCTTCATAAACGCATCGCGTCCCAACTGAAGAACGCGAAATATCCCAAGTACTAGACTGGGGCTTCTTCCAGTAACCTCAACATGCGCAGGGCTTATGACCGCGAACACCCCGTCCTTGGCGAGGAACTTGTCGTACGCAAAACTGCGCCCTCCATCAGTGGCGAAAGGTTCAGGAAGCGAGAGCTTTCCCGATACGCTCACTTTGTCTCCGACCATGAACTTTTTGTGTGTGGGCGCAGAAGCGACGACTCGTGTTTGTTCCCCTTCCTTCTCTACCTCTACCGTCAAACGAATATTTGTCTCCCGCACATCAGGCTGAATAACTATCGTTCCCTCTAGTTCTACTCTTTCCTCTACAAGAGGAACAAAAGCATGAGGCAATGAAGTTGAAACTATTGCTAATCGCATTCCTCCGACACAGGCCGCACCTGCTGTAAGAAATGCTATGAGATATACAAACTGCTTTGTAAAAAAGAATCCCGCTACAAAGAGCACAGAAAGTAGAGAAAGGAACGCCAAGACTGGCCAAGAAAAGCTGAGCAAGGAAGCGTATGCAACTCCAAGCACAAAGCTTAAGACAGCCACATAGAAACCGAAAATACGCATCTGCTTACTCTAACTAACGAGTGGTTATGCTTATTAAAAGTAAATATGAAATCTTTCTGCAGAAGTTATGAAGAAAGTCTGGAGAAAAGATGAAATACTTCTGCAAAACTTATAAACTACTTTCCTCTATCCATCGCCCTGTTCGCAAGTTCGTCCGCATCCTTGTTGAATTCTCTACGAACATGCTCAAAGGTAACGTTCGGAAAGTGGCGGGCGACTAGATTCTTTATCTCAAAATGCCGCGTAATTAGGTTCGGATGCTTCACTTTGTACTCCCCTTTGAGTTGCTTAATCACAAGTTCGCTGTCCATTCGAACGATAACCGGGGCATGCTTGAAGAAATCTTCGGCGTACTCGTCCTTGAGTTTCGTAAGGCCACGTAGCACTGCTTCGTATTCAGCGACGTTGTTCGTTGTCTCACCTAAGTAGTCAGAGACTTCGATTACCCGCTTTCCCGCGATATCGAAGACTACAGCGCCGGAACCGGCAGGTCCTGGGTTGCCGCGAGCGCCGCCATCAGCGTAGAGAGTAAATTGCATGAAGTAAAGTATACAAAAGAAAAGGCTGGGTCCCGAAGGTTCCCAGCCAGTTCCACCGAAGTGGATTCAGGCGGCTATTGCCGCGATTCTTTCTTCTCCCGTGGGCGCGAGGAAGCTTGAACGTTCAAGCTTCGGAATTCCGCGTCCGATGGCGGCGACGAGACCGAGAAGGCCCATCGCTTCACTGTATTGGGACGATCCCGGGACAAATGAACTGAATTGTTCCCGAATATCGCGTTCATAGGCTGCGAACTTCTCCGCGGGCGTATGGCCCTCCATCGAATCGGCTTGCCGAATGAGCTCACCGAACGCAGTTCCTCGAAGCATGTCCATTCCCTGTACCTCCTGCCTCTTCCCCACTAATTGGGAATAGGATATAAAATAACACGCTACGCCGAGAGCGCAATAATCCTCAGTCGAACAGGCTGCCCTTTGGAGAACGTGTCACGCTCGAGGTTACCTAGGACGGAGATCGTGGAACCTTCTTCAAGCTTCGTGCACCCTTCTCCAAGCTCCCGTTTTGCAAAGAAAGCTATCGCCTCCATTATCTCATCAGTGAATCCGTCCGATCGCATGATCTGGATGCGCAAGTGCTCTTCTCCTTTCCCAAACCATGAAACTTTCTGCAGCTTTACATCATGTAGTGCATAGGCAGGCTTGGGGTTGCCCATGCCGAAGGGAGCAAGACGCTCGACGCGCTTCAAGTGAGTGCTCGGTTTCTCTGCTGCAAGAAGCTCCGCATCGGCAAAGACTGAAGTATCTATACCCTCTGCAGGCGGAAGAGCAGTAAGCGCTTCGCAAAGTCGCTCTTCAAGAGTGAAGATCGCATCGTCCTTTACGGTGAACCCTCCCGACGCTGCATGTCCTCCCGCTTCGTCAAAGACATCGCTTGCCTCCTGCATGAGCGCCACAAGTGAAACGTCCTTTCGTCCCGTACGGCAGGAACCCTTAAGGGTAGTTCCTCCTTCGCGTCCCCAGAGGAAGACTGGGCAGCCGTATTCGTCCGCAATGGAACTTGCGATGGGACCGAGAAGTCCTGGGCGCCAGTCAGGGTCTCCCATAACAATGACCGGTGGGAGTTCCCCTCTCTCTTTCCTTTCCTTAAGGCGCTCGTGCACTGCTCGCGTTACAGCTCCTCCAAGCGCCCTTCGACTTCTGTTCGTCTTCTCAAGTTCCTTTGCCAGCTCTTCCGCTCTTGATTCGTCCGGAGTCGTGAAAAGCTCAAAAGCATCCCGGGGATTCCCCATGCGAGATGCTGCATTTACACGCGGAGCAAGCATGAATGCCACATCGTCCTCAGTCAGATACCGCTGATTTATCCTCGCAGCTTTGCACAATTGTTGAAGTCCGAGACGCGGCGACTTTCTCATAACAAGAAGGCCATACTTCGCGATGACGCGGTTCTCTCCGAGAAGAGGGACCATGTCTGCAATTGTTGAGAGCGCTGCCATATCAAGAAGCCATTTCTCCCACCCTTTCGGTATATCGTCGCGACCGTTGAAGCCAACAGCAAGCATGGCGCACACCAGTTTCCACGCAAGGCCCCCTCCGCAGAAGTCCCGAAATGGATATGTCTCACCTTCCTGTTTGGGATCGACAATCGCATACGCAGGAGGAAGTGTTTCGTTAGGAAGATGGTGGTCAATGATGATGACATCAATGCCGATGGTGTTTGCGTATGCGACCTGCTCAACGTCTGCAATGCCGCAGTCGATAGTGACAATAAGTGATACACCGTCCTTCTTAAGAGAATCGATGCCGTTGTTATTAAGTCCGAATCCTTCAAGATGTCGGTGTGGTATGTAGTTCGTGAAGTTTGCTTTCGCTTTCTTGAGAAAGTCATGCATGAGTGCTCCTCCCGGAATACCGTCGCAGTCGTAGTCGCTCCATACAGCAATTCGTTCTTGGTCGTCTATAGCCTTGGCAATACGCACTGCGGCTTTCGGCATGTTGAGGATCTGAAGAGGATCTCCGATGTGTTCGTCGTACGAAGGCGAAAGGAAGGCTTCTGCTTCCTCGTGAGTGCGGATGCCACGGCGTGAGAGAAGCGCTGCCGTTAAGTCGTCATGTGCAGCAAGGACATCACGCGTCTTCGTATTAAGCGGTTTATGGAGTGAGAACATAATTAAACGACACGTATTTTTTGAGCAATCTTTGCAAGTATCTCGTCACTAACTCTCTCTCCATCGTGAGAAGAAACATATCCTGGATAGGTATCAAAATAAGTAGTTATCTTGGACAGCCGTTGCTTCCATTCGTCCTCCGTCGTGCCATGAAGCGGCACCAACTTTGCGTGCAGGTGATCAACCCCAAACCCTTCAAAAATCAGAGCAGTGCGACCGACATCCGGGAATGCGGCATCTATTTTCTTCGCGACAGTACGCGCTGCTCTTACTAGGCCAAGTGTCACCTCTTCGGGCACCTGGGCGAAATAGCTCGAATGATGCTCTTTCGGGATAATGACAGAGAATCCTTCGGTATTCGGGAAGATGGTGAGAAAGGCCAGATGCGCTTCATCCTCCCAGATTAGGTGCGCAGGAGACTCACCCGCCGCTATCTGGCAAAAGATGCATCCGTTCTTCTTCATCCCCTCATTCTATCGGAGCAATCAGAGTTGGAGAAGCTCAGCTTTGCCGGTTGACACGAAATCATACTAAAAGTAGTATATTGGTATGCAAACAACCTTGACCATTAAGACTGAGAAAAAACTTCGCGACGACGCTAAGCGCATAGCTAAGAGACTTGGGATTCCTCTTACAACTATCGTGAACGCCAAGTTGCGCGAATTTGTCCGCGATGGCTATTTTGAGGTCTCTCTTACCCCGAAACCGGAAAAGATACGCGAATGGGAGCGCATGAGCGAGGAGATGGATGCTCATCCTGAACGATTCCGCGTTACGTCCGCTGAGGACTTTATAAAGGAACTCAGGAGCTAATGGATATATTTCTTCATTCAAAGTTTGAGAAGAAACTTGCACGCGTACCTATGCCGATACGTCGAGCGCTCGCTGACCGTATCGGGCTTTTCAAAGAAGACCGGCGGCATCCGTTACTCAATGATCATGCTCTTATGGGAAACCGGAAAGGATTGAGAAGTATCAATATTACTGGTGACTGGCGTGTCATTTATGAACCTCTTGGCGTTACCGCTGTCCGTTTCTTAGAAATTGATACCCACCACAACCTGTACGGCACTTAACCGAGAGCCTCAAGCCCCGGCAGC
Source organism: Minisyncoccota bacterium (assembly GCA_036517735.1). Classification (GTDB taxonomy): domain Bacteria; phylum Patescibacteriota; class Minisyncoccia; order Phycocordibacterales; family Phycocordibacteraceae; genus C7867-001. Next base: position 1,805 of record DATDUD010000036.1, on the reverse strand, counting down.
GTCCCTTTGACCATAAAGTCGAGCATGGCTCCTCCGCCAGTCGATATGAAGGAGAACTTCTCGGAGAGTCCGAGCTTCTCGACGGCTGCGACCGTATCTCCTCCTCCAATGACCGAGTATGCGTTTGAGGAAGCGACGATTCGTGCAAGCGCCTCCGTTCCCTCCTCAAACCCGTTCTCATAGTTCCCGAGAGGACCGTTCCAGAGAATAGTGTTCGCCTTTCCCGTAAGTTCCTTGAGTGCGGCAATAGTTTTCGGTCCGTCGTCGAGTACCGCCTCGTTCTTAGGAACGTTCCCAGGCGTGACTATGTCTCCCTCTTCATGACTTCCGAGAGGAGCAACGACTTCGTCAAGCGGGAGCATGAGTTTGGGGTTCTTAAGGAGCGCACGTAACGCTTCTTTGTCCGAGTCTTTTGACACAAGCGAGGTTCCTACGCCGTATCCAGACTCGACCATAAAGTCATTTGCAAGCGCTCCCCCAACGAACACGCGGTCGTAGCAGACAATGAGCTTTTCGAGTATGGGCTGTTTAGTGGAAAACTTTGCGCCTCCAATTATCGCAAGAGAAGGCCTTTTCGGCCGAAGAGCTTTCGTCAATTCTCGCACCTCCTTTTCTACTTGAAGTCCTGCGTACGGGGCCAGATGCTTCGGAACGCCAACAACAGACGCGTGCTTTCTATGGCAAACATCGAATGAGTCCTGTACGAAAATGTCTGCAAGTTCGGCAAGTTCAAGAGCGAACTCGTTGCTGTTATCAATCTCCCCCTTGTACCGCCGGAGATTCTCGAGCATGAGAACGCCGCCTGGAGGAAGGCCTCGTACGGCTTGCCGCGCTTCAGGGCCAATGGTCGCGGGACAGAAGCGTAAACCAGGAAGGTACTGCTTCATCGTCTCGTATACAGGCATCAATGTTTCCGTCCCCTTGTTCCCTATATGACCTATTAAAACAACACGCGCTCCCGCTCCCTGGAGATATTTAATAGTTGGAAGAGCTTTTTGAAGCCTAAAGGTACTTGTTACTTTCCCATTCTCGACAGGAACATTAAGGGCAGCGCGAACTAATACGGGAATATTCTCTACGTGCGGTATGTACCTGATGCTCCTCATTATGAAAGCTCTTTGACGAGTGCACTAAAGGTCTTTGGGTCAACACTAGCGTGTCCGATCAGAAAGCCGTCGACTCCTCCCTCTTTTGCAAGCTCGCGTATGTTCCCCGGCTCCACCGAACCTCCGTATATGATTTTCACTTTATTCGCTGTGACCTTAGGAACATGCTGCGCGAGAATCTTGCGGATATAGAGGACCATCTCCTTAAGATCAACCGGAGTGATGGCATCACGTGCAGACTTGCCGATGGCCCATATGGGTTCGTATGCGATGACGATCTTAGTGCGCTCCTTCGGTGACAAAACTTCAAGCACTGCACTGAGTTCAGTGCGAAGCACTTGCACGTATTTTGCATCCTCGTCGCGTTCCCTCTCCCCTATACAAAGTATCGGCACCAATCCTGCTGCAAGTGCCTGCTTGGTTTTCGCAGCAATCTCAGCATCGGTCTCTCCAAGCGCGCGACGTTCTGAGTGACCAAGAATCACATACCCGACTCCAAGTTCGCGAAGAAGCGATGCGGGCACTTCACCGGTTGCAGCTCCTCCGGACTTCTCAGAAACATCCTGCGCAGCGAACTGAAGATTGCGCTTTCCTGCTTTAGGGAAAAGGCCGAGATGGGGCGATGAGGGGGCAAGTACGAATATGTGCTTGCTTCGATTTGCCAGTCTTTTGGCGTTTGCAGCAAGTTCCTTTGCACGT
>DATDUD010000035.1:0-3584 GCA_036517735.1 Minisyncoccota bacterium | reverse complement strand
GGTTTTTTTGCTGAACGTAAAGAAAACCACTTCATACCCTAAATGATAGCACGCTTCCTTTCTAAGAATAGGTGAAGACGCGGGGAATTTTAACCTTTGTTTATGCTATCCTTCCTCTATGAACGGCACCGATCAGGAAGCCGCCCTTCGAAGTCGTCGTGACACGTGGCTCATTCCGAGTGCCATCATTCTCGCTGGCCTCATCCTCGGCATCGCCACCTATACCATCCGGAGCAAGGAACTTTCCCTTCCCCCAGAGGGAGACGTGTCCGTAGTGCGTCCGGTAAGTGAGACAGACCACATTATCGGGAATCCGGGCGCTCCGGTCGTCATCATTGAATACGCCGACATCGACTCAAGCTATGCCAAAGACTTCCAGGCAACTATGTCCCAGCTCATGGCTGAGTATGCTGCCGAAGGTCAGGTTGCGTGGGTATACCGCCATCTCCCCCTCATTGATCAACATCCAAACAGCCGCAGGCATGCAGAGGCTGCGGAGTGCGCAGCCTCCCTTGGCGCAAGCGATGCATTCTGGAGGTTCATAGACGCGGCGCATGTGCGTGCTCCTGGAAGCCAAGAGCTCTCTCCTCTCGACTATGACTTCCTTATCGAAGGACTCGGCATACGTTCTGAAGCCTTCAATCAGTGTCTTGAAGAGGGCACCTTCGCCAATCGTGTCATGGAGGACTTCGAGAACGGTCTTAATGCAGGCGCGGGCGGCAGTCCCTTCTCAGTGGTACTTATAAAGGGACATGCCCCTATAACCATAGACGGGGCGGTGCCGTATGAGGCCATGAAGAGGATTATTGGGGGGTCTATTGAGAAGGCAGCGGGGTCTTGACAGAAATAAGGTGAGTGAGAAACTAGGGGTATATGATGTTTGAACAAAATCCAGCAAATCGTTCCGAAAAGAGCAGCGAAGTTGTAACCTTCCCTTTTCGCATTCCCGATAATGAAGGTGTGATCCGAACGATTAATAACCGGGAGGAGTTAGCAGATATGTTTAACGAGCAGCGAGAAGCAGCTTAACAAAAAGGCCCGGACATCCGGGCCTTTTTGTTTTATGCAAACAGATTAAGTAAATCGTCGTACTCCGACTGCTCCCCCACCCTCCATTTCCCCTTTATCAACTCATCAAGTACTTCACTAAGTTCTGTCCTGAAGCGTTCCCGTACTTGGTCCGTAAGAGCGATGGGGTGTTCTGTAATCTTCTCTTCCCCAACCTGAATGATGAGGGCACTGGTGGGGTTCTCGCCGTTCTCACGAAGAAGGAGGTCATAGAAAGCGAGTTGGCGTTCGTATTCTTCTTTCCTGCCTGAAAGAGTGGTGGATGTCTTGAAGTCGACAATACAGACTCCCTCATTCTCTTTAAACACTGCATCGGCATTTCCTTTAAGCCTGACCTCAGTACCGTTTATGGTCTCCGGTACTTCATATGACTGTTCAACCGCAACCACCTCACGCGCAAGGAGTGGGCTTCCCAGATACGAATCAAGGCATTTGCGCGCATGCTTTCTGAGCGCTTCGAAGGCATCGTTCCTTGGAAGAAGCGAATGCTCAATAGAGCGGTTTAGCTCACTGTGCGCAATCTTCAATCTCTCTTCTGCAGACTTCCCTTTCATGCGCAGATATCCCGCAATGGCAGCGTGCACTGCGTTCCCTATGGCGATCGCCCTATTCTCCGGCTCCCGGAGTCTGAGCACTCTTTTAGCGAAGAAGGTTGGGGGTGAGGCGAGGTATTCGCTCATGGCCGAGGGAGACAAGCCATCATTCTGAAGGTATGTGAGCGTGAGCTCCCGAACAAGTTCAGGAGCATCAGTGACCGTGTGGAAGACCGGGATATCGGACAGTTCTATTTTGACCGGTGCAAGCCCTGAAGGAAGAAGTGAAAGCGGGGCCTGTTCACGACCATCTGCGGTCTCGCAGGCGTATGAAAGCGTGAGCATGTCCTTTGCGCGTGTAAGGGCTACATAGAAGAGGCGGACGACCTCTTCGAACTCGCGAGCAGAGGATAGGGGCGAAGGTATGAGGGAGGAGCGTCCTCTGCCGTTCCATTCCCGTTCCGTAAGGGCAGTGACGAAGACGCGCTCGAATTCCATACCCTTTGCCTTATGCGCCGTGATCACCGTTACCTGTCCCTCCCGCTGCGTGACGCTTGTAGCGATGCTTCCCGTGCCGTGTTCACGCGCAAGAGTGAGTGAGTCCATCACTTCTCCGAAAGTGGCGTCGGGACTCCTGCGCACCAAGTCCTCGATGTGCATGAGAAGCTGGCGCACGAGTAGTATGTCCTCAAGGCGGTCTCCATGAGAGAGGAAGTATGCGCGTGCTCCGGATACTTTGAGGAGCTTTGAAAAGAACTCAAGCGGAGGGGCACCCTGCGCCTCTTCTTGAAGTTCGCGAATGATGCGGGAGATCTCAGGGAACGTGGTCTCTAATGCTTCTGTGAGTTCTTGATCACGGAAGCGTCTCAGGAAAGCTGCTCGTTCTGCAAAAGGAGCTTCCCACCAGGGAGCCAAGAGAGAATCTCTCAGGGATACAAGATCGTTCCCATCCCCTACTGCTTTCATGAGTGCAAGGAGAAACCTGATCAGGGGGCGTCCGCCAATATCGACGTTCCCTGCTCTGAGGGTGGGTATGCCGCGTGCCCGCAGATGAAGCGCAAAGAGATCTGCGGTGGCGTTCTTAAGGGTAATAACAGCTATCTCATGCGGCACTACCCCTTCCTTTATCGCCTCCTCTACGAGGCTCGCTACCGCTTCCCGCTCCTCCAGTGCATCTCCGGCCTTGAGGAGCCCCATACGGCCCCCCTTGCCTCTGAAGGCCTTGAGGAAGGAGTGTTCGGTACCCGTGGCTGAGGGGAGGTCTTTAAGCAGAGTGTGGGAGAGGTCGAGGATATCCTGGTACGAGCGGTAGTTGTCGGTCAGGGTGATGATCTTCGTGCGGGGGTAGAGGTCGAGGAACTTCTGGAAGTGCGTGCTATCTGCTCCCTGGAAGCCGAAGATTGCCTGCTTCTCATCTCCCACTATGAATAGGTTCGGGTGCTCATCGAAGGCAAGAGCGTCGAGGAGCGCGTGCTGGAGGGCGTTTGCGTCCTGGTGTTCGTCGGCAAGCACGTACTGATATTCCTCCTGAAGATCAGCTCTAAGGGCACTATCGTTCTGGATACCGTCCACAGCAATGCGGAGCACATCGGTGTATCCATAGAGGCCGCGGTCGGTCTTGAGCTTTCTAAATGCTTCGATGAGACGAATTGCCTCCTCTCCCTTTTGAAGGCGTTCGAGTTGCTTCACTCCTTCAGGCTTCAATTCCCCTTCCTTCTCTCCGCGTACGTATCGAAGAGATGAATCCGCTTGTATGCGGTTAGCTTCTTCAGTGAGCCAGGTACGATATGAGTTGAGCGTAACGCGTTCGCGTGTCATGTGGTCCTCAAGGGATTTGAGATTGGAGAGATAGTGAAAGGGTGACTTGGGAGTGCGGAGGAGTTGTACTTCTTCGTTCTCAAGTACGTCCCTCCACAAAAGTATCTGTTCAACTTCTCCCATGAGTCGGGAGCCGAGGTATTCAGGAAAGGCTTCGGGATATCT
>DATDUD010000034.1:0-4056 GCA_036517735.1 Minisyncoccota bacterium | reverse complement strand
GGGACGGCAATGCCGTCCCTGCACTTTTTTATAGTTACTTAACTACCCCGGCCTTCTTTAGGGTCTTGTATGCTCCGTTCTTCTTGATGGTGCGAAGGCCTTTCGTGGAAACGTCAACAAGCACGGTCTTATCGAGCTCCGGGATGAAGATGCGGCGCTTATGGAGATTAGCCTGACGGCGCACCTTGCCCGTCGGGTTGAACTGAGTAGCGCGGGTACGGTTTGAGTACCGCCCGCCAACCTGGGTCGTCTTTCCGGTTACTGCGCATTCGCGTGCCATAGTTGGTGCATGCTAGCATAGCTTCTATATCCTAGGCAAATGGAAACGGACCTCTTTATCTTCAGTATCATTGTTCTTATCTTCTCGGTGATCATCCACGAGGTGGCGCACGGGTGGGCGGCAAACTCGCTTGGTGACCCCACGGCGAAGCTTGCGGGACGCCTGACCCTTAACCCCATACGTCATATCGATCCAGTAGGGACCATCCTCATTCCTCTCCTTCTTAAACTTTCCGGCTCCCCTTTCCTTTTTGGGTGGGCAAAGCCCGTTCCATACAATCCGTACAACCTTCGCAATCAGCGGTGGGGCGAGGCTTTCGTAGCGGTGGCCGGCGTTGCTACAAATCTTTTTCTCGCAATTCTCTTCGGTCTTCTTGCTCGTTATGCATACGCTACTGGCTCCATTGCCTTCGGAGATCTTGCTGCGGTAATCGTGCTCATGAACCTCTTCCTCGGTATTTTCAATCTCCTGCCTATTCCTCCTCTCGATGGATATACCTTCTTGCGGAGCATTCTACCGCATAAGAGTGCGATGGCGTTTCGCAACTTCGAGAACCGCCTTATGCAGGGAGGTTTTCTTACGCTCATTGTCTTTCTCCTTGTGTTCAGCTATTTCCTTGCAAAACCCTTCACTGCGCTCGTTCTGTACCTCTTCCGTTTGATCGTCGGAGTTTAGTTGTATACGGAGTGGTCGCCGATCGTCAGCAGTACTGCGGACTCATTCTGTTTTTCCCATTTGAATATAATGCGGTATCGGTAGTTTACTGAAAAACTGCAACAATCGCTCATACGGCCCTGCAACTTATGAACCTTTAGTAGTTGATGATTTTTTGTATCCCTAAATAATTCTATCTTCTCCCTGGCTTCCTCGCGCAATGGTCTGGGAAGCCTATTAAACTTCCGCAGGAAACGCGGCTTGAAGGACAGATCCATGAAGCCTATTTGAACTTCTTAAGGAGTTCATCTAAGTCTCCGCGGAGAGTAGGCTCGCGCTCTGCTTCAAGCACCTCGCGTATAGCTTCTTCCTCGGCGAATCTCTCCAGTGCGCGTCTCATGACGTCGGCTCGGTTTGATCCTGCCCCATCGGAGACAAGTGAATCAAGACGCTCTTCCTGTTCTGCTGAAAGGGGAACTGAGATGGTAGCCATGAGCATGATGCTATAAGTTAATATGATAATATAATACATCTATCTTACGCAGAATCAACCTTCTTTTGTCTCTTTCTTGTAACGAGGAGAAGCAGTAGCAATAAGATGAGTGCGAGTACAGCTACCGACTTACGAGGAACACCAGCGGAAGCGTCATATACGGAGGCCGTTTGCGTCCTTGAAAGGACGGGCGCTACGTTCTTTGTTTGCTCACTAACTGAGACGTGCGATTCAGGTTCGGGTTCTTTTGCGACGGAAGCGGGGGTTGTTGTTTCCGCCTTAGGCACTTCAATGAATGGAAGAGGTTTTGCCTCACGCTTTTTGTTTGAGGAACTTCTTCTAGAAGGAAAAGTCGGTTCAGGTGTAGGCGTGGAAGGTGGTAGCTCGTTGGGAGGTTCAGGTAGATTCGGCACCACGCTTTCGTCTACAACGACAGGCTCGCCAAGCCTCGGAGTAATTGAAAAATCAGTTGTTCCATCTCCGTCATAGTCCACGCGCAGATCCGAGATATCTCCAGTTACTGCCGGTACGGTGAGTGTGGCAACTGTTTCGGGAGACGTGGGTACGTCGACGATACTCGAAGTCGTAGCAACATCGTTTCCCACGCGTTCGAGAATCTCGAGCGTGAACGTGCCGTATGCAGTGCCTTGCATCACGACCTCGTACGAGTGTCCTGCCGGCGCAAGCAGATGCTTCACCTCCCCGAGTTCTCCGTACTCAACGTCCGGTGCGTCCGTTGTCACCTCCCCATTCTTCTCAAGGCCCGTATACTTTCCGTTCTCGTCATAAAGCCCAAGCGTAAGGGGCGAGTGGAGGAAGAACATGATTTTTCGCCTGTCACCTGAACTGGGTTCTGAGTTCGTGAGGTAAATGGGAGTCTCACTATCGTTTTCGGTAAGAATGTTGCGTATGTAGGTGCGTACATCCTGAATCTCAAGGAGGTCTGCATGGCCCGCATTCGTATGCGTAAGATCGACCCAGTACTCATCCCCAGTCTGCATAAGTGCGCTTTTGACAGGTACGACACCGTCGCCGTCCTCCGTGAATGCGGGTCGGTACATCGCTTCTTTTCCACCGAAAAGCCCGAGCACCCCTGGCTTTTCATAGAACTGGATGCCCGAGAGCGTATCCTTACCCCAACCCACTATCGTATAGACGCTCACTCCCGGAGGAGGAGTCCAGGTGTCGAGGCTCGCATGGATGTCGCGGGCGTACGCTATCAAAGAAGAAGAAAGCACGTTTGCATTTTTCAGGTCACCCGGTGCCGGCTTAGTCCTTCCGCCATCAATCGCAAGAGCAAAGTCGTAGAGCTCGGAAGCTGTATCAATAGCCACTCCGTACCGTTCGCGCTCCTTGGCGTAAAAAGTCATGCCGCTGAAGGACGCGGGAGGATGGCCGTCATCACGTGTTGCGTCAAAGTACGCCTCTGACGGAAGAAGGTGGTAGGTCATAGGAGAGTGTTCCCCGAACATCCGCGCTGTTCCTCGATCAACAAGCAAGCTGCAAAGGAGACGGGCTCCTGTCCAATTCGCGCACGCGTCAAAAGGAAGCGCTTCTCCGTACCCAAAGAGAGCTGCGGCGAGTGCTCGAGGGGCGCCGTTTTGTGGAACGCCCACGAAGACGATGCGGTCGACGAGATCTTCCACCTCGTCTCCCAAATGTTGCATGAGAGCTTTGGCGACGAGGCCGCCGTTGCTGTGTGCGACGATTGTCACCTTTCCAGTCGGAGAAACTGCGGCAAGGTCCCGAAGCAGCTGTTCAACGTATGGCACTTCATTTACTTGGTTATAGAAGATGCGGTCATTGTCTCGTACGCCCAGAGTGACAATGTCAGCAAGCGAAAGCCTCCAGTCGTACGATGCGGCTTCCCAGGTCCAGTTCTCGCCAAACGTACTCTCCTCCTCAAAGGAGTCGAGATCGTTGAAGAAGGAGGAGTAGAACTCCTGACCAAACGTCTCGGAAAGAATGTCGCCAGTCTTTGCATACACGTCCGTGTTTTCACTCTTTCCTTCATCGTTCAGAAAAAGGTCTGCAACGTCTTCGCTTCCGGACGGTTCCCACAACTTCCTATCGTTTTCATAGAGCCGACTTCCTTTGATGCCGGGAAGGAAGAGTACATTTGACACTGCTGGTGTCTCCTGAAGCTCGAAGAAGACATGACAGTCTGGAACTCCTGCACCGATGCTGCAGAGCCTTCTGTACCTGCCAAGGCCGCAGCGGGTACGGGGTGCACCGTCCGCCCCAAACCCTTCGTCACAGCCCCACTCCACTTCGCTCACCCAGTCGATGGGCGTGGGAGGGCCTTCAGGTGTCGAGGTAGCTATGGGTTCGGGTGGTGCATCCGGGTCAATGACGAAGTCGCTTCTTGCAGGAAGCGGGGAAAGAATCACGCTGATAAGAAGAAGGGCGAAAAGTATGTGTGTCATGCACACATCTTAGAAAAAAGGTAGTTGAGAAACGCTCAAAGGAATCTGATGAATTTCTGCAAGAAAACCAGACGTTTCCAGAACATGAAGGTGTATGCTGAATAAATATGGAGTCCATCATCGACCACCTCATAAGCGCACGGCCATACCTCACGGCTGAGGACATTCTCTTCATACGGGCCGGAGTCTTTTCTTTCGTGCCG
>DATDUD010000033.1:0-6863 GCA_036517735.1 Minisyncoccota bacterium | reverse complement strand
GGGGCGGCTTCATTTATCTCTTTACGCAATCTCCTCTAGCTTCCTGAGCGCAAGCCCCACCGCAACTGCAAACTCAGGTCCGATTTCCGCAAGCAGTGGGCGCATGAAAGCAGGTGCCTCCGTTTTCTTGAAAGGATCGGCAACTGTCACAGGTATTGAGAAAAATTCCTTTGCATACGCTCCGAGACCTTTGGTGACTCCCCCGCCGCCCGTAAGGACAAGTCCGGAGATACTTTTCTTGTTCGCAGCTTCGAACTGCGTCATTACTCGACGCGTCTCATCAAAGATGCGGGAGAAGACGGTCTCGATTGTGCGCCGATCGTACGGAGCATTCGCATTTCCGAAACCGTGCTGCTTCTTGAAACTCTCAGCCTGACTGACCGAAAGTCCGTGCGCGGTCGCAATAGCGCGGGTCACGTCCTGGCTTCCTTGCGGGATGTTGTGCGAGAACGCGACGACGCCGTGCTCGACGACGTATACCTTCGTGGCTGAGGCACCGATATCAAGAACAAGGACCGGCAGCACCTGCTCATCCACCACTGAACGCACTGTGCTGAATATCTCTATTTCATAGAAAGAGGCTGCGATATTCGCTCCTTGCACGACTCCTTCGAGAAGCTTGAGCTCGTCGTTGTGCACTGCAACTACGAGCACCTTCATCTTGTCGGACGGTTGCGCGCCTTCAGGAAGCGGCTCGGGAATCACGAACCAATCGAGCTGCACTTCAGATACCGGAACCGGGATGTACTTCCTTGCCTCAAGCTCCACCATAGTGCGCTGCTCGTTGGGGTCGTCGCGCCTCGGGAGAGTGATCAGAGCGAGGAGTGAGCGGGAGAACGGGATGGAGATGCCCGCGTCGTTCGTGGTTACACTCGCCTCTCGCAAAAGATCTCTCAACGTCTCCGCAATCTTGTCCGCCGTGAGGTTCGTTGCCTGTCCCACCTCCACGCCTGCATAAGGCCCGAGCGCGAGTTCGCCGTATGTTTCAAGGACTGCTGTCTGCCCATCGAGCCTCAACTGCACAACCTTCAAGGAAGACGATCCTATGTCGATGCCAATGACGCTCCTACCTTTCTTCTTGCCTCCAAAGAGTTTTGAAAAGATGCCCATGTGCGGATTGTATCATTTCAGATTGGTTCATTGGCTTAAAAATGTTAAATTATGCGAATCAAAGTTTGGCAGAATCTGCTATTCTTGACAAAAGAAAGGAATCGTGGCCGAGTGGTCGAAGGCACGTCACTGCTAACGACGCAGGGTGTAAAAGCCCTCGAGGGTTCGAATCCCTCCGATTCCGCCAATTTGGAACTGAAGTCACTGGCTAGCCCGTTACGCGGGCTAGCCAGCCGTGATTATTATAAAAAAGTTAACTTATTAGAGTTAACGGACAAATATAACTTCATTTCCTCTTCACTCTGCCGTATCTATATATAATGGAGCTAATTAATCCCTAAATCAGAACATATGAATACCAGATCTGTATGGATCGTTATTATCGTCATTATCATTCTTGCGCTTGGCTTCTTGGCGTACTCCATGAGCAATGACGGAACCGGACCAAGCGAAACGGCAACTGCAACCGACTCTACTCTCACTACTACTGATACAAACCCTCCTCTAGAGGGAAACACTCCCTCCCCCGTCACCATTACGTACAACGGAAGCTCGTTTTCGCCTGCGAACGTAAGTGTTCCTGTGGGGACGACCGTGACGTGGGTGAACCCAAGCAACGACCGCATGTGGATTGCCTCCAACGACCACCCCACGCACACCCGCTATGACGGTACTGCCACAAGTGAACACTGCGCGAATGGCACGGCAACAAGCGCGAGCGTCTTCGACCAGTGCGATGCAGGCACGCAGTACAGCTTCACTTTCACCAAGACGGGTACCTGGGGCTACCACAACCACTCCAACTCAGGAGCACGCGGAACTGTAATCGTAGAATAGGACAATGACAGAAGTATTTCAAAAGATAAAGCGGGTACGCGCAGCCGGCGGTATCGTACTTGGCGATAGGGCCGAGGTGGTGATGGTGCGCCATAAGCGGGGGATGAATACTTGGTTCTTCCCCAAGGGACGTGTCGAAGCGGGAGAGGATGAGGAAGCAACCTCGCGTAGAGAGGTTGCGGAAGAAACCGGTCTCGATGATCTCGAGTTCCTCGGCGATCTTGGCACCTATGAGCGGTACCACATGACGCCTGAGGGAGAAATAGAACGTTCGGAAATAAAGGAGATACATATGTTCCTCTATGCAACCAAACCGAATGCGCAATTGGTCCCCACACTTGAGATCGCTGAAGCGAAATGGGTTCTGTTGTCACGGATCGCCGGCGAATGCGGCAGCATACGCGACCGGGCGTGGTTTGCAAGCATATATGACCGCATTCGGGAAGCGGTGACGCGAGACTAGCGCACTGCGCGTGCAACTGCAGGTACTACCCGCTTGTCGAATATGCCGGGAACTATCTTCGAGGCTGTTGGGCGCAGAACAAGAGCCGCAAGTGCTTTTGCTGCACGCAGCTTTGTTTCTTCCGTTATCTTCTTCACTCCCTTATCAAGCGCTCCCCTGAATATCCCCGGGAACACAAGCGCATTGTTTATCTGATTCGGGAAGTCAGATCCCCCGGTGGCGATAACAGCCGCACCGGCAGCTTTCGCTTCACTCGGAAGTATTTCCGGATCCGGATTGGCAAGAGCAAAAACAATTGCCCCCTTATTCATGCTCTCCACCATGGTCTTCGTAACCAGACCCTTACCTGATACTCCGATAAATACATCGGTACCTTTAATAACTTCTTCAAGCGATCCCTTTATACGAAATAAGTTAAGCTTTGCGAGTTCTTTCTTGTGACCGACGAGGCGTGGCCGTCCTGCATAAATAGCACCCTGGCGATCTAACACAATAATATCTTTGATGCCTGAAGCGGCAAAAAGTTTTGCAACTGCCGTTCCAGCAGCTCCGGCTCCCGAGATGACAACGCGAAGCTTTTTCATATCCTTCTTTACGACCTTTGCCGCATTTATGAGTCCTGCAAGTACGACGATTGCTGTACCGTGCTGATCATCGTGCATCACGGGAATATCGAGTTCCTCCCGTATCCTTTGTTCTACATAAAAGCACTGGGGAGATTTGATGTCCTCTAGGTTGATGCCGCCGAAGCTTGGAGCAATAGCAAGGACGGTCTCAATGATGCGGTCAGGGTCCTGCGTATCAAGCACGATTGGCCAGGCATCGATGCCGGCGAACTCTTTAAAGATAAGTGCTTTCCCTTCCATGACGGGAAGCGCGCCGTACGGGCCGATATTGCCGAGACCGAGCACAGCTGAACCATCTGAAATGATGGCAACGCTGTTTCTTTTTACGGACATCTCCCGTGCCGCTTCAGGATGTTTTGCAAGATACGTGGAAGCAACCCCTACGCCTGGGGTATAAAAAAGGGCGAGGTCCGTCCTATCTTTAAGTTTGACCCTCCCTTTGATCTCAATGCGTGCGCCAGCTTTTGTATATGCCTTGAGTATCTTCCGGTCTCGGGGAGTCATGGAAGCTTAGTATAGCGAAACGAAAAGGTGATGTCCGGTGGATAGATCCTTTTCGTTAACTCATCGAACAGAGAGTCATGAGAACCTTGGCGGTTCTGGGGCCAACCGCTCCGTATCCAGTCGTCTCAGGAGTACCTGAAGATACAATACTGTTCTTCTTCTGGAATGCCTGTACTGCACGCAGCGTCGCAGGACCGAAGTATCCGGTAACGAGGCCTTCAGGATATACCGTCTTGTCCTTTGCAAGGATCTTCTGCAGTCGCTCGACCGCACTGGTCGCCTCTACTTCATCATCCTTTGCGGGGAGAAGGGTGTCAGTAAAAAGAGTACATGCGGCTTGCGTCCGAATTGACTCAACGATTGCAACAGGGGTAGTTGTAGCGATCGGAGGAGTAGTAGTTGCGACTGGTTCGGGCCACTTGGTCGGAAGCTTTGCAATGCTTCGTGGATTTAGTACCTCATCGTTAAAGAAATCCTGGAGTGCAAGGTACGTCTGATATGCCGTGTCCTTTACAACTGTTTGCCGATGTTCGGGAAGAGTGAACCTGGGCTCGGTGATGTATCCGTACTCAATAAGCACGCTCGGTACATTCAATGTTCCGTATGCGCCAAGAGCGATAAGTTCCTGATCCTCGGTAACTCCCCCACTTTCCCCGGGAAGGGTCGAAACATCGGAGAGCTTTACAAGACGACGGACTATATCGTGTCCAAGCTCTTTTGAGGTCTTGCTGTTCCCATATGCAGAGTCGGGAACGTACACCGCAAAGCCTGTGTACTTTGAAGGAGTGTTCGCGTCATGATCCGTTGCATCATTTACGTGGATGTTCACAACAAGGTCGATATCGTTCTCGTTCGCCCAGCGGTTGATGCCGTATAGGCGAAGCGCCACGTCATCTGGCGCAGTTGCATGGTCGACTTGGTCTCCTTCTCCAGGCTTCTCGACATCGCCCCGCTTCACCAAGCGTTCCATTTTCTTCTTCTGCGCTTTCACGAACTTCTGGGTACTTCTTTTCTCCTTACTAAAATACTTGCTTAAGGCCTTGTTCCAGGATGAGTTCGAGCGAGTCACGATGACTTCGTACTTAGGGTTGTTGCTGAGAAGCTCTTCAAGAGTATCCGCAATCTCAGCTACTATCTCGCGCTCATATACACCTTGGTATACAGCTCCTCCGTATGAAGGCTCGTGTCCTGAAGCTATGAGTATTTTGATAGTGTCGTTTTCGTATTGTTTGCGGAGCTCTGCAGTAGACGCTCCCTTGGCGAAGCCGTCCTTTGCAGCAAATGCAGGAGCCGCAGTTAACGTAAAGATGAGTATAAAAGAGAGAAAAGAGGCAAATGTACGTAGCATATATGCATTAGTATACCGGATACGATGAAAAGCTCATGATGAGCTTACGCGCGTTCGGCGATATACTTACGCAATGCACGCGGACGATCTTCTAACTTCTCACTTCACCCGTCTGAAACCCGACCAGAAGTCGGCTTTGAACCGCTTAGGCATTCAGACCATACGCGACCTCCTCTACCACTTCCCTGCACGATATGAAGCTGCGGGTCCGACAGGCACCGTTGCGAATGTCGCTCCTGGAAGCGATGTCACCCTGTACGGCACTATCCGAAAGCCTGATACGCGAAAGTCCTGGAAAAGCAGACGTCCTCTTGCTGAAGCGTGGCTTGAGGACTCTTCAGGTCGCATCAAGCTCATGTGGTTCAATCAGCCGTACATTGCAAAGACACTGACTGATGGAATGGTCGTAAAGGCAAGCGGACGCATAGCGGGAACCGGGAGTAAGATGTATTTGGCAAACCCTGAGATCGACCGCTCTCCTGTATCCGCAGAAGACGTGCACGATTCGCTCTTCACGAAGACTGACAGCGGCACTCCAATCGTAGAGGACGCCCTATATGCCATATACTCCGAAAGCAGGGGCATCTCTTCTCTCTGGTTTCTTCACGCATTGAAAAGAATATTTGCAGCAGGTGTTCATGAATCCATAGAGGATCCGATACCGAAAGAGATTCTGAAGCGGTACAAGCTTCCCGTACTTTCAACTGCTCTGGTATACCTCCATGCTCCCAAGAAGGAGGCGGACGCGCAGGTGGCAAAAAAGCGTTTTGCCTTTGAAGAAATATTTGGGCTTCAGCTCGCGCTTAAGCGTGAGCGCGCGCAGGCCATACAGGAGAAATCACTTCCCGTACATGTGGACCGGAAGAGTCTAAAGGCTTTCGTTGATTCGTTCCCCTTTCCTTCAACTAATGCGCAGACTCGGTCCATTGAGAATATCGTTTCGGACTTCGAGAAGATGCATCCAATGAGAAGGCTTCTTGAAGGTGATGTGGGAAGTGGGAAGACTGCTGTTGCTGCAGCAACTGCGTACGTAGTTGCAACCTCAACTCCTCCGGGACGCGCATCGGGAACACTTCAGGTGGCGTACATGTGCCCCACCGAGATACTTGCAAAGCAGCATTTCTCCACCTTCGTCTCTTATTTCAGGGATCACCCAATATCCATAGGGCTCATCACTGGAAACGAGTGTAGGAAGTTCCCTTCGAAGGTTCCGTACGAGGAATCTGCGAAGGTATCGCGTGCGCAGTTTCAGAAGTGGGTCGCAAATGGCGAGATTCCCATAGTTATTGGCACGCATGCACTCGTATATAAGTCGCTTGAGTTTCAGAACCTTGCATACGCCATCATCGACGAGCAACATCGCTTCGGAAAGGCTCACCGGCAGAAACTCTCTGCAAAGCACGCCGTATCCCCACATCTCCTTTCCATGACTGCTACGCCTATTCCCCGCACGCTTGCTCTCACCTTATATGGAGACCTCGACCTTTCCCTTCTTGATGAAATGCCCAAAGGAAGAAAACCGATTATCACTGAAATACTTGGTCCCGAAAAACGTGAAGAGGGATATGCGCGCGTACGCGCCGAGATGAAGAACGGCAGACAGGCGTACGTCATCTGTCCGCGCATTGATGAGCCAGACCCCACAAAGGAACTTGCTGTTCAGGCTAAGTCCGTAAAGGCAGAATGTGCCCGTCTTAAGAAGGAAGTATTCCCTGAAGCAACGATTGATATTCTTCACAGCAAGATGACGCCTGCTGACAAAGAAAAAGTTATGAAAACCTTTGAGGACGGGAATATCGACATACTTGTTGCAACTTCAGTTGTGGAAGTGGGAGTGAACGTCCCGAATGCCACAGTCATTCTTATAGAGGGAGCAGAACGTTTTGGCTTAGCGCAGCTTCATCAGCTCAGAGGCCGTGTCATACGTTCGAATCATCAAGCGTATTGTTTTGTACTTCCCGAATCATACGGTCCT
>DATDUD010000032.1:0-3874 GCA_036517735.1 Minisyncoccota bacterium | reverse complement strand
TACCTGATAGTGCTCGTCTCCGACGACTGCGGGAGTAAGAGCTGAAGAGGAGGACTCGAGCGGATCGATAGCAGGATAGATACCGAGGGACGCAAGCTGGCGCGAGAGCACCACCGTACCGTCGAGGTGCGCGAAGGTCGTTGCGGGAGCAGGGTCCGTAAGATCATCGGCAGGTACGTACACAGCTTGAATGGAGGTGATGGATCCTTTTTTAGTAGAGGTGATGCGTTCCTGAAGACGTCCCATCTCCTCAGCAAGAGTTGGCTGGTATCCCACAGCCGACGGCACGCGACCGAGAAGCGAAGACACCTCAGAACCCGCCTGAATGAAGCGGAACACGTTATCCATGAAGAAAAGAACGTCCTTTCCGCCTTCGTCGCGGAAGTACTCGGCCTGTGTGAGACCCGTGAGCGCAACACGCGCGCGTGCTCCTGGAACCTCGTTCATCTGTCCGAACACCAACGCCGTCTTATCAAGCACGCCTGACTCCTCCATTTCGTGATACAGGTCGTTACCTTCGCGTACACGCTCTCCCACGCCGGCAAACACCGAATATCCTCCGTGCTCCTGCGCCACGTTGCGGATGAGCTCTTGAATGGTCACGGTCTTGCCCACACCGGCTCCTCCGAAGAGACCGACCTTTCCTCCCTTAATGAACGGGATGATGAGGTCAATGGCCTTGATGCCGGTCTCAAAGATTTCGGCCTTGGTGGTTTGTTCTTCAAACGTTGGCGGCTGGCGGTGGATGGGAAGCCGCTTTACGTCCTTCCCAAGCGGTTCTTTGCCATCAATCGTTTCTCCAAGAACATTGAAAAGGCGGCCGAGCGCATCCGTACCTACGGGAACGGAGATTGGAGCGCCGGTGGCCTCTGCCTTCTCGCCGCGGGAAAGGCCCGCAGTCTCGGTCATGGCGATGGTTCGCACGCGATCGAGACCGAGGTGTGATGCAACCTCGAGTGTGATGTCGCCGTGCATGTCGTTGCCCTTGATGACAAGCGCGTCCTGGATAGCCGGACGACTCTCTTCGAAGTGCACGTCTACGATCGGCCCGATGATCTCTGTGATTGTTCCCGTGTTCATAACTTCTTTCTTAGCGACTAATTACTTATTTGGCGGTTTTTTGCCACTGTCTATCCATGCTGCAACTGAATCTTCAAAGTTTCCTGAATTAGTCCAGAGTCTATCTAGTGCAAGCAGGAGCATTTGATGATTCCTACCGTCGAGCTCCGGCTGAATGGTGGCCACCACCCCTCTCATCCATCGGTCAACCCAGAGTGAAGCTCGCTGCTCATCCGTCAGATCACGCTCCTTGAATACTGCACGTACCTCATTCGAGTCATCAGTGGGTACGGAATCGAGCCGTTCCAGTAGCCTCTTTTTAACTGTTTCCGGCAGCGGTGCGTACAGCAATACGCCCTCAACTTTTGCCTTTGCCTCGCCGATAAGCACAGTATGCTTGCCCACATAGTCACCGTATTCAATATACTGCTTAGCGTTTTCCGGAAATGAAGGTTTTTTGAATGATTCAGAAGAGTTCATAGGTAATCCGTCAAAGTAATAATTATGTTGCTAATGCCTCACGGCCTCCCACTATCTCCGACACCTCCCGGGTGATGGCCGCTTGGCGCACCTTGTTATATACGCGGGTAAGGTCCCGGGTCACTTCCTTCGATTTGTCCGACGCGCTCTTCATGGCGACCATGCGGGCTGAGTGTTCAGATGCCTTTGCTTCAAGAAGCATGTAGTAGAGGGAGACGGCGACAAGTTTCGGAATAAGAACTTCGAGCACATCGTGGCGCGCTCCCAGTTCTGTGTCCGTATCATAACTTGTAGGAGCTTCAAGCAAAGGCTCATCACTCCACTTTCCTTTTGCGGGGCGAATATCCTTCACCAACTCTGCCAGGTTGTCTATCGAAAGCGGGAGAAGAACACGCGCAGTCGGCATCTGCTCAAAGGTCGAGCGGAAGTTGCTGTATACGGCAATGACTTCGTCGAAGTTCTCGTTCCGGTATCCATCAGAGAGTGCGCCGGCGAATTCCTCCATGAGCGCGAGAGAAACATCATCGCTCTTGTTCTCCTCTGCACGAGCGATTTCATACCGCCTCCGTCTAAAGTACTCCTCGCCCTTCCTTCCGATCGCGTATACAACAACATCCTTTGCATCACGTCCGCGAAGCGCAAGCTCAGCTGCCTTGACGACGCCACTATTAAGTGCACCCGCAAGCCCCTTGTCGCTTGTGATGATAACTAGCGCGGTCTTCTTCACCGGACGCACCTGCGCAAGCGGATCCTGTGAGAGGCCCTTACTTCCAGTGAGGCGGGTGAGAACGGAAAGGGCAGCGCGCGCATACGGACGTCCCAGAAATGTCTGCTCCTGGGTCTTGCGCATCTTCACGGCAGACACCGCCTCCATGGCGCGCGTCACCGTGTGCATTCGCTTGGTAGCTGCTATTTTAGCTTTGATGTCCTTAAGCGCCATGGTTATGCTTTCCTTGCAACGAACGTGTTAAGCACATCCCTTAGTTCCTGTTCTGTATCTTCGGCAAGGTCGCGTGATTCGCGGATCTTCGTGAGAACCGTATCCCCTTCACGTTTCAAGAAGTCCTGAAGCTGACTCTGTGCCTTTGCAGTCTCCTCGGGTGCATAGCTATCGAAGTATCCATTGGTTGCGGCGAAGATGACCGCTGCCTCCATCTCGAACGGCAACGGTTCTCCCACGTTTTGCTTGAGCACCTCCGTCATGCGCCGTCCTGCATCGATCTGATTCTTGGTGTTCTCATCAAGGTCCGAGGAGAACTGCATGAATGCCTCGAGCTCCCTGAACTGGGCAAGCTGGAGCTTGATCTTACCGGAGACCTTCTTCATTGCCTTGGTCTGTGCGGAAGAACCCACACGTGAGACGGAGATACCCACGTCGATAGCGGGACGCATACCCTTGTTGAAGAGGTCTGCAAGAAGGTATATCTGGCCATCAGTGATTGAGATCACGTTGGTTGGAATATATGCCGACACGTCCCCTTCCTGCGTCTCAATAATCGGAAGAGCGGTGAGAGAGCCGCCACCCTTTTCCTTGGAGAGCTTCGCCGCACGCTCAAGGAGGCGGGAGTGTAGATAGAAGATGTCGCCGGGATAGGCTTCGCGGCCTGGAGGACGGCGAAGAAGAAGGGAGAGCTGGCGGTATGCCACTGCCTGCTTCGAAAGATCATCGTATATAACAAGTGCATCCCTGCCCTGCTCCATGAAGTGCTCGCCAATGGTTGCACCTGCAAAAGGCGCGAGGAACTGAAGAGCAGCCGGAGTAGAGGCAGGCGCGGTCACTACAATTGAGTACTCCATTGAGCCTTTCTCTTCGAGTTCAGCAACAATTTTGGCTGTCTTCGATTCTTTCTGGCCGATGGCCACATATATGCAGATCGGACGAGTGTCAGGAGACTCAGACTTCTGGTTGAGGATCGTATCGATAGCAATTGCCGTCTTTCCTGTACCGCGGTCACCGATAATGAGCTCACGCTGTCCTCGTCCTATTGGGATCATCGCATCCACTGCCTTGATGCCCGTGTGAATCGGTACGTTCACCGGTGCGCGATCGATAACGCCGTATGCAGTGCGTTCAATTGGCTTAGGAGTAGTCTTTGCGATAGGACCCTTGCCATCTACCGGTTCACCAAGTGCGTTCACCACGCGTCCAACCATCGCATCAGATACGGGAACTGAAAGAAGCTGGCCGAGACGACGTACAAGCATTCCCTCGTATATCTTGGAAGCGTCTCCCAAAATAACGGTACGCACACCATCTTCTTCAAGGTTAAGTACAAGTCCGTATATAACGGAAGCATCGTTCAACGCGTCCTCAAGACTTCTGTCATGAGTGGGG
>DATDUD010000031.1:0-4458 GCA_036517735.1 Minisyncoccota bacterium | reverse complement strand
CATAACTCCTCATTGATCCTTTTCGATCGCTTCTCCCTCGAGAACTATAACTCGGTGGTTTTCGCGAAGAGCGGATCGGGAAAGAGTTACGCCGTAAAGCTCGAGATCCTCCGTTCCCTCATGTTCGACACGGAGGTTATCGTCATCGATCCTGAGAGGGAATACGAGTACCTAGCTGAAGCTGCAGGAGGACGTTCCTTTAATATTTCTCTTTCCTCAGAGCATCACATCAATCCTTTTGACCTTCCCCCAGTGAAGGAGGACGAGGAACCTAGCGACATTTTGCGCGCCAATATCATTAACCTTGTGGGACTCTTCCGCATCATGCTCGGAGGCCTCACTCCCGAAGAAGACGCCATCATCGACCGTGCTATCAGCGAAACATACGCTCTGAAGGACATCACGGGAGATGCTGACTTCACCGGCATGGAACCTCCGCTTCTTTCCGACTTCGAGAACGTCCTTTCCGGCATGGAGGGGAGCCAATCTCTTGTCACACGCCTTTCTAAATACACTCGTGGCACCTGGTCCGGATTCCTGAACCGCCCCACGAACATCGATATCAAGAAACAGTTCATCGTCTTCTCGGTGCGCGACATGGAGGACGAACTGAAGCCCGTGGCGATGTACATCATCACTCACTACATATGGAACGCCGTCAGGCAGGAGCTCAAGAAGCGCCTTCTCGTCATCGACGAGGCATGGTGGATGATGAAGTCGGAGGATACCGCCTCCTTCCTATACTCCCTTGCAAAGCGTGGCCGCAAATACTACCTTGGCCTTGCAACCATTACCCAGGACGTGGAAGACTTCCTTCGTTCTCCGTACGGCCGTCCTATATTAAGCAACTCCTCCATACAACTTCTCCTTAAACAATCTCCTACGGTCATTGATGCCCTTAAGGAAACCTTCAACCTTACTGACGAGGAGAAATTCCTTCTTCTTGAGTCAGGGGTAGGGGAGGGACTCTTCTTCGCCGGCCTGAAACATGTGGCCATCAAGATTGTGGCCTCATACACCGAGGATCAGATCATCACCTCAGACCCTTCACAGCTTCTTGCTATCAAGCGCGAGAAGGAGCGGCACGAGGAACAGAACTGATTTTCGCTCGGTGCTCGATAAGCTTTTTGGCCTGTTCGTTGTGCACCATCCAACGAATTGCAAAGAGGCTTAGAAGAGCGGTGGGGATAATGCTCAGAAACGGCATCATCTCGATGAGCATGGTGCCTGCAAGAAGGGCAAGCCGGGACATGTCCATGCTAACTCCGGAAAAATAAAGGTATCCGAATATTATCGCTGATATAAGGAAGCTGGTGAAAATGACGAAAATTGAAAAGACTACGCTGAGATTTGCGAGCAGGTCGAGTATCAGCTCATCAAAAGCGACAATTGCAACAATTATCCAAAATCCTGGTCCGGTTAGAGATTTGTCAGGCTCCGCAGCTTCAACCCTTGTTTCTGATTTGCGTACTGCTCGTCCTGCTCCCCCTACAACCTTAAGGGCGCGGCCAGCGGGAACCGCGTTGAGTACTGCGCTTTCCTCAGCCATACGTACATGATAGCAGGGCAGGCGGTATACTAAGGGCAATGAGGCAGGCATCAGCCACACTGCTCCTTCTTGCTGCTGTTTTCGGCATCGGCTTTACCTCCTATGCACAGCTTACTGGCGCAGACCCTTTGATACTCACTGTCACTCCAAACTATCCACGGCCTTTCCAGTCAGTCACTGTCGTACCTGAAAGTAGCGTTATCGACCTCTCGGCAAGCAATGTGACCGTGTCGGTGAACGGCCAGGTCATAAGCCGGGGAAGCGGGGCCGAGGCCGCGTATGTGACCACAGGAGGAGCAGGAACGGCAACGACCGTAACAGTAACTGCGACAAGTGGTGGACAGACCTATACGAAAACTGTAACTCTTCGTCCGGCTGACGTGGCGCTTGTGGTCGAACCGGTCTCGTCCACCCATCCTTTATATGAAGGTGGCTCTCTCATCGCAGCGGAAGGTCAAGTCAGACTGGTCGCTGTGCCAGATCTTCGGACTTCAGGAGGAGGAAGCATTCCTGCCGCAAACCTCATATACACCTGGCGGAACGGTGAGCAGATCCTTCAGGCCGCGTCCGGCATTGGCAAGTCCGTGCTCACGGCAACATCGCCGGTCAAGTACCGTGATGCTCGCATTACGGTCACAGTATCAAACCAAGACCGCAGCATTGTCGCCGAGTCGACCGTACTTATCGCTCCCGCAAATCCGCTCGTACGGGTATATCGAAACGACCCGTTGCTTGGTCCTCTATACAGTACGGCGCTTCCAAGGAACATTGAGCTTCTTGGAACGGAGGAGACATTCCGTGCAGTTCCATACTTCTTCGCAGGAACTCCTGCGATAACCTGGACCGTGAACAACTCTACCCGAGACACCGACCGCGACATCACTGTACGCTCTTCCGGAGAGGGAAGTGGTACAGCACTCGTGCGGGTGTTTGCCGGCTCGGGTGTTGAATCTGCGGACGCATCCTTTGCAATCGATTTCGGCAAGGACGAAGGCTTTAACTTCTTCGGACTATAAATATGAAAAAACTCCTTATCGTATTTGTGCTCGTCTTCATCGCAACAGCTCCGTTTGTTTCACTAGCACAGGAGAACTTTGTTCCGCTTACCAACCTACCGGGAATAGATGAAGCAGCGTCCTCGGAGACTCTTCCTTCTTTCTTTAACAACCTGTACAAACTCTGTATAGGTGCAGCAGCGGTAATCGCCATTCTTCAGATTATGCGCGCCGGCACGTATTTCATGTTCAATAAGGGGAGTGTTGCTCATAACGAACAAGGAAAGAGTCTTATTATGAACGCTATTCTCGGCCTTCTTCTCGTTCTTTCCCCCGCAATTGTATTCGGCATTATTAATCCAGATATCCTGAACCTGAAGCTTGACCTTGGGGGCCTGAAGCCGACCCCTCTTGAACAGATTCAGGTGGGGAAGGATACCGAAGCTCTAAACGGGCCGAGCGCTCCGAGAGAGTGCACGACCAAGTATTCTCAGATCACTGCAGGGGGAACGCAGTGCCGCACCGAGAATGGTTTTACGTCCATTCCAAGTAACTGTTGTGCCGGAGCAACAGCAGGTGGAGTTTGTTGTGGTAAACCAATCATGCTCGACACTAACCCCTCTCCCGACCAGAAAGGAACATTTACTCTTAATTATGTAACGGAGGAGCGTGATTACGACACTACCGACGGCAAGTGCCTAGTACGAGATACACGAGTACACACAACTCTCGCAGCATGTCGAACACAACTCTCTACCATTACCGCGGAGCGCGACTGTGGGAACACAAAATGCAAGGTGGCTGTGAGACATAACTGTACTGAGAGTGGAAATATTGTGGCTTTCCCGACAGCGGCAGAGTTCGATCGTATCAATGACATGCCAGTTTGTACCGAATGAGTATGCGTAGACGACCACTAGCCATCATCGCAAGCTTTATCGTAGTACTCGGTATAATTGCTGCGCTCTATTTTCTTCTCTTTGCTGACACTGCAGAACTCATAGTCACCGACGACCCATTCGCAGGAACAGGGAGTGGTCTTGTTGGTGAACCCATACTTGAAGCTGATGCTGGAGCTGGTGAAGAGTTTGCTCCCCGGCTCGTACGCATTACGGACCGCCCGGTTGCTGAAGGCGTCATAGCTATCAACCGCACTTCAACCACCACTGCTCCAATTGAGACGGCTTCCGGAACTCAAGCTCTTGCAGAAATTGTTGTTACTGACACTGAGGTGCGCTTCATAGACCGTGCAAGCGGGAACATATACCGATACGTGGCGCATGAGCGGAGCATGACGCGTGTGTCGAATAAGACATTGCCGGGCATACAGCAGGCATCGTGGCTTCCCGATGGATCAACCGCATACGCACGGTTCATCGGCGAGGGTGGAACCGTTGCCACATACGTACTTCCTGTTTCAGGAGAAGGGGGATTCTTTATAGAACAAGGGCTTTCAGTTGCGAAAGCGACTCCCTCAGGCTCTCTGTTCACTCTTCTCTCCGGTTCGACTGGCACAGTGGGGTCGATTGCAAAGAGTGACGGCACAAATGCGCGCACTCTCTTCTCCTCACTTCTATCCTCTCTCATTGTGCACCCAACAAACGGCAACTACTTCGGACACACCAAAGCATCCGCCTTTCTTGATGGATACGGGTTCCAGATAAATAGCACGTCAGGAGCATTCACGCGCATACTTGGGCCTTTGCGGGGCCTTTCAGTTCTTCCGAGCCCTGATGGTACTCGCGTCATCTATAGCTATCTTGATCGCGGCACGCTTAGGCTGGCTGCACTCGACGTAGCTTCTCGTACAACGACCTCACTTCCGGTCTCAACCATGGTGGAGAAGTGCGGATGGTCGCACGATAGTCTTTCTGTGTACTGCGGCGTACCGCTTAGTCTCCCTTCGGGCCTTCC
>DATDUD010000030.1:0-3884 GCA_036517735.1 Minisyncoccota bacterium | reverse complement strand
GAATGCTGAAGCCGTAAACTCATTGGAACAATTGGAGACCCTGCTCTCAGTTGCCGGAGAACCGGGCGATAGCATCATGACCATGGGGGCAGGAGACGTATACAAGGTCGCGGACGCAATCGTGGTCAATTAAAGTCTCATTTGCTAGAGTCAGACGATGCAAGGAACTCTTTCAGTGGTTGCAACCCCCATTGGGAATTTAGGGGACGTCACACTGCGCGCTCTTGAAACCCTGAAGCAGGCGGATGCCATAGCGTGCGAGGATACGCGGGTGACCGCGAAGCTTCTTGCCAAGTATGATATTAAGAAGCCGCTTCTCATATACCACTCCCAAAGTGGAAGTCTTGCGGCAACCCGCATCCTCTCACAACTCGGAGAAGGGAAACATGTTGCTCTTGTGACTGACGCTGGTACTCCCGGTATCTCGGATCCCGGAAGCGAGCTCGTGTCCCTCGTACGTGAGCGTCTTAACGACACGGTCCGCATCGAGGCCATTCCCGGACCCTCAGCACTCACTGCAGCCATTTCCATTGCGGGTGTCCCTACGCATGAATTCACCTTCCTAGGCTTCCTGCCCCACAAAAAGGGAAGACAGACGCTCATGAAAGAAATAGCCGCCGCGAAACGCACCTACGTTTTCTACGAATCCCCACATCGGATACTGAAAGCTCTCGGAGAACTCTCTGAACATCTTCCCGAAGATCGGAAAGTGACCGTACTCCGAGAACTCACCAAGATCTATGAATCGGTCAAAAGCGGTACGGCAAGCGAGCTCCTAGAGTACTTCGAAGGGCATCCTAAGGAGGTTCGAGGGGAATTTGTCGTCATCGTGTCGCGCTAAGGTATACTTTCCCCATGACCCGCGAAACCGTGCTTATTATCCTCGGCGTGATCGTGGCCGCTTCTCCGTATCTTGGACTCCCGCTTTCCGTACTGAGTGTTCTTCTTCCGATTCTCGGCCTTATCGTCATTATTATTGCCGTGATGATGCGTCGCACTGGCCAATTCTCCCTCCTCCACAGAACCTCTGAGCGCGTTCTTCCCATACATGAAGCGCCGGAAGCGTAGCTTGTTAGGCCGGTATTGGCCGCTTTGGCTTCTCGCGTTCTGTCTTATCCTCGGATTCATAGTGCTCCCTTCGGTGGCTGCCACGCGCTTCTCCCGCGATGGGGAAGAGAAAGAGGCTGAAAAAAAGGAAGAGAAGATCGTAAAGCTCGATACCGAGGACTACGACCGCCGCATGGAACTCCTTGCGAACTATCCTTCCACTACTCCAACGACAACGCCCCGTCTCTGGCCGGTCGAAGGACCGTACCCCAAGACCGGCGCTATTCTTCCTTTCAAGCGCATCGTCGCCTACTACGGCAACTTCTATTCCACGCGCATGGGAATCCTTGGCGAGTTTGAGCCGGATGTGGTTCTAGGAAAACTCAAACAGGAAGTCGCTAAGTGGGAAGCCGCAGACCCGACGACTCCCGTAATACCTGCCATAGACTACATAGCCGTGACTGCACAAGGAAGTGCAGGCGAAAGCGGTTACTACCGCTTTCGCATGCCGGCAGAACATGTGCAGAAGGCCATCACAATGGCACGTCAGGTCGACGGTATCGTGATTCTTGAAGTGCAGGCAGGCCTCGCTCCTCTTCAGGGAGAGATCGAAGCGCTTGAGCCGTACCTTAAAGAAAAAGATGTACACCTCGCTATTGATCCGGAATTCAATATGAAGGGAGGAGAAGCTCCCGGCACGGTCATTGGTACGGTCTCAGCAGGGGACATCAATCGTGCAACCGCATATCTTGCCTTACTTGTTCAGACGCACGACCTCCCACCAAAAGTGCTTATAGTGCACCGCTTCACCCAGCGCATGGTGACAGGATACGAATCCATTGAGCAGCGCCCTGAAGTGCAGATAGTCATAGTCATGGACGGGTGGGGACCTCCAGCAAAGAAGATAAACACATACAAGAGCTTCATTGCTCCCGAACCAGTGCAGTTCACCGGATTCAAGATCTTTTATAAGAACGATCTGAAGCCTCCGAGTGAGAGACTACTTGCGCCTGCAGATCTCCTTAAGCTCACTCCAAGGCCTATATTCATTCAGTACCAATAGACCCTTAAGCGACGCCTTGCCTCTAACGTAATTTAGAGGTATAATCTAGCCAGAAGGACCTTGATTCCTGAATGGGAAGAGGATTCAGTCCGAGCCATTCGGTCCGGACTCTGTTTTGAAGAGGAGAAGCGCACATGAGCGCAACTATCAGCATGACCGCAGGGCGGTTCTCCATTGAGGAGATGACCGAACTCCCCGCAGTCGGCGGAAAGGCAACGCAAGACTGCTTTAGCGGCAGCTCGTTCGCCTGCCGGGATGAGGAGCATCTCAATTCATGGCTCCCAGCTCTACAGCTTGGGGCCGATCCCTGCGTCGTCGCGACGTTGGCCTTCGAAGAAGAGTGGACGCATTACATGGCGGCCGCAGCGGTGCTCGGCATGCGTTCCAGTGCATTGCTCGGGGAAGCCCTCATCGCGAACAACCACATTCTGACCGCACCGCAATTCGAGAAGATGGCCAAGATCATGCGAGGAGAGAGGTATGGTATCTTCTGCTTCACTAGAAGCAGCGATGCGAACGATCCGGTCGTGGTCCTCTCTTCAAATCCCTATGGCTTACAATTAGCCACGGGCATCGACCGGCTCTCTGCCAGGAATCGCTGGAGACCGGAAGAATATCGGCTCCTCGTCCCCAACTTGGAGCGCTAAGTCTCCACATTACGAGTATCCCGCCCGCGCTTGCGTGGGTGGGGTATGCTTTTATATGGTACCCGTTATTTCTATCTACCCGAGGCGGTCTTGGTGTCTTTTATTTCTAGCTACAATGCCTTTATTGACCTGCAAAATCTCATACCATATACTAATGGCTTCGGCATTAGCCGCGACCGCCGCCCGAAAGGGCGGCGGGATATTTTTATACATAAAGCTCACGAAATCCTTGGTGCACTCGTTTGAAATCTTTTGTACTAATCTGGCCAAGTCTCGAGTGTAGACGCCGGTAGTCAATCGTTCGAATCTGATTAAGGCAAATGTAGTTGTCGACCTTTCTCAAGAGAACATGTACATACCAACTTCCCTCATGTGGTCTAGTCGTATGAGGAACAACAAGATAAAACCCATACGTGAGCTTTTTGAGTATAAGAACTGGGCGTGTGAAATCATGGCTCTTTCCGTTCACTTCAGACCCTACATTCTCGCCGAGACTTGCCCACCATACGTCCCGTTCGGAAACGTAAGGTGGCATGGGTTCAGTGGAATCCAAGCGCTCTTTTAGGGCTATCCACTCTAGAAAGCGCTTCATCTCCTAACCGTAACTATATAGATGCATTACGTGGCCTTATTTCGACTGCGTATAAGATCAGTATCTATAGAAGTTGTTCATATCCATAACAGCTTTTCATAATGACAGTGCTTTGCAGGTATAATCACCCCATGGACAACCCCGACCGCGTCACATACTTCGCCGCGACCGACTCGCGCGGGCAGCGCATACCGTTCGGTCTTAAGGCGAAGGACCGTTCCCGCCACATGTACGTCATTGGAAAGACGGGCATGGGGAAGTCGACCCTTCTTGAGAACATGGCCATTCAGGATATGCGGAACGGGGAAGGGCTGGCCTTCATTGACCCACATGGAGAGACTGCCGATCGGCTTCTTGAATATGTGCCCAAGGAGCGTATAAACGACGTTGTATACTTCGCACCCTTCGATCTCGACCGTCCCATCGCCTTCAACGTCATGGAGGACGTGGGATACGACAAGCGCCATCTCGTCGTGTCCGGCCTTATGGCGACCTTTAAGAAGATCTGGGTGGACGCATGGAGCGCACGAATGGA
>DATDUD010000029.1:0-13015 GCA_036517735.1 Minisyncoccota bacterium | reverse complement strand
CTATAACTATCTTGTGCTCCCCAATCGGTGCGGCATGAGCAATATCAGAGAGTTTACGAGCGTCCTCAACTGAAAAAAGCGAGTGTCTGAGGATAACTGTGTCGGGATTAGTGTATTGAGAAACAGCAAACGTTTGCGATGTCTGTATTCCTGACTCCAGATCACCGGCAACTACGTATGCGTGAGCCATATGCTGAGATTATCTCTTCGAAAGAATACTCTTCCTATACATATCCAAATGGCGGAGCGCGATGCCGGTTCCTCTCGCAACACAGAAATACGCATCATCTGCGAGTTTTGCGTGCACTCCCGTGCGTCGGTATACGAGTTCGGGCAGGTTCCGGAGCTGCGAGGTGCCTCCGGTGAGAATGATGCCGTTGTCGATAATGTCGCTTGCAAGCTCAGGCGGTGTTTCCTGAAGGACTTTCCTAATAGCGCCCATCATCTCGCGCAGTTCCCGATTGAAGGCGGTAACAACCTCGTTTGTTTTTAATTCAATGGTGCGTGGAAGTCCTGAGACAAGATCGCGTCCTTTAATATTCATGGCGAGTTCTTCATGGGCGGGCACGGGCACGGCCGATCCGATCTGTATCTTTACCTCCTCCGCAGTCTTGTCCCCGATGGCAAGGTTGTACTGCTTCTTTACGTAATCGATGATTGCTCGATCGAGTTTGTTCCCCGCGCATTTGACCGAGGTCGATGCAACGATGCCCCCGAGGGATATCACTGCCACATCGATTGTTCCTCCTCCAATGTCGGCGACCATGCGACCCATGGCTTCCTGGATGGGTATACCCGCACCAATAGCTGCAAGGATAGGTTCCTTAACTACGTATGCATCTCTGGCTCCTGCTTTTGCAGCTGCCTCGATGACAGCGCGCTTTTCAGTTCCAGTAACTCCTGCAGGTACTGAAACGAGAACGGTTGGCTTGAAGAGGTTCCACTTCCCAAGCGCCTTTCTCATGAAGTACTTGAGCATGGCTTCGGTGACGCGATAGTCTGCAATGACGCCGTCCTTCATGGGACGGTACGCAGTGATGGTGTCGGGGGTGCGTCCGATCATCTTTTTAGCTTCCACTCCTATGGCGAGCACCTTGTTAGTCTCGTTTGAGACGGCTACCACCGAGGGCTCATTCAATACGACTCCCTGTCCAGGAACGAAGACCAGGACGTTCGTGGTACCAAGGTCGATGCCGAGTTTAGGGGAGAATGAGAGCATGTGCGGCCATCATACCGTGAGAGATGTGGCTGGGCAAAATACAAGGGTTTGACTAGGACAGTACTGGAACCAGTACGGAGCGCATGGTAATTTTTGTCTAGGTTAGTAGGGGAGGCAGAAATGGAAGGACGGCCGAAGAAAAAGCCAAGTCAGTTACTTGCTGGTTGTCGCTACCAGCATCCCGGCACTGGAGTTCGCTGTGGAAAAGAAGTGGATGAAAATCGGGCATATTGCACAGTGCATGAAGCATGCGCTCCGTTTGAAACCTCTGGGACTGGAGTCGGATTTCCTGGTTGCCGCAGCATAGGCAGGTCGCCAAGGCTATTTGAGTGAGAGCCCCCATAGGGGGCTCTTTCCTTTCCACTTTGCCGTACTATGAACCCATGTACGTAGTCGATGTCATTCCCTTTTCTCCGGGCGCTCCAGGAGGATCGCTCTCATATCGAAGTGTCTTAAAGCTCCCCATCGGGAGCATCGTGACAGTAGGGTTGAGGAAGAAGAAGGTGCCGGGGGTGGTCGTAGGAGTGGTGGATGCCGTTGAAGCGAAGGCATCCCTTAAGACCGCTTCGTACTCCCTTTCAGGCATCATATCCAAAGCGCAGGGCTCTCTCCCTGATTCGCTTATGGAAGCCGTTCTTGAGACTGCAACCTGGCACGCAGCTTCCCTGGGTTCAGTACTATCTCAGCTTCTTTCAGAATGGATCGAGAATGGAATCGAATCCTTTCCCGATACATTTGGAACTGGGTTTGCCGTCGACTCTATTGAGTCCCCTATCGCAGAACGAAAAGCGAAATACAGCACTCTCATCACAGAGAACGCAGCAAAAGGGAGGTCGACCCTCCTTTCAATCTCCACCATTGCCGAGGCGGAGTATTGGAAGAATGCTTTTGTTGACTTGTCCCCCATCCTTTTAACCGGTGCTCTCAAGGACAAGAAGCGCGAGGACGCCTTAAGCCAAGCGCGCTCTGCCAAGACTCTTGTCATTGCGACTCCGCACTTCTCCTTTGCGCAGATAAAGAATCTTGAGGTCATAATCATCGACCGTGTTGGAGCAGGTGGCTTCCGTCTTCCGAAGCGACCATATATAGACATGCGTATCGCGCTTCTTGAACTTGCCAGAGGCAGGAAGCTACGGATTGTATACGGCGATTTCCCTCTTCCTCTTGAATACCGGATGGGTGCTAGGAAGCTTTCTGTAAAAGAAGGGGGTATTGAGGTGGTGGACACAAGCGTAGAGCGTGAGGCCGGAGAGTCATGGTCGGCAGTGTCGAAACTTCTTAAGGAACGCATACGCGCAGAACTTCTTCAGGGAGGCCGGGTTGCGGTCTTCGCTGTCCGCAAGAGATACGCACCGGTCGTCGTATGCGGGGACTGCGGGCAGGCTCTCAAGGATGAGCGCGGGAAAGTGTATGCGTACACACAGGAGGCAGGAAAGCGCCTTTTCCGAACTGCAGACGGCACAAGCGAGCTTTCAACTGAAAGGAATTGTCCTAATTGCGGGAGCTGGAACCTCCTTCCCCTTGGCGTGGGGGTGGAGAGAGTTTTTGAGGAGCTTAGTAAGGAGTTCCCGGATGCACCCATCGTTCTTTTTGATGTTGATACCGTGCGCACTGCAGTTGGAGCAAAACGGAAGCTTGCTCCCCTCGTTGAGATTGGTTCCATTGTTGTAGGAACTGAAGCAATGGCACTGTGGCTTTTGGCAGCCCTTCCCGTACCCCTTTCTCTTGCTGCAATCGCTTCAGCCGACAGCCTGCTTGCCCTTCCGTTCTGGCGAGCACGAGAGCGCTTTGTGCGTCTCGGTCTGCTCCTCACTTCAATCGCTCCTCGTGCGCTCATAGCCACTCGTCTTCCGGACGACGCTGCTGTGAAGACGCTGCGCGATCCGAAAGATACCTCTTTCTTCGATGAGGAGAGCTCTCTTAGGAAAGCCCTTGGATATCCTCCGTACGGCACGCTTATTTCGCTTTCGTGGCAGGGAAGTCCGAAAGGACTCGACTCAATTGAGAGATTGGTGAAAGATGCGATCTCTCCTCACATCGCGCAGAGTGTTCCCGACCGCTTTATCAAACAAAATCACTCCAAGCGCACGCTTGTGCTTCATATGCAGAAGGACGCATGGCCGGACACTACCCTTTCGGCTCGACTGGCCTCTCTCCCGCCATCAGTCAGGGTGTTGGTTGACCCAGAGTCGTTTTGGTGATTTGATTGAATTGTTCATCGGTGGAATCGCAACCGAAGCGACTAGGCCGGTGGATGTGTTCGCGATGGAGCTCGCATGGCTCTTATCTGAACAGCGACTGCCCCCTAATAAGGGCAGCAGGAATGGTGCGTGGGAGGCTTTTGCAGTGACCTCCGCCTTCCACGTACTTTTCCCGCTCTTTCGCAAGGCCTCTCACCCGAGAGGCTTTTCTAGTACTGAACATGGTATCGTCAACCGCATGAAGGATGTCATCGTCCAAGAAAGCAACCCGGTGCTTCGTCGCATAGCGGACCTGGTTCCTGAGAAGGACTTCGGATCCCCTGGGCTTACGGAAACCGTCGAGCAGATGCTTGCTGCCCTCGACAAGGAAAAGGACGGGGTGGCGCTTGCAGCGCCCCAGATCGGCATATCGCTCCGCATCTTTGTGGTAAGACACGAGCGTATGCATCCAGACAGTGAAGGCACTGAGCCTGACATCGGCGTGTACATAAATCCAGAGATCATAAAGACCTCACGCAGAAGCATTCTGATGGAAGAAGGCTGTCTTTCAGTGAGACGCATATATGGAAAGGTCCTCAGGCACGAACGTGCAACCGTACGTGCCAGACATACTGACGGCACAGTCTTTGAGCGCGGAGGCGGTGGAATCCTCGCCCAGGTCTTTCAGCATGAGACCGACCACCTGGATGGAATTCTTTTCATAGACCAAGCGACCGATTTGGTGGAGATAACTGAAGAGCAATATGAACGAGCACGAGAACGTTAAGATACCTTTCGCATTTTTTGGGACCCCGTATGTCGCGCGGGATACGCTTTCCCTTCTCCTTGAGGCTGGATACACCCCGAGCATTGTGGTTACCTCTCCGGACGCCCCTCGCGGGCGTGGGCTTGAACTTGCTCCGTCCGAAACTAAAGTATTTGCCGAATCAGCCGGGATTCCCGTGCTTGTTCCCGAGAAGCTTGATAACGCGTTTTTGAACGATATCTCTTCGTACGGCGCAGAATACGCAGTCGTCGTCGCCTATGGGAAACTCCTTCCACGGGAAGTCATAGACGCCTTCCCTCTTGGCGTTTTGAATATCCATTATTCCCTTCTCCCTAAATACCGTGGAGCATCCCCCGTGGAGTCAGCACTTCTTTCAGGAGAGAATGAGACTGGAGTCACCATACAGCGCCTAGCGCTCAAGATGGACGCAGGCGATATTGTCGTGCAGCGTGCGACGAGCATAGAGCCGGAGGAGACGACGCAGGAACTGCGCGCCCGCCTCATACGGCTCGGTGCCGAGCTTCTCATAGAGGTCCTTCCGGCTTTTGTATCAGGCGCTCTTTCTCTCGTGCCGCAGGACGAAAGTCAGGCGACGTTCGCACGAAAGATAGCAAAGAAGGAAGGTCTGCTTTCTCTCAAGGATGATACGGAAATTAACTGGAGGAAGTACCGTGCGTATCGAGAATCTCCTGGCACTTTCTTCTATGCCGTAAAGGGAGACAAACGTATTCGGGTGAAGGTGCTCAAAGCTTCAAGAAGAGGAGATATGTTCGTGATCGAGCGCATTGTTCCTGAAAGCAAATCGGAACAGGATTATTCGATGCTCGCGCACGCAGGGTGGGAGGTGGAATAGGCTGTCATAGAGCAGAGGCCGTTTCAATCTATGATTTCGTAAATCTCTGCTGCATCCTTTTCCAGAAACCTCCCTCCCGCTTTGTTAACGCCTGACGCTTTCCTTTGGCTTTCTTGAGCTCAATGCGTATTTCCTTGAGCACTTTCTCTGCAGCTTTCTCGGGGAACTCCGCAAGTTCAGAGGTATAGAACCGGTCGCCCAGCACATCAATCGTTATAGCCGCTTCCCACACATCACCGGATTGGTGGGAACCCACAGAACGTTCAAGACTAAAGACGGCGTTTGCTGAGTGTTCTGTTGTATCCGTAAGTTTGGCGAGCTTCACAAGTTTCCCTTCAACATGCTCTTGGAGAGCCGGAGAGAGCGACCCGTCTGAGTTCTTGAACTGGATATTCATATGTTTATTTAAATTTAAAGTATCGTACCTCCCCTTACTTGAAGCGCTTATGAAGATGAGCGATGATCTTGTCCGAGCCGTACATGGATACACCTGCTTCGTCGTCAATCAGAAACGGCACATGGCGCTCTCCACCTTTCTTAACAAGCTCCTCAATGACCCCTTCGTCAGCAATACTGCGCTCGTTGTATTCAATGCCCAGGAATATAGCTTCTTCTTTAACTTGTGCACAGAAGGAACAGCCGGGTTTGGTATAGAGGGTGAGCATAGGGAAAGTATATCAGCGTCAGGTTGCTGGATTTGCTTGTTCAGCCTAGAATAGCGAGGTTCTGTAGTGGATTATTCCGGCGTAGCTCAGTGGTAGAGCGGCCCGCTGTTAACGGGTTGGTCGTAGGTTCGAATCCTACCGCCGGAGCTTGACATAATTAGGGAATATGCTATTCTAGCAATAGGTAGTATATTTCTTTTACATTCTCGCGCACTAGCGGGCCAAGGGGAACTTGGAAAAGTAGTGCTCAAACCTTCAATCCTGGGACAGGAGAAGACAAATGAATTCGGTAAAGTATGACCTTATGGTCAAAGAATTCCCGTTCATCGCCACCATCATGCGTCAGCAGTGTCTGAACGCCGATGGTATCGAACACATTCTGGTACGGAAAGCGGACGAAAATCTGCTTGAAGTAGAGCCTTATTATCACTCCTGCGAACCCGTATGGGATCACATGGTTTTGGTAACGCATTCCAGGCTCTTCTGGAGCGTCACAGAAGACGGAGCTGTGCAACAGCTTCGCTACTCTATCGATGCCGAAACGGGCTCTGGTCATGCGACGGTAACGAAGGTTGAATCTATCGGGTATCAGCTTGTTCGCTCTCGCCCAACCAACATTCGTTTCGTAGTCGAACTCAACGGAGATGACGAGTACGATGATCTCCCCAATCTCACCATTTACAAGCTGAAAGGCTTGGAATGGGAGGAGATTAGTTGGCGTCGTTGGCGTCGCAAGGAATGGGAACTGCCGAGAGCAAGCGCTTAAGGCAAAGACTTAGCCCGATTAGTCACGGGAGCCCTCACACTTCGATGATGTGGGGGCTTTTTCTGTTATACAAACTAATTATCTGTAGTTCCCTCTCAATTTCTATCCAGTTCAGAGTTCTAAACCTGTCCAGTATGGGGAGCTAGTAAGAATCACTGTGACAGAGTCCACGTAGTCCCTCGAATGGGGAATGAACCAATAAAAGTTACTTCTTCCGCTTGCAATGAAGTAACGTCTATTTTCAATTCCGTGCCGACATAGGTAGAAATATCAGAACTCATTGTGGCCATTATCGTAAAGAGCCTCATTTGCCCCGGCTGAAAGAGTGCGTCAGTGGGAGCGAATGCCACCCCATTACTAAATGGAGTTGACCCTTCTGTTCCGCCAGTCTGGCCCCTCGACCCTCCTTTATCATCAACAGTTGAAAGTCCAATAACCGTGCGGGTCGGAGCATTCCCATTTTGTTTTATCCAAAATCCTTCTAAGCGCGCTGCATACGAACCTCTGTTCACTATCTGGAGATATGAGAGAGGTACGGAGTCTCCCCTCTCCACATCTCCTCCAGAGAGCAGAGGGACTGCCGATACGGAGAACGTGGTCGGACCCTCTTCTACTACCACTACGGGCGCGGTGACTGTTGGCGGAGGGGCGATGGGAGGTGCGGGGACTATCGGCGTGGCCGGCACGCTCCTCGGAGCCACGGGAGTTTCTTTAACGGTGGTTGTCGCGGTAACTGAAATTGTCGTGGTGGCTACAGATTCCTCAAGAGGGACAACTGTTGTTGTAGTGTTACAGAACAGATCGAGTGCGCATCTTATTCGCTCACTACCAGAAGTCATCAGGACGACTCCTAGGAGGATTGCCATCATTATTATGTATTTGAGAGAAAACAGAACCATTCAGCGTCAGTCTGTCATGAAATGGCTATGCATACAATGAAGAATCACTTTTTAATCCTTGCTCATCTCTGATAATTCGCTCACAACCACTGGTGACAAGCTACGCGACTATCTCTAAGGCAGTAAACTCATTTTCTCCATTGACTTAATCAAATAGAGCTGCGAGGCCATATGGCTCATGTAATCTCGGTTGAAAAGAATTGGTATATTAACGTGAAGTTCTGGGAGCAGAGCAGGACAGAGGGACTCGAAAGAGTCCTTTTGTTGTTCAACCACCTTCCTCTATATCACTAAATACGATGAGTCGGTTAGAGTAGCTTTTCCGGTCAGCATTCCACGTTCCTCCGCAGGTGATGAGGTTAAGGTCGTTGTCGAGCGGATCGCACAACAACAAGGGCCGCCACGATGATGGCGGCCCCTTTTCTATTCCTTTCTATTCCTGTACCTCAAGCTTTGCCGCAGCCTCTGGCGTTGATACTGCCTTGCCCATGACGAGAGCTCGGATAATGCCAAGCGCTACGAGCCAGTACACGAGCATCGCAAGTAAAGTTGTCCACTCGAAGACACTTCCTGACACCTTGGTTGCGCTGAAGACTGCCTGGAACGGGAGTACGAAGGGGTATGCGAGCGAGTAGATGAGGTCGGTGAAGCCGGCTGCCGGATTAGCTCCGAACAAGCGGAGAAGGAATCGGAAAAGAAGGAGTGCCTCGATGATGCCGAGGATATACCAGACTATCTGTGTCCCTCTGTATATAGGCTTAGTACTCGGTGCTGCGTATGAATCCATGTGTCGTTCGTTACTGTTACCTCCATACCGTGGCAACATTTCCCTGAAGCAACGATGAATTGTGCATTTTTAGATCCGGGCATACCATATAAAGACATATAACTGATATACATATGCAATTCCTAGCTATATATAAGACCCCACAACGAATTATCGAAGAGTGGATGAAGACCGATTCTGAAGTGCAGAAACAACAAATGGAAAAGATGCAGCAGGAATGGGATACCTGGCTTGAGGAGCACAAGGCTTCCATCGTTGGCGAGACTGCAGCTGCTGGCAAAACCAAGCTCGTGAACGCTAACGGCACTTCGGATGCAAAGAACGACATCATGATGTATTCGATAGTCGAGGCAGAGTCGCCCGAGGAAGCGGCGAAAATATTCGAAAGCCACCCGCACTTCCAGATACCCGAGTCGACTATCGAGGTCATGAAGAGCACTCCGGTCTCCGAGATGCAGGTGAACTAACTGCAGCCCAGGATTAAGAGATGCTACAGGGGTTGTTCATAGGCAAGGCGAAGAATACGCGGGTCGAGTTCCTGCGGTTTCTTCCCGTTGGAGGTGTAACCTCCGTTATCGACTTTGGCATCCTCATTATCCTCACGGAGCACTTCGAGGTTCACTACCTTCTCTCGGCAGCAGTAGGCTTTTTGGCCGGCCAGGTTTGGTCGTATTTCATGTGTGTCAATTGGGTATTTGCAACCTGCTCTGTCGACGGGCATACCACCCGCTTTGGGACGTTCCTACTGATCTCAATGGTCGGACTAGCCATAACGGAGTTCTTTCTCTGGTACTTCACGGAGATTGCTGGCCTCTACTATCTCCTCTCAAAGATAATTGCTAGTGCGGTTGCTTTCCTTTTGCTCTTCTTTATTCGAAAGAAGGTGCTGTTCTCATAGGAAATCCACTCCCTTTCGGCTAGGATAAGAAATATGAATCGAATACTTCTTATTTTTATGCTACTTCTCGCGCTCCTGGCACTCGCCCTTACCAGCTATCTCTTTTTGTATAAACGCGACGTGCAGGCCCCCATAATGATCGAAGAGTCTACAGACAATGTTCGTATGTATAACTCCTCAGCATACGGTCTTTCTTTCAGTTATTCTCCTTCTCTCTATCTCAAAGAACGAGATACACCGAACAACCGCCCGCAACTTTCACTTGTTCTGGTTGAGGACACTGTCGAGAACCGGAACGTGCTTGAAGGCCGCTCAACAGTTGCGAGAGAAGGCCCAGTCTCGATAACGGTTGAAGTGTATCCGAACCCCGACAAGCTCCCTGCTGAGGACTGGGTGCGCTCTGACACCAACTGGACAGTTCGTACATCCGATGCCGCTCCTATTGGGCGCGGAGAGATAACCGGTGTCACCTACTCCTGGAGCGGGCTGTATGAAGGGAAGTCGGTCATTGTTACGGAAGGTGGGCGCGCATATGTCTTCTCAGTCACCTGGCTTACTCCCGAAGACACGCTTCTTGCGGAATTCGATCGACTTCTCGCTTCCGTTGTACTTGCGCCCTAGTTTTTATAGCACTGGCTGCTGTGGCAGTCTGAAACGATGTTTGGAATCCTCTTTAAGAAACCATTGAGTCGGGTTTGAGTGGACTCGTAGGCTACGGGCTTGCGGACGCCATACTTGAATAGTTCACCGAGAGTTCACTACCCTTCCACTACAGTTGAGACTCATTACCAACCTAATGAACGGCATATATGGCAACAGCTACCCAAATGAGAAGCAGGCGCGGCTTCGCTGCCATGGATCCGAACCAGCAGCGGGAAATAGCAGCTAAGGGAGGACGGGCTGCACATGAAAAAGGTACGGCTCACCAGTTCACTCCCGAAGAGGCCCGAGAAGCCGGAAGGAAAGGAGGTCAGGCAGGCAGAGGATCTCGAGAAGAAGCGTAAGGAAAGGCCTGCACAAGGCGGGCCTTTCTACGCATCAAAAGAGACTGTAGGCATCCGCTTCATTATGCGCTTATCGCATTTGACGCACTTTACATACGCGCGGGTCTGCTTGCTACCGCTCTCCACCATCTTGTCTCCTATCCATTCGTGGGCACAAAAAATGCGGCCTACAACCGTCTGGAGGCTGGTGACGCTGGATATATACTCGCTCATTATGTCCCTCAGGTCATCGTGCTCCCCATAGGTGAGGGGGCGGCCGAGGAGTTCCTCGACATAGTCGTAGACTTTCTGGCGGTACTCTTTCGGGTGCTTCATGTATGCGTTAACTCTAGCCCTTTGAATATAAGACGCAAGAGCTTACCTTCTCTTACCCTTCCTACAGTACTCACACTTGCAGGGAGTGCAGTGCTCTTTAACGTACTCCTCTCCATAGTCGTACATTATCTCCTCCCCCGGTTTAATGCTCCTTGTGGCAAATATCCAGACACGTTGTTTGTATATGAAAGGTTCGGCATTCGGCTTACACGAGTGGTTAATATACCCCGCCTTGTTGATCTTCGGCTTTCCGTCAATGGTCTTATTTCGGTTCACCGAGAATAGGTATTTGCTCTTGCTCGTTATCTCCTCCTTCTTCGAGACCTTCCTCCCTACGTATTCGATGATGCAGGAGTTTTTGGGTATGCGCTCCCCAGCGAAGAGACCGAGGCCTGCAAAAGAGCGCTTCACATTAAGAGTGAAGTCCCCGGGTACGTACCGCTTGCGCGTTGTTGCCATGAAGCTCTAGTGTACCCGATTTAGCTCTCAGCGTTCATCTTTGCCCTGGACAGGGGGCCAAAGAAGCCTGTTCCGGGCAGGCTGCTTGCGCGCTGCCATGCGATTACGGAAGCCTTGGTGGCTGGGCCAAAGTACCCGTTAGGTGTTGCCTTCAGGTATCCGAGGGATGCAAGACGGTTCTGGAGCTCAAGCACTGCCGAGACTTCCATGCCGAACTCAAGATTGGTTGAAAACGTATACGTACCGACTGATGGCGTGGGGGTAATCGGGATGCTCGGCGTAGTTGCGATTGGAGCTCCAGGGTTTCCTTCGGGAGCGTTAGTCACCTTGAGCGCATTATCAGGAAGAGCATCCCATATATCTGGGTCGGTTCCTCCGTCGATCTTGAATACAGCAATGCCTGCGACATTAAGTTTCTCGGCAAGATCAACCTTCTCCTTTATGGCTCCCTCATCGCTCCAAGTGATGAAGTGGAAAAGGGCGCTTTTGTGGTTCTTCTTCGCGTACACAAGTGCTCCTTCCGATGCAAGGTATGCGGACTCGGTGCTTTTTGGAGCAAGGCGAGCTAGTTCTTTCTGGTCGGGAAGCGAACTGGAAGTATCTTTGGGGACGAAGGTAAGCTCAAGTTCTCCTGATGGGCCGCGCTCTGGCGTGAGTTCGTATTCCTCTGCAATGTCCCATCCATAGCGGGGGTTAAATGCTTCAAGCTTGATGTACGAGAAGCCAGTTCCATTCGTGTTCGTTATAAGCTGGTATATAGTCCCGTACGTAGCAACGCCGAGCATCATCTTGTTGCGGTCGATGTCGTTGTCCATGTAGTTCACGACCTTCTCGACCCATTCGGCATCGGAGACCGGAGCATACGGCTCTCCTGCATGTGCGCGGTTGAGTTGGATATCTGCGGTCTGTTGGTCGTACGTCATGATGCGCACGCGGTCGCAGTATTGGTTCACTCGTGGAAGATCATTCGCGTACTCAATGTTTGGGGGCGGCGTTCCTGAGAAGCGAGCTGCAAGGGGCATGCGGGCCTCGATGGTGCACTGGAGCCACTTGTCGTCCTTCTTAAGTTCAATGGAAAGCTCACGCAGGAAGGCGCTGTACGAGTTGCGTGTCTCAGCCTTCTTGCCTTCATAGTCGATGTCGACTCCATCAAAGTCGTTGTCTTCGACCATGTCCGCAATTGCTTTTACATGGGCAGCGCGCAACTTCGTGTCCGACAGGATTTTGTGGATGTTCGCGGTATCGCTCCACATGACGGTGGGAACTACACGTACGTCCTTTTTGCGGGCATCACGAATGAGTCTTTTCCAGGCTGACTGGCTTATCTTTGCCGTGTCCGCAAGACTACCGTCGCTCTTTACGGAATATGCAAAAGGGTTCACTTCGGTGAACTGCTCGATGTGTTTGCGTGCGGCGGCCGTGCCGTCAGTGGTCCTCCAGTACGGGATCCAGCCAGATACCTCAAGTGCTGCATACGCCTGTACGGGCAGAGCGAATACGAGCGTAAGAACTAGAACTGCTGAGCTTATGCGTTTAAAAATGATATTGAACCGCATGATACGTAAAGTATACCTAATATGACGTTCTGGGTCATGTTTGCTGTCTTTGTATAATCCTTAGCTTCTCCTCTCTCGACCGTGTCTTTATGTCCGCTTCCTTCTTTAAAGCCGCACTGCGACCAGAATGCTTTTCAGTGTATACCACCCTCTTCGCTTTCTTGGCTCGGGTATAGTGCCCCCCTTCTCCGCGTACATGTTCCGCAAAGCGACGCTCAACGTCGGTCGTAATGCCGGTATAGAGGCTCCCATCCTCACATTCAAGGATATATACGTAGTACATGGCTACTTTCCAAGGTCGAGTATCTCGTCTATGCGGATTTGTGCAACGAATTCCGGAACATGGGAGACGAGCACCATGGCGCCTTCGTACTGGTCCAGAGCTTTTGCGATAACAGGAAGATGCCTGAAGTTTATGTGATTGGTCGGCTCGTCAAGAATAAGGAGTCCCGGACGCTCAAGGACGAGGCGCGCAAAAGCCACAAGGCCCTTCTGTCCCTCAGACAACACCCCTATCTTCTTATCAATAACGTCGGCAGTGATAAGGAACCCGGCCGCAGTAGCCCGCATACGCTCCTCATTCTGCTTCTCCATGACTGACAGGAGGGATTCTCGGACCGTATGCTC